>CAZFUP010000001.1:0-74436 GCA_964522055.1 uncultured Gammaproteobacteria bacterium
TTAATATCTTAATCGGCGAACAGTTAGCAGAGAAGATAAAAATTGAGATTGGTTCAGCTGTTCCTTTTGAAGAACCTAGAGAAATTGAAGTACGTGGTCGTGATCTTCTAACTGGACTACCAAAAGCGGTGATGATAAGCGACAAGCAGGTGAGAGAGGCTATAAGTAGAACTGTTTCTAAGATTATTGAAACTATTAAAACTATATTAGAAACAACTCCACCAGAACTTGTTTCTGATATTTATGAGCGCGGACTTTATTTATCTGGCGGAGGGGCTCTTTTAAAAGGTTTAGATCAAGCAATTTCAACAGCTGCAAAAATTCCCGTTAAAATAGTAGATGATCCTTTAACTTGTGTTGTTCGTGGCACCGGGCTATTGTTAGGCAATGAAGAACTTTTAAACAAAGTTGTATTAGCTAATAATGCAGAATAATTTTTAATAATGAAATTTTTAAATAAGAAAAATCCGGTTTTTATATTTCTTGTCGTTTTAATTACGCTAATTTTGTTTTATTCTTTTTCTTGGTTAAAACCTTTTGAAAAAGTTTTTAATAATTATGTTAATCCAGCCGGGAAGTATCTTTATAACTTAGGGAGTTTTTTCAATCATGGCCAACTTGATCAAGACAGCCCTGAATATTTAAAGCTTAAATTAGAAGAGACACAAAAAGAATTGGCGCGGCTAGTGGTAGAGAATTCTAAACAACAAGAGCTGGTAGAAGAAAATAAAAAATTACGCGCTCAACTTAATTTTTCCAGTCAGAAAGAGTTTAAGGTCGTAGCAGCTGAAGTTGTTGCTCGCGAATCTTTATTTGAAGGAGCCTCGGAAAGACAAGATTTAGTTATAAATAGAGGGATAAGCGATGGCCTGTCTTTAGGGCAAGGAGTTGTTTCTGAAGAAGGAGTTATAGTCGGTAAGATAATTGAGATAAAAGAGGCTAGTTCTAAAATTTGCTTAACTACTAGTGATGGTTGCAAATTAGCAGCAACTATTCAAAATCAAAGTCGAGCGCAGGGAACGACTGATGGTGATTTAGGTTTAACAATAAAAATGGAATACATTCCTCAACTTGAAAAGATTTCTATTGGCGATACAGTTATTACTTCTGGCTTGGGAGAAAAAATTCCTCGTGGTTTAGTAATAGGGAAAATTATTAGTATTCGTAATGAAAGCAATGAAGTTTGGCAAGATGCAACGATAGAACCGCTAGTTAATTTGAATAATTTAACAGTGGTTGGCGTTATTATCCCTTAGTTTTAAATAATTTATGACCAAGCATTTAGGACAAGTTTTAATACTAGCAGTTATAGTCTTGGTCTTAGCGCTTTTTCAGTATTCTTTTATTAGCGCCCTGCCTAGTCCTTGGCGGCAATTCAACTTATTGCTTTCTAGTTTAGTTTTCTTTCTTTTCTTTTTAGATTTTAATATCTCCTTACTAACAGCTTTTATTTCTGGATTTTTTTTAGATTTATTATCTTTTAATTTTTTTGGCTTTTATCTCATTCTTTTTTTTGCTACATTATTACTTATTCAGTGGGTTTTAAAAAATTGGTTAACTAATCGTTCTCTTTACACTTTTTTAGCCTTAATGCTAATAGCTATAATTTTTTATAATTTATTATCAGCTCTCCTCTTATATCTTTTTAGCGCTGATTATAATATAATTTTCTTAGGTCAAACTAGTTTTTGGTTGACAATACTATATCAGGGCATGTGGGGTTTGTTTTTCGCCCTTATTCTTTTTAATTTAGCAGCCGCTGTTTCTAAAAGAATTAAGCCATTTTTTTTAGAGAGTAAGTCTTTTTATGATAGATTTTAAATAATTATTTATGAAGTACGATTTTATTACTATCGGTGGAGCAACTCGCGACGTTTCCTTTTTTACCGATCAGGGAATTTTAGTGAAAAATAAACAGGACGTATTGCGTCAAGAACTTTTAGCTTTTGAATATGGAGCAAAGATAAAAGTAGATAGATTCCATTATCAATATGGTGGTGGAGCTGCCAACGCTGCTGTTTGTTTATCTCGCCTATCTTTTAAAACAGCTTGTTTAAGCAGTATAGGAAATGATTATAATGGTCAGCTAATACTGGACAATTTAAAAAATAATGGAGTTGATATTAGTTTGGTGAAAAAGTATAAAAATGAGGAAAGTGCTTCTTCTTTTATCTTGATTGCACCAAGCGGTGAACGAATAATTTTTGGTTCACGTGGCGCTAATTTAAAATTAAAAATAGATGATAAAGATAAAAAGATTTTTTCACAAACAAAAAATATTTATTTAGCCTCTCTTTCTGGTGCTTGGCAGTCTGATTTAAAAAATGTTTTTTCTGTTGTAAAACCCTCTGGTCCTAAAGTGTATTGGAATCCAGGCGGAGCGCAGATAAGGTCTGGTTTAGTAAAATTAGCACCTTTTTTAAAAAAGACAGAAGTTTTTGCTTTAAATAAAGATGAGGCAATTGAACTAGTTTTAAGTTCGCCTAAGCATCGTAATTTAAGTAGGCGTTCTTTAAATGATACTTCTAAATTACTAGAAATATTATATAGTTTTGGCCCAAAAATAGTGGTAGTTACTTTAGGCGCTCAAGGTGTTTTTGCCTATGATGGGAAAAGAATATATAGACGGGGCATAAAAGAAGAAAAGAAAAGAATAGATACAACTGGAATTGGCGATGCTTTTAATTCCTCTTTTGCTGCTTCATATAGCAAATGGTACGATATTGATAAAGCCTTAACACTAGCCCTTCAAAATGCTGCTCATAAAGTTTCTTATCTAGGAGCTCAGGATGGACTAATGAGGAAAAATATAAAAAAACAATAGTATGATAGATGGAGTAATAATAAAAGAGTTAAAAAAATATGAAGATGATAGGGGTTATTTAATGGAAATTTATCGTCGCGATGAAGCGGATGTAAATGTCGCCATGTCTTATATGAGTGTAACTTTACCTCAAGTCGCTCGTGGTCCGCATGAACATGTTTATCAAACTGATTATTTTATTTTTCCCGGTAGTGGTGATTTTATGCTCTATCTTTGGGATAGACGAGAAAATTCGCCAAGTAAGGGAGAAAAATTAGAGCTTTTAGTTGGCGAAAGTAATCCTTGTACAGTTGTGGTTCCACCTGGCGTTGTTCATGGTTATAAATGTGTATCTGTTTCGCCGGCGCTATCTATTAATTTCCCTGACAAGCTTTACAAGGGAGTTCTAAAAAAGGAAGAAATAGATGAAATTAGGTGGGAAAGTGATCCAAATAGTCCTTACAAAATTAACTAATTTTTTATGTGCGTATTTTGTCAAATAATAAAAGGGGAAATTCCAGCGTATAAAGTTTATGAGGATGACAAGGTTTTGGCTTTTTTAGATATAAAACCAGTTAATCCTGGACACGTTTTGGTAATTTCTAAAAATCATTATCAAAACATGGAAAGTATAAGTGAAGAAGATTTAAACGCCCTTATTCTAGTAGTTAAAAAAATTGGTGCTAAATTAAAAGAACGTTTAGGTGTTTTAGGTTATAACGTAATTGAAAACAATGATGCTATCTCTGGACAAGTTATTCCTCATATTCATTTTCATATCGTACCCAGAATAGAAGGAGATAATTTATTACAATGGCCCGGACAAGAATATAAAGAAGGTGAGGCGGAAGAAATTTTAAAAAAATTAAAAAATTAAGTTATGAAAATCCTAGTTACCGGCGGCGCCGGATTCATTGGTTCTAACTTTATTCATTATTGGCTTAAAGAACATGAAGAAGATGAAATTATTAATTTTGATGCTTTAACTTATGCTGGTAATCTAGATAATCTTTTAGATATAGAAAATAATCCGCGTTATCGATTTGTAAAAGGCGATATAACTGATGAGGAGGCGGTAAATGAAGTAGTGAAGGGAGTTGATTTAATAGTTCATTTTGCAGCCGAAAGCCATGTTGATAGATCTATTTCAAATAGCGCTGATTTTGTTCATACCAATGTTGAAGGAACAAGAATTCTTTTGGAAGCAGCTAAAAATAATGGTTTAATTCGTTTTCACCATATTTCTACTGATGAGGTTTTTGGTAGCTTGAAACCAGGAGAGGAAAAGTTTAACGAAGAAACTCCTTATAATCCTCGCTCTCCTTATAGTGCTTCTAAGGCAGCTTCCGACCATTTAGTTCGTGCTTATTTTCATGTTCATAATTTGCCGGTCACTATTTCTAATTGTTCCAATAATTATGGACCATATCAATATCCAGAAAAAATAATACCTCTTTTTATCACTAATCTTTTAGAAGGGAAGAAATTGCCTGTCTATGGTCGCGGCGAAAATATCCGTGACTGGATACATGTTGATGACCATAATCGCGGATTAGATTTAATAATCCATAAAGGTTTGCCAGGGGAAACATATTGTTTGGGAGGCGGGAACGAAAAGAGTAATATGGAAATAACTAGAGAGATTTTAGAGATAATGGGCAAAGATGAAAACATGATAGAATATGTTTCAGATAGACGCGGACACGATTTTCGTTATGCAATTGATTTTACAAAAGCCGAGCGTGAACTTGGCTTTAAGCCACAAATAGATTTTTTAAGTGGTTTAAAGGCAACCGTTTCCTGGTATAGGGAAAACGAAGCTTGGTGGAAGAAGATAAAAAATTTACAATAAAATTATGAAAAACAACAAAATTTTTATCGTTGAAGACGATGCTAATTTATTATACGGCCTAGAGTCTCAATTTATAGGCGCTGGCTTAGAAGTTGAAGTCAGCGAAGCTGATGAAAACGATATTGAAGAGATTATTTCAGAAATTAGAGAATCAGATCCTAATTATATAGTTCTTGATTTAATTTTGCCGAAGATAGATGGCTTTGAGCTTGTTAAAAGAATTAAGGCCGATTCTGATTTAGGAGACAAGGAGATTTTTATTTTCACCGATTTAAGTGATGAAGACAGTCGCAGTCGTTCTTTGGAAATTGGAGCTGATTATGTCTTCTTTAAAGAAGATTTTGACACCTTTGAATTTGCCGAAAAAGTAATTAAAATTATTGCTAATAAAGAAAGTCAAGACGAAGCAGTTGAAAGTGATGATAGGGATTATATTGAATAAGAATGAGTTTGGTTTGACTAAGGCTTCTAAAAATACTAAGATGAATTAGCTAGATTTATATGTTTATTAAAAGAATCGGGATTGATCTCGGGACAACTTATACTTTAGTTTACTTGCCAAAGCGCGGTATCGTTATTAACGAACCGAGCGTTGTTGCTGTATCTATTGCTGATAAAAAAATCTTAGCAGTTGGTAATGAGGCTAAGGATATGATAGGTAGAACTCCAGATACAATTACTGCTTCACGACCCTTAAAGGACGGTGTTATTGCTGATTATAAAGCAACAGAAGCCATGATACGTTATTTTATCAATAAGACTTTAGGCGGTATCCGTTTATTTAGACCAGAAGTTATGGTTGCAGTTCCAGCTGGAATTTCTTCTACAGAAAGAAGAGCGGTGATTGAAGCTACTATCGCAGCTGGTGCTAAAGCAGCCTATATTATTAAAGAGCCAGTAGCAGCTGCTATTGGAGCTGATATTCCTATTGGCTCAGCTACGGGCCACATGGTTGTTGATATTGGTGGCGGTACAGCTGAGATGGCAGTTATTTCTTTAGGAGGCATTGTTGCTTCTACTTCTGTTCGAGTTGGTGGCAATAAATTTGATGCAGCAATTTTAGAGTATATACGTAAAAAATATAACTTAGCTATTGGTGAAATTACCGCTGAGGAAATAAAAATAAACATTGGTTCAGCTTTATATATAGAAGATAAATTACACATGGAAATACGGGGTCGTGATATCGTTACCGGCTTGCCACGCAGTATTACGGTTTCCAGTGATGATGTTACCGAAGCTATTCAAAACGAGCTAGAAGCTATAATTTCTGCGGTGAAAAAAGTTTTACAAAAAACACCGCCTGAATTAGCAGCTGATATTATGGATAAGGGGATTGTTTTAACTGGTGGAAGCTCTTTGCTCCGCAATATGGACCAATTAATAGCGCGCACAACAGGTGTCCCAGCTTATATTGCTGATGATGCCACGCTCTGCGTTGCTAAAGGAACAGGATTAGCTTTAGATAATCTTGATTCTTACAAACGCAGTATTTTAGCTACTAAATAAAAATTATTTTCCTGGGCCAGTCTCGGGAATTTTTTTTCTTATGATAATAGGGATTGACGCCTCAAGAGCTAATAGGCAAAGAAAAACTGGTACCGAGTGGTACTCCTTTTATCTTATTAAAAATTTAGCGCAGATTGATAAGACTAACACTTATTGGCTTTATTTAAACACCCCGGCTAGTTGTGATTTACAAGCAATTGTAAAAGATAATCCTAATTTTATCTTTAAATATCTGCGTTGGCCTATTAATTCTTTTTGGACTTTAGGACGTTTGTCTTTAGAAATGATACTCCGTCGTCCTGATGTTTTGTTCGTTCCTGCGCATACGCTCCCTTTGTTTAGCCCACGGAATTCTATTAATACTATTCATGACGTTGCTTTTTTTAGAGAAAAGAATTTGTATTTTTCTCAGGGATTAAAAAGTACTCAGTATATTTTGCGACCACTGGTTAATTTTTTTGTAAAAATAATCACTTTTGGTCGCTATAGCGCTGATAGTGTTGATTATCTTTATTGGTCAACGGAATTTGCCCTACATCATGCCAGAAAAATAATAACTGTTTCTGAATTTACCAAACGTGAGATATTAAATATATATCCTAAAACCAAAGAAAATAAAATTAAAGTTGTTCATAATGGATATAATAATGAACTGTATCGTCCACTTGATGATCCTTTAAAAACCAAAGAAATTTTGGATAAATATAATTTGAAACAGCCATTTTTTCTTTATGTCGGTCGCTTGGAAAAAAAGAAAAACACGCCGATTTTAATTGAGGCTTTGTCTATTTTGCGTGATCAACATCCGGAGATAGAAGAGAAGTTAGTTTTAATTGGTAATGCTAGTTTTGGTTTTGATGAGGTAAAATATGTAATAGAGGAATTTGATTTAAATAATGATGTTTTAATTCCAGGTTGGGTAGACGAAGAAGATTTGCCTTATATTTATAATGCTGCTAGTGCCTTTGTTTTCCCCACTAAACATGAGGGTTTTGGTATTCCTATTTTAGAATCAATGGCTTGCGGTATTCCAACTATTGCTTCTGATTTACCTGTTTTAAGAGAAGTCGCCGGAGAGGCAATCTTATATTTTAATCAGAATGATAAATATGATATTGCTCGTGCTATGTATAGAATAATTAGTGATAATGATTTACGTAGTCATCTTAGAGGGGAGGGATTGGCTCAAAGTCGTAATTTTAGTTGGCGCAAATGTGCTGAAGAAACTTTAAGAGAACTAGAAAATTTCTCTTAAAAAATATTTATTTGGTCTGTAAAAAAAATAAAAGCTGTGCTATGATGAAGGTGTTATATGAAAAAAATAATCACCTTTTTTTTATTGCTTTTTATCGCTCTAGCTGAGCCTGTTTTGGCCGTTGTTATCCCCAACGACCCTTTTTATCGTAATCAATGGTATTTATCTAAAATTAAAGCTGACCTTGCCTGGGAAAAAATATCAGCTAGCCCTGATATGATAATTGCCGTTATTGATTCTGGTGTTAGCATTGATCACCCTGATTTAAAAGGTAATATCTGGAATAATAAAAGAGAAATTCCTGATAATAATATTGATGATGATAATAATGGCTTTATTGATGATTATAACGGTTGGGATTTTGTTATTAATAGGCCAGATCCAAATCCTAAGGTTTCAGATAATTGGACGGAGGCCGGAGTATCACATGGGACTATGGTGGCCGGTATTATAGCTGCTCGCGGTAATAATTATGAAGGTGTAACTGGAGTATCTTGGCAGGCGCAAATTATGCCACTGAGAGTTTTAAATGATGAAGGGGCGGGAAAAATTAGTGACGTGGTAAGGGCAATTGATTATGCGGCTAATAATGGCGCTGATATTATTAATTTGAGTTTTGTTAACTTTACCTATAGCCAGAGCGTACAGGAGGCAATTGCCCGTGCTTATAAAAAAGGAGCTATTGTTGTAGCAGCCGCTGGTAATGAACAAAACAGTGGACGTGCTTACGATATTTCTAAAACGCCGATTTATCCAGCCTGCTATGATGGATTAAATAATGAGAATATGGTTATCGGTGTTATCGCTACTGACGCTCTTGATCAAAAAGCCTCATTTTCTAGTTATGGATCACGTTGTGTTGATATAGCGGCGCCGGGTATAAGTTTTTTTAGCACCATTACTCCGCTTGATGAGAATAATAATTTGAATAAATTTTACGATGGTTTTTGGTCTGGCACCTCTATGGCAGCTCCTTTAGTTTCAGCAACTTTAGCTTTAGTGGCTCAAGCTAATTCAGAGTTAAGCCGCCAAGAAATAATTGAAATTGTTTTAAATTCCAGTGATAACATTGATCGTTTAAATCCTGATTATCCAAATCAAGTAGGAGCCGGTCGCCTTAATGTTTTGCGAGCAGTTGAGATGGCTAAGGGGAAATTATATAGTCGTCTTGGACGCTTGATTTTAATGCCAATAGAAGAAGGACAAAAATCAAAAATAACCTCAGCCAGCGGTGATAGTATAAGTTCTTTTCCTTGGCTTGATAAAATAGCGCCTGATTCTAGTTTGGTTTTTGAGGATATAAATAATGATGGACAAGAAGAGATTATTATTGGTTCTGCTCCAGGCGAAGAAGCTGAGGTTAGAATTTTTTCTTTAAAAGGTGATTTAATAAAAAAATTTCCGGTTGAATACGGGAATAATTTTAAAGGCGGTCTTAACATTGCTTTAGTTGGCTCAACTGACAATGTTATTTCTGAAATAGCAGTTACGCCAGCTTCCAGTGGTCCTTCTGAGGTTAAAATTTTTGATTTAAATGGCCAATTAAAAAGAAGTTTCTTTGCCGCTTCGCGCGAGTATCGTGGCTCTTTAAGTATTGCAGCTGGTGATTTAGAGGGGAATGGTGATGATAAAATAGTTGTAGCTTATGGTGCCGGAGAAGAGCCGCATGTAAAAATTTTTGATCGCTATGGCAAGATAATTGGTGCATTTTTAGCTTATGAGAAGAATTTTCGTGGTGGCGTTTATTTAACCGTGTCTAATTTGGATGGTAGGTATAATGGTAATAAAGAAGAGATAATTGTTTCCCCTGGTTTTGGCCGTAATCCAGAAGTGAAGATTTTTAACAATTATGGGCAAGTACAGAAGAAGTTTTTAGCTTATGGAAAGAATTGGCATGGAGGGGTTAGAGTGGCCGCTGGGGATTTAAATAATGACGGACTTAGCGAAATAATTCTTGGCGCGGCACCAGGTGCTACGCCACATGTACGTGTTTTTAATTATGCGGGCCAGCTACTTGAATCTTTTTATGCTTTTTCAAGCGATTTTGCTGGCGGCGTTAAGCCTGGTATAATAAAGATAAATAATTAAATAAGAATAACTTATGCCTAAGCAAATTATTTTTGACAAAAAAAATGTTATTGTCGCTGGTGGGGCTGGTTTTATCGGTTCACATCTTTGCGATGAATTAGTAAAAACCTGCAAAGTTATTTGCGTTGATGATTTTATTTCCGGTAGCGAAAAAAATATAGATCATCTTTTAGCTAATCCTGATTTTGTCTTTATCAATCACGATTTAAGCCAGCCATTTGATTTTGAAGCGGACGAATCTCTTAAGAAATTTAAGATAGAATTTCAGGGCATACAGGAAATATACAATCTAGCATGTCCTATGTCTCCTAAAAAGTTTTTAGATAATCGCTTGGATATTTTAAAGGCTAATTCAATTGTGGTCATGAATTTATTGGAACTGGCACGGCGTTATGAAGCAAAATTTTTGCAATTTTCTTCTTCGGTTATTTATGGTCCTCGTCATAAAGATGAACCTAGTTTAAAATTTACAGAAAGCGAACTTGGCCAGGTTGATATCTTATCTGAGCGCAGCGCTTATGATGAAGGTAAGCGTTTTGCTGAAACCATAGTTTATAATTATCGTTCTATTTATAATATAGATGCTAAAATAGTCCGTTTATTTAGAATATATGGGCCACGCATGGAACATAATGACGATCAAATGATACCAGACTTTATCAATGATGCGCTTGATAATAAGGAGATTATTATTCCTGGTTTGGAAAATTTTTCTTCTTCTTTTTGTTATATAGAAGATGCTATAGATGCTGTTTCTAAAATTATGAATAGTAATTTGCCAGGTCCTTTTAACATCGGATCTGATTTAGATGTCAAATTAGCAGATGTAGTTTCTTTAATTTGCAAACAGACTGGTTCTTCGTCTTTAATTACTCATATAGATAGCCCATTGTTTGTTTCAGAATTAGTTTTACCAGATATAAAGAAAGCTAAAGATGAATTAGGCTGGATGCCAGTGGTAACTTTAGAAAATGGTTTAAAGAAAACAATTTTTGACATTGAAGCTAATAAACGTCTGCAAGGTTTTCATGCCGCTTAAAGATTATTTTCATAAAATTAAAAAAACAGCACTTATCTAAGTGCTGTTTTAAAATAAAGTAATTATTTTAAAATTTTATCTTGCAAGTCTTCTTTATCATCTGGTTTAAAAAGTATATCTTGTTGTAGCATCATTTCTGGTATTCCGCCTATTCTAGCAGCAATAACTGGTAAATTTAACTTTTGCGCTTCGTAGATAGTGGTGGGTGAGTTTTCGTAACATAAAGAGGGAACTATTAATCTATCGCTTTTTTTCATAAAGTCATAGACATCAGAGCTTTCTAGTCTTCCTAGAAAATTAATAGCTGATGTATCATTAGCTATTTCTTTAGCTTTTTTAAGCACAGTACCATCTCCTATTATATTTAATTTTATCTCTGGCCTTATTTTTAAAGCTTCTTTAAAAGTTTTAATCAGAAATATAATACCTTTATGATTTTCAATTTGACCAACGAATAAGAAATTTTTAGCTATTTGTTTGTTTTCTGTTTTTTCTTCTTTTTTATCTATTATCATTAAAGGTTTAACTATCAGCTTAGATTTTTTAAAGAATGATTTTTTTTGGTGTTCGTTTAAAAGCCAATGAGAAGGGGATATTACTTTAAAAGGTGAAGCAAAAAAGCGGGATGTAAAAAATTGGTATAGTTTGGCTAAGCAGCTATTTATAATATTTTCTTGGCCGAAAATTATTAAACCCGATGGATGAAGAAGCTGAATGTCATGTAAATAATGTTCGTGCCTTATTCTCATTTTTCTTAGAAGAGCTGGTAATCTAAAGCCTATGCCCATGAGATTATGAGTAACTACTAAATCTGGTTTTTCTTTTTTTAATATTTTCTTATAAATTTTTTTAAGAAAAAAAAGATTGTTAAGTTGCCAAATTAGTCGCCAAAAAAAGCAATAATTTGCTAGATTAAAATAATGAGAATTAATAAAATATGAAAGACAGCTATTTTCTAGGGGTGTTTTAGCTTTTGGTGGTTTAGTGCTTATTAGAAAAACATCATGACCATCTTTTTGATAATCATTTATCATTTTCTGGACCACTTTTTCCGCACCGCCACGACTAAAGGGACCATACAGATTGTTTATTAGAGCAATTTTCATTTATTTAAAAAGTTTGTTTAATTCATTTTCCATTTTTTTTAAATCGTATTTTTTTTCGGCTAATTCTCTGGCCGCTATTGCCATTTTTCGGCGCAAGTCCTCATTGTTTAAAACAAAGTCTATTTTCTTTTTTAAATCATGGCTATCTTGTGGTTCCGCCACTAGGCCTTCTTTATTAGGGGTAAAGACTCGTCTTACTCCTGGTAAGTTGGAAGCAATGACTGGGACGCCACAAGCTAAAGCCTCAATTAGAACTATACCGAAAGCTTCGTTATTGTTAATAGAAGGGAGAATAAATAAATCAGCATTTTGAAAAGATCGAATTAATTCTTTTTCTTCCAAACGTCCTAAAAACTCAACTTTATTTTCTAGTTTCAGATTTTTAGCTTGTTCTTCGTAGCGCCATTTTCTGTTGCCATCGCCTACTATTTTTAATTTCCAATTGCGTTTAGTGGTTAGAAAAAGGGCTTCTAATAAAACTTCTATGCCTTTAAAATAATGAGCTTGATCTAAACCACCAACAAAAAGTAGGTTAAGGTCACGCTTAATGAATTTATCATTTACATAGCGGATAATAGCCTGAGCTTTGGCCAGGCTTTTGTTTTTTTGTTTTTGGTTAATTAGTTTAGGTTGGAATTTTTTTATATCTATACCAAAGGGAATTTCTTGAAATTTTTCTTTATGCTTGAAATAGTATTTTTTTATTGAGCTTGATTTTATATAATCTAAACTAGCGCAAACAATAGTCTCAGCTTGATTTAAAAGAGATCTTAAAATCAAGCGACTAGGCAGGCTTAGTATTTTAGCTAACAAACTAAGACCTTTAACGTCCATGTGGTAATGAATAATTAATTTTTGTTTTTTGTGAAAAATTTTAAAAAGCCAAACTATTTCCGCTGTGCCAAAGAATGGATAATGAAGATAAATATAATCAAATTTTTTTAATTGCCAAAGTAGTTGGGGGAAGAAGGCCCCATGGCCATAACGTAAAAAAGCCTTAGTTGTATAAGGGGTAAAAGTTTTTATTTCATGTTTATCACTTAACAATTCATTTATTTGTTTAGCGCTGTTTCCCATACCGCCGGCATAAGGGGGATAGGCGCAGACAATAGAAGCTATTTTCATGTAATTATTTTTTTAAGCTTAAGGCTTCATTTAGCTTACTTATGTTTTTATCCATTTTAGCGATTTTAAGACGGAGGCGAAAAACTTGATAAAGTAAAACTAAAACTGCTAAATAGACCAAGAAGTTTATCGCTGCTCCGGAAAAACCTAATATAGCAAGTAAGGCATCAATTTTTTTAATAAAAATAATAGCAGCTAGGGCTAAAAGCCAGAAGATAAGCCAGAGTAAAAATTCGCTACCATTTATTTCTTTTTTCTTTTTTTGTTTAAAAAGACGAAGCAGGAAGAATAGAATTATGATAATGGCGATAAATTGTTGAAGCATATACAATATTTAATTAATTAATTTTTGAATAATAATATCTTTTAATATCCTAAATCCACCACCTAGTCCTTGTCCGTATTCATGATAGATAACTTTAATAGGGACTTCTACAACCCTATCTCCGTTTTGAAAAAGACGATGGATTATCTCACTGCAGTGAGCCATCCTATCATTTTCAATTTTTAAATTCTTGGCGCTTTTGCGACTTAGGACGCGAAAACCACTTTGCGGATCGCTAAGGCGAATATTGAAAAAAAGGCGATTAATGAGACGAGCAAGCGGCATAATGACATGTTTTTTAAATTTGGGGAGATTAGAGTCTATTCCCAAAAAACGAGAGCCCAAAACAGCATCGGCTTTATTTTCTAAAATAGGTTTAACAAGGGCAGGGATGTCACTGGCTTGAAATTGATCATCGCCGTCAAAATGAACTATTATATCAGCACCTCTTTCAAGCGCTAAATTGGTGCCGGTTCTTAGCGCTGCTCCTTGGCCACGATTAATGATATGCCTTACAACCACCGCTTTAGTTTGGCTGGCAATAGTAAAGGTTTTATCTTTTGAGCCGTCATCTACAACTATTATTTCATCGCTAAAAGACTGTAATTTTTCAATTATAGTCTTTATCTTTTTTTCTTCGTTATAAGCGGGAACAACGCAACTTATCTTCATATTTAAACAATTAAACCATTCTTTTTTTTATGGCGATAATCTTCTTTTAAGGAATGATAGCCATTTATAGTAGCTAGCTTAGCTGTCTTATGCCAAAAATCTGACTTATCTTTTTTAGACTTGCTTTCTAGTAAAAAATTTTTGATATTTTTATTTATTTCTAAAAATTCAAATAAGGCAATATTTTTTCTAGATAAGCGCTTTTTTTTATTGCCTGCATTCAGGCTTCTTTTTAAAGGATATATTCTTTGGTTGATGATAAGATGAAGATTGTCTATTTTTTCTTTTAGAGGTCTTTTTAATTTTAGAATTGTTTCCAGTATCTTCCAGCTAGAATCAGAACTAGCAAGCCCTAATACCAATCGACCAGTGTTGGCGGCTGTGATAGCTTTTTGCCAATTTATTTCTGAGTTAAGCGGGGCAATAATAATATCTGAATCGAGGTTAAGGATTTTATCCCAATTATAATTGTTTGCCTCAAGGCAATTTATATTTTCAAATTCATTCTCTAGGTTAAGTCCGAGGGAATAAGCACTTATTTTTGGACTATCTAATTCTTTAATAACAGCATTTAAGGTGGTACTTTTTCCTTGATTATCAGGTGAGCTGATAATAATTAGTCCGGATTTTTTCTTGAGTAAGCTTTTCAAAGTTTTAAGTTGCTCTCTTTCCATGCCTAATTGATTAAGGCGTAGTAATTGTTTTTCTTTAGGGATTATTTTGATTGTTATTCTATTGCCAAATTCAGAGGGGGTAATGCTTAAATAAAAACTGAGGCGATAATTAGAATCCAAAAAACGACAATATTTTTTTTTAACAAGTTCATTGGAGGTTAGTTTAAAAATTTGCTCCAAACTATTATTTAAGTCTTTTTCTAGTTTTTTAGGCAGGGTAAAAGAATGACTTTCGTTTCCTTGAAAAAAGTACTCTAAAGAAATGCCTTGTTTTTTGTTTTCTAAAGATATTTCGCTAGCTTCTTTAAAGGCAGCGTATTTAAATATCTTATTTATAATTTTTTTTGCCATAGTACTATTATTATAGCGTATTTTGTATTATTATAAAATATGTTAGAATAATTGTATTAAGCCTTATTTTAAAGACTTATTCTTAGATTTCCGATTTTATGTCTTATTCTAGTTTTTATGCTCGTTTTTATTCCCGTCTAGAGAAAATAAAGGACTCTTTTTTGGAAATTTTCTCTTATCGCTCTGGGGTTGTTTATGTCATTCTCTTGTCTTTTTATCAGCTTATTTTGTGGCTTGAAGCCTTTTTTATTAAAAAAATCTTGAGCGGGAAAATTGTAGTTTTACATTATAATATTGATTTCGGGATAGATCTTGTCGCCCCAGCTGCCTATATTTATTACTACCCATTACTAGCCTTAATAGTTGTGTTTTTAAATTTTATACTGCTAATGTTTTTCTATAAGCGAAAAAATTTAAATGTTTTGATAAATTATCTTTTAGGAGGGGCTTTGCTTTTTAGTATTATTCTAAGCTTGGTTCTTCTGTCTGTTTATTTAATTAATTTTCGTTAATCTATTATGTTAGGATTCTACTTAATTAAAATTCTATTTTTTTCAGTTTTAGCCTTTGCTGTTTCTTTTTTACTTACGCCAATCTTAACTCATTTTTTATATAAGTATAAATTAGGGAAGCAAATTAGAAATAGTGGATCCACTCCTATTTTTAGTGAACTTCATGCACATAAGGCGGGAACGCCAACAATGGGGGGTGTTTTGATTTGGGGAACTTTGTTTATTTTAATTATCTTATTTTCTTTTTTTGCCGATGTTTTTCCTGATAGTATTTTTAGGCATTTGAATTTTTTATCACGTTCTGAAACTTTATTACCACTGGGCGCTTTAATTGCAACTGCCTTAATTGGTTTAGTTGATGATTGGTTGGATGTTCGTGGCAAGGGAGTAAAAGGTGGCGGTGGATTAAAATTGCGCCATCGTTTGCTTGTTTATACCTTTATCGCTATTATCGGCGCTTTATGGTTTTATTTTAAACTTGATTGGACGATTTTTCATATTCCATTTTTAGGAAACTTTGAAATTGGTCCTTGGTATATTCCTATTTTTATTTTAGTGATAGTAGCAACTTCTTTTTCTGTTAACGAGACTGATGGTTTGGATGGTTTGTCAGGGGGAACATTGCTAGTTGCTTTTCTTTCTTATGGTATTATCGCTTTTTCTCTAGGACGTTATGATTTAGCCACTTTTTGTGCGGTTATAATTGGTGCTCTATCTGCTTTTTTGTGGTTTAATATTCCGCCAGCTCGTTTTTACATGGGAGATACGGGAGCGATGAGTCTAGGGGTAACACTTGGTATTATTGCCATGTTAACCAATAATGCCTTACTGCTTTTATTTTTTGGTCTTGTTTTTATAATTGAATCTTTATCAGTTATTATTCAACTTATTTCTAAACGTTTGTTTAAGCGCAAGGTTTTTCTATCATCACCAATTCATCATCACTTTCAAGCAGTTGGCTGGTCTGAAGCTAAAGTAGTGATGCGCTTCTGGGTTATATCAGCCATGGGAGCAGTTACTGGCCTTATTATCTTTCTCCTTGATCAGAAATTTTAGTTTAATTGTTGTGCTTTGAAAATAAATTATGTTTTTAAAAACTTGGCGAAAAAAAATTTTTAATACGCGGCCAAACGAACATGAGCCTGATAAAAGTTTAATTAGTGCGGTCTTTTTTCTGCTAATTTTTGGATTAGTGATGCTTTTTAGTGCTTCATCGGTTGTCTCTTATGCTCGTTTTGGCAATACTTATCATTATTTTTTTCGTCAGTTTGTTTGGATTATTTTGTCTGTTGGCTTATTTTATTTAGTTAGCAAAATTGATTATCGGATTTTGAAAAAATTTGCTTCTTTTTTTCTCTTAGCCTCTATTCTTTTACTTATTTTAGTGTTTATTCCTGGCCTGCGAGCTGAATATGGAACTGCTCGTAGTTGGATTAATATTTTTGGTTATTCTTTCCAACCATCAGAGCTTGTAAAGCTTTCTTTTTTAATTTATTTGGCGACCTGGTTAGAAGCGAAGGGCGGCCAGCTTAATAGCGCTTCTTCTGGGATTATTCCTTTTTTAATTGTTTTATTCCTTATTTCGGTTTTAATGTTTTTGCAGCCAGATCTTGGCACTTTATGTATTATTGTTGCTATGGCGGTTATGGTCTTTTTTGCCGGTGGCGGCAAGATTTTTCACCTCCTTCTAACTGGCGCCTTACTCGCCTTGGTTCTTTTTTCCGTTTTTAGTTTAAAAGGTGATAATTATCAAATGGATAGGTTTAAATGTTTAAAGGATCCAAGTTATAGTGCCCAAGATAAGTGTTATCAGATTAATCAATCTTTAATTGCAATTGGCTCTGGTGGTTGGTTTGGTAGGGGAATAGGACAAAGTCGTCAAAAGTTTATGTATTTACCTGAAGTTTGGGGAGATTCAATTTTTCCAATTATTGCTGAAGAGATTGGTTTTGTTTTTAGCTCTCTTTTGATTTTACTTTATCTTTTTATCTTTTATCGGGGGCTTTTAATTGCCAGGGCTGCGCCAGATCTTTATGGCAGCATACTAGCTATTGGTATAGTTGCTTGGTTGTCGGTACAAACCTTTTTAAATATAGGTGGGATGATAAATTTAATTCCTATGACAGGAGTACCTTTGCCTTTTATTTCTGCTGGCGGATCTTCAATTATGGCCAGCTTGCTGGCAATGGGAATTTTAGTTAATATCAGTAAACAGACTAAACAGTCTTATCGGCGTTAGTTTGATAGATATAATTTTATGGATAACCATGAACAAGAAAAAAATTATACCTCTAATATAGTTTTTTCTGGTGGTGGAACTGGTGGTTCAGTTACTCCGCTTCTGGCTGTAGCTGAAGAACTTTTACTGGAAGAGAAGCCTTTAAATTTATTTTTTGTTGGCTCCTGCGATGGCCCAGAAAAAGATATGGTAGCTGATTTTAAAGGAGCTTTATTTAAGTTTATCCCTATTCATTGTGGGAAATGGCGTCGTTATTTTTCTTTTCATAACTTTTTTGATTTATTTAAAATAATTATTGCTTTTTTTGAATCTTTTAAAATACTTAAGAAAACTAAAGCTGATTTAGTAGTTACTGCCGGTAGCTTTGTTAGCGTCCCTTTGGTCTTTGCGGCTTTTATAAAAAAAATTCCTGTTTTAGTGCATCAACAGGATATAAGGGCGGGACTAGCTAATAAATTAATGGCACCATTTGCTCGGGTTATAACTATTAGTTTTGAAAAATCATTTGCTGATTATGGTCATAGGGCTGTTTGGACAGGGAATCCCTTAAAAGATGTTAGTGTTTATAAAAACAACAAAGAGGAAACTAAAAAGCGTTATGGTTTAAGAAATGACATGCCGCTTTTAGTGGTTATTGGCGGTGGAACTGGCGCTTTGGCTTTAAATGAATTAGTTTTTGAATCTCTTTCTGACCTTATTCCTTTTTGCCAGGTTATTCATTTTACCGGTAAGAATAAAGGCAGGGAAATGAAGGAAAAATTGGTAAACTATTATTCTTTTGAATTTTTAAGCCAAAATGAGGTTCTTTCTATACTAGCTGCGGCTGATTTAGTCGTTTCTCGTTGTGGACTTGGTGTTTTAACAGAGCTAGCTGCTTTAGCTAAACCGGCTATTTTAATTCCTATGCCTGATTCTCATCAAGAAGAAAATGCTGCTGTTTTTGAAGATAATAAGGCGGCGCTTGTTTTAAATCAAAAAGAAATTAATCCCGTTTCTTTTACCAAGCAGATAAAAGAATTATTGCTTGACGAGGATAAACGCTTATCTTTAGCCAATAACATTAGTCGGATTATGAAAACTAGAGCAGCTTTAAATATCAGTGCTTTAATTTGGGAAATAGTTTGTGGGCGCAGAGGGGGTAATATAAAAGAATATGAAAAATAAAAAAATATATTTCATTGGAATTAAAGGAGTTGGCATGACTATGTTAGCTCAGTTTTTAAAACAAAAGGGAAATATAATTAGCGGTTCTGATATTAAAGATACTTTTTTAACTGATGCTGTTTTGAAAAAAGAAAAAATTAGAGTTTTTACTCCACCAATGAAGAAAAATCTTTATCCTTTGCCGGATATGATAGTTCATTCTTCAGCTTTTACACCGCAAAATAATCCAGAAATGGCTCATATTTTAAGTAATCCAGTGATTTTTAAAAATATCCCTCTTATCTCTTATGCAGCCTGCCTGGGTCAGACTTTTAATGACTATTATGGCGTTGCTGTTTGTGGTAGCCACGGCAAAACAACCACTTCAGCTTGGCTAGGCTATGTTTTAAAAAAAGCAGGCAAAGAGCCAAATGTCTTAGTTGGTTCTAGTGTTTTGCAGTTTAAGGGTAGCGCACTTGTTGGTCGATCGCGCTATTTTGTAGCTGAAGTTGATGAATATCAAAACAAACTTAAGTATTTTAATCCGCAGATGGCTTTAATTAATAATATTGAATTTGATCATCCAGATTTTTTTCCTGATGAAAAAAGTTACATTAAAGTTTTTTCCGATTTTATTAAAAAGATACCGTCTCAAGGTTTCTTAATCGCTAATCATAGCGACAAAAATTTAAGAAAAATTACTTCACACTGCAAAGGGAGGGTTATTAGTTATGATGTTGAGATAGAAAAAGACAAGGCTGATTATGTCGCCTATGATTTAGAAATGAGAGGCGGGCGTCAATTTTTTAAGCTTGCTGGTCAAGGAACATTTTCAATCCGTTTGCTTGGTAAACACAATGTCTATAATGCTTTGGCTGTTATTGCTTCAGCTAGAGCCTTAAAGGTTTCTTGGCAGGATATTAAAAAACATTTAGCCGGATTTAAGGGGACGACCAGGAGAACACAAGTTATCGGTCATTTTAATAAAGCTTTAATTATTGATGATTATGCTCATCATCCCAGTGAAATAAAAAGCACTTTAGCTGGTTTAAGGGCGCGTTTTAAAAAGAAGAGGATAATAACGGTTTTTCATCCTCATACCTATACGCGTACCAAAGCCTTGTTTTCTGATTTTGTTAGTAGTTTTTTGGATGCAGATGAACTAATAGTTTTAGATATTTATGGTTCTGCTCGTGAGAAACAGGGTGGCGTATCAAGTCATCAATTGGTAGAAGAAATTAAAGTTTATAATAAAAATAAATTAAAACAGCAAATAGTAAAACATATTCCTAAAATTAAGACAGCTGCTTGTTATCTAAAACCACGATTAAAAGAAAATGATGTTCTTGTTTTAATGGGAGCTGGTGACGTTTTTCGCTTAGCTGAGATTATTTTAGGAAAAGGAAAATAATATGGCAGATGTTAATAATAAAGAAAAAGAAGTTGATAAAAAAATAATTTCTTGGAGTGATTTTTGGAAAGAGCTTTTTAAAATGATAAAGCCTTTTCGTTCTATTGCTCTTACCATTTTAGCAATTACTGTTTTAGCCTCTCTTTTAGATTTGGTGAAACCTTATATTTTAAAATGGTTGATTGATGGCTTAACGGAATTTAACCTAAGTGCCTTGGGCGATATGTTTAAGTTAATAGCGCTATATATTTTTACCGATCAATTTCAATCTTTGATTAAGTATTTCAACGATAGGCGCATTCTTCTTTTAATAGTTAAATTGGAATATTTCTTAGGGATGAAATCGCAGGAGAAACTTTTAAGCTTGAGCTTGGGTTATCACGAGAAAGAAAATACAGGTGCGAAAATAATTAAAATAGAACGTGGTTCTGATAAAATTACTAAATTTGTTGAGAATATTTGTTGGGAAATGATGCCAACCACTATTCAGCTTCTTGTAACTATACCTGCTTTATTCTGGGCAGACTGGCGTATCGGCTTATCTTTTTTGATTTTTGCTCCCGCTTTTATTTATGTTACTTATTGGTCTAATAAAAAAATGGTGCCAGTTCGTAGAGAAATCTTTAAAGATTATGAAACAGCTAGCGGTAAAATGGGGCAGGCAATCATTAACATAAACGCAGTACAATCTTTTGTGCAAGAAGAGAATGAATTATCTGGCTTTGAAAAAATAAAAAGTTATATCCGTGATAATGAGAATAAGCAATGGAGTTGGATTATGAAAATAGGTTTGGGTCGTAATTTGATAGTTGATATTGGTCGTGGCAGTGTCTTGCTTTTGGGTGTTTATTTTGTTTCTCAAAACATAATTAGCGTTGGTTCTTTAATTTTTGCTTTTACTTTAAGCGAAAAGGCCTATGCTTCTTTGTATCGTCTAACTCGTTTTTATGACAGAATGGAAGAGGGTCGAGAAGGAATTAATCGCTTAATTGTTCTATTTAAATCTGAAAGTGAGATAAAAGAAAGAGAAGATGCCTATAATCCTAAAAATATAAAAGGTGAAATTGAATTTAAAAACGTCTCTTTTTCTTATAATGATAATTTGCATGCAGCTATTAATAATTTGAATTTAAAAATAGAAGCTGGCAAGGTAACGGCATTAGTTGGTCCTTCTGGTGGTGGAAAAACAACTTTAGCTCGTCTTATATATCGCCATTATGATCCGCAAAGAGGACAAGTATTGCTTGATGGCCGTAATTTACAAGAATATAAACTTCATGGTTTTAGACGATTTCTTGCTATAGTTCCGCAAGAAGTGGAAATTTTTGATTTAAGTGTTAGAGATAATATCGCCTATGCTAAACCAGGGGCCAGTTTCAGTGAAATTGAAGAAGCGGCTAAAATAGCTAATGCTGAGGAATTTATTTTACAATTAAATGAGAAATACGACACAATGGTTGGAGAAAGAGGGATAAAGCTATCTGGTGGGCAAAGACAAAGAATAGGAATCGCCCGAGCGATTTTAGCTAGCCCTAGTGTTTTGATATTTGATGAGGCAACTTCTAATTTAGATAGTCAAAGTGAAAAGTTAATAAAAGATGCTATGGATAAAATTAGTCATAACAGAACGGTGGTAATTATTGCTCATCGTTTAAGTACTATTAAGAAAGCTGATAAGATAATTGTTTTAGAGAATGGTCAGGTGGTAGAAAACGGTACTCATCAAGAATTGTCTAAAGTTCAAGGTGGCCTTTATGCTAAACTTTTAAAACTGCAAGAAATAGGAGAGGTAATTTAAAAATATATGATAAATATTGAAAAAAATGTTAATTTACAAAAATTTAACACTTTAAGCATTCCTGTTTTAGCTAAGTTTTTTTGTTGTGTAAAAAATGAAGAAGAACTAAAAGAAGCTTTAGTTTGGGCAAAAACAAAGAAGAAAAAAATCTTTATTCTAGGTGGCGGTTCTAATGTTTTATTTAGCAAAGATTTTCCAGGCTTGGTGATAAAAAACGAGATAAGAGGAATTAATTTAAAAAAATCTAAAGACAGAGTTGCTTTTGTTGAAGCCATGTCTGGTGAAAACTGGACTAAATTGGTTGATTTTACCGTAAAAGCCAAATTATACGGTTTAGAAAACCTCTTCTTAATATACGGAACGGTTGGCGCTGCTCCTGTCCAAAATATCGGTGCTTATGGTGTTGAACTAAAAGACAGTTTTTTTTCTTTAAGGGCGCTTGATTTAAATTCTTTAAAAGAAAAAACATTTTTTTCTAAAGATTGTCGCTTTGCTTATCGCGATAGTGTTTTTAAAAATAAATATAAAGGACGATATTTTATTCTTTCAGTTACTTTTAAATTAAGTTACCGCAAACATTTTAATCTTAGTTACAAAGGGATATCTGAGGAGCTTATTAAACAAGGGGTAGGGAAACCGGAGCTTAGAGATTTAATAAAAGCAATAACATTAATACGGAACAGCAAGTTACCTAGTCCTGGTGCATTACCTAATGCCGGGTCATTCTTTAAAAATACGGAGGTTAGCAAGACGTGTTTTAATTCTTTAAAGAAAAAATATCCCGATATGCCTAGTTATGCTGGGGAAAGAGGAAAAATAAAGATTCCGACAGCTTGGTTAATAGAACAAGCTGGTTGGCGTGGGCGCAAGCTTGGTCCAGTATCTATGTTTGAAAAACAAGCTCTTATTATGGTAAATCATGGCGGAGCTACAGCTAAAGACGTTTTATCTTTAGCTAAAAAAGTAAAAGCGGTTGTAAAGAAGAAATTTGGGCTTGATATTTGTGAAGAGATTAATATAATATAAAGGAAAAGAAAAAATATGAATTCTCAAGAACTTCGTAAAAAATATTTAGATTTTTTTGCCACTAAAGATCATGCCATAATCTCTAGCGCTTCTTTAATTCCAGAAAATGATCCGTCAGCTCTTTTTATAAGTGCAGGCATGCATCCTTTGGTGCCTTATCTTTTAGGAGAAAAACATCCAGCCGGATCTCGTCTTACCAGTGCACAAAAATGTATAAGAACTGGCGACATAGAAGAAGTTGGTGATTGTGTTCATCATACTTTTTTTGAAATGATGGGTAATTGGTCACTGGGTGATTATTTTAAAGAGGAATCAATTAAATATTCTTGGGAGTTTTTAACTGATCCTAAATGGCTTAATTTGGATAAGAATCGTTTAGCAGTTTCTGTTTTTAAGGGCGATGAAGATGCTCCTTTTGATAGCGAAGCTTATAATTTATGGAAGGACATTTTTGTAGCCAATGGTTTACCACTTGAGAGAATAGCCAAGTTACCTAAAAAGAATAATTGGTGGGAGCTGGCAGGAATAGGCGGTCCTTGTGGACCAGATTCAGAGATTTTTTATTGGTCTGATAAAAATTCTTCTGCGCCAGATTACTTTAACGACGACAATGATTTATGGGTTGAAATTTGGAATAATGTTTTTATGGAGTATAGGAAAAGCGCAGATAGAAAATATGAACCGCTTAGCCAAAAGAATGTTGATACCGGTTTAGGGCTGGAAAGAGTTTTAGCTGTGTTAAGTGGCACTTCTGATAATTATCAAACAGATTTATTTACCACCATTATTTCAAAGATAGAAGCTTTAAGTGGCCATTTGTATAATGAAAGCGAAGAGATAAAACGAACAATTCGTATTATTGCCGATCACTTAAAAGCAGCTGTTTTTATTATCGGTGACCCACATGGCGTAACACCTTCAAACAATGATCAGGGTTATATAGTTAGACGACTTATCAGAAGAGCTATTCGTTATGGTTTGAAATTAGAAATAGCAAAAGATGCTTGGACGGCTGATGTTGCTCAAGAGGTAATAGAAGTTTATAAAAACATTTATAAGGAGTTGGAAGATAATAAAGATTTTATTATTGAAAATTTAACAAAAGAACAAGAGAAGTTTTCTAAAACACTAGAAAGAGGACTACAAGAGTTTAATAAATTGTCAGATACTAATATAAGTGGCGTAGCTGCCTTTAATCTTTATCAGAGCTATGGATTTCCTCTAGAGATTACCGAAGATTTAGCTCGTGAAAAAAACATAGAGGTTGATAGAGTTGGTTTTGAATTGGAATTAAAAAAACATCAAGATCTTTCTCGGACTGCTTCGGCTGGAAAGTTTAAAGGCGGGTTAGCTGATGGTGGCGAAGAGACGATAAAATTACATACCGCCGCTCATCTATTATTAGCTGCTTTGCGAAGAGTTTTAGGTGATCATGTTTTTCAAAAGGGAAGCAATATCACCTCAGAGAGACTACGTTTTGATTTTTCTCATCCAGAAAAAATGACAACAGAACAAATAGAAGAAGTGGAAAACTTGGTTAATGGAGCGATTTCAAAAGATTTTTTAGTTATTTGCGAAGAATTAAACTTAGAAGAAGCTAGAAAAAGAGGGGCAATGGGAGTATTTGATTCTAAATATGATGAAAAAGTAAAAGTATTTACAGTTTCAAATTTAAATACAGATGGCACGCCTGATTTAAAAGAAGCTTATTCTCAGGAAATTTGTGGTGGCCCTCACGTAAAGAACACTGGAATATTAGGTAAGTTTAAAATAATAAAGGAAGAATCTTCAAGCGCGGGGGTAAGAAGAATTAAGGCGGTTTTAGAAGATTAATTTTTTCGTTTCTTCTTTTTCAACCCTTGACAACTTATTCTCTTATCTCTATAATAGTTTTATTAAGAATATTATTACAAAAATTAATTTTTTATAATAGATTTTGATAAAGAGAAATCATTGATCTTTATCAAATTTTTTTGTGTTAATGTCAAAAGACCGGAAAAATAAAAATAATTCGCTAGACAGCAGTGCTATCTTGAACGCTAAGGATTTCATTGAAATGCAGGGCGAAGTTTTGGAGCTGATGCCAGCGGCCAGCTTCAAGGTGAAAATAGAAAATGGACACGAAATCCTTGCTCATTTATCCGGAAAAATGAGAATGAATAAGATCCGCTTGTTGCCGGGAGACAAGGTTAAACTCCAGATTAGTCCTTATGACCTGACTAAAGGGCGGATTACTTATCGCCTCTAATTTAATTTTAATTTAGATTCTAATATGAAGGTAAGAGCCAGCGCTAAAAAAATTTGTAAAGATTGCAAGATAGTACGTCGCAAAGGTCGTGTTCATGTAATCTGTAAAAACCCTAAGCACAAGCAAAGACAGGGCTAATTTATAAATACTATATGGCAGTAAGAATTGCAGGGGTTAATATCCCAAATGACAAAAGAGTAGAAATTGCTCTAACTTATATCCACGGTATCGGCAAGACTAGATCTGGTCAGGTTTTGTTAGCCGCTAAAGTTGATAAGAACACTCGTGTTCAAGATTTAAAAGAAGAAGAAGTTAATCTTTTAAGAGAAATTATTGAAAAAAAATATACAGTTGAGGGTGATTTGCGTCGTGAAGTTCAAAGCAATATAAAACGTTTACGTGAAATTGGTTGTTATCGTGGTCTTCGCCACACTAAACATTTACCAGTTAGAGGGCAGAGAACTAAAACCAATAGCCGCACTGTTCGTGGTAATAAACGCGTGACCATGGGTAGTGGTAAATCTAAGGCTGGTTTACAGAAAACCTAATCCCTAATATTTATAAAGATTAAAATATGTCTGAAGAGATAAAAAAAGAAGCGGCGATTGAGGCCGGAGTCAAAGAAGCAGAAGAAGCTAAGAAAGTTTCTGTTGCTGAAGATAAAGTTAAAGACGAAAAAGAAGTCGAGGCTTTTTCTTTTGATTCCAGTGATGAAGAATTGCCAGAAGAAATAAAACAGAAATTAGAAAAAAATAAGCAGGCTAGAGCAAAAAAGAAATTAATTAAAAAGAAGAAAAAGAAAGTTGCTAAAGTGGTAAAAATTGGTCGTGCTTATGTTCAAGCTACCTATAACAATACCATGATTACTTTAACTGATAATAATGGTGATGTTATTTCTTGGGCTAGTGCTGGATTGGCTGGATTTAAAGGAGCCAAAAAAGCCACTCCTTATGCTGCCCAGATTATTACCAAAATTGCTGTTCAAAAAGCTAAGGAAGAATATGGTTTACAAGAAGTAAGCGTATTTGTTTCTGGAGTTGGTACTGGTCGCGAAGCGGCTATCCGTGCTCTAAATGCTAACGGCCTAGAAGTTAATGCCATTAAAGATACAACTCCTGTTCCTCATAATGGTTGCCGTCCTAAAAAACCACGTCGCGTTTAATTTTTAAATAATATGGGAAGAAATATTGATAATAAATGTAAGCAATGCCGTCGTATCGGCGAAAAACTTTTTCTAAAAGGTGATCGTTGCTTTACCGCTAAATGTGCTATGGTAAAGAGAAACTACGTTCCTGGATTTCATGGACCAAAAGGTCGCAAACGTTTAAGTGGTTATGGTTTACAGTTGCAAGAAAAGCAAAAGGCAAAAAAATACTATGGCTTATTAGAAAAGCAATTTCGCTTAATCTTTGTTAAAGCTTCTAAAATGCCTGGTGACGCTGGTAAGAATTTTTTGAAATTACTAGAAATGCGTTTAGATAACGTTATTTATCGTTTAGGCTTAGCTTCTTCTCGTGCGCAAGCTCGTCAAATGGTTACCCATGGACATTTTTCAGTAAATGATCGCAAGACTGATATTCCTTCTTTTTCTGTAAAAGAAGGGCAAGTAATAAAAATAAAGAAAAGTAGTCAAAATAACCGTTTCTTTAAGAATTTAAGTGAAAAATTAAAGAAATCAGAGGAAAGACCAAGTTGGTTAAATTTTGACGTTAAAGAGTTGAGCGCTAAGGTATTACATAATCCTAAAGATAGTGATTTGCCTCAGAATATCAACGTTCAAATGATTATTGAGTATTACTCAAAATAAATTAATTGTTTCAGAACAAGTTCAAACTTGTTCTGGGCAGCATTATCTATGCAAAATATCGCTTTACCTAAAAAAATTAATTTTAAAGCCGGTGTCAACCCAAATGAGGGTATTGTCAGCGTCGAGCCATTATTTCCTGGTTATGGCATGACTTTAGGCAATTCTTTACGCCGTGTTTTATTATCTTCTTTATCAGGCGCAGCCGTTATCGGCGTGAAAATAAAGGGGGCTAGCCATGAATTTATGGCTCTAAAGGGAATTAAAGAAGATGTCTTGGAAATAATTTTAAATTTAAAGCAATTACGTCTTAAGATTCATACTGATGAAGAGGTTCGTTTAGAGCTTAAGATTAAAGGTAAGAAGGTGGTAAAAGCATCTGACATTTCAAAAGATAGCCAAGTGGAAATAAAGAATCCAGAATTAGTAATTGCCAACTTAACAGACGAAAACGCTGTTTTGGAAGCAGAGATCTGGGTGAAAGAAGGCCGTGGCTACAGAATGCCGGAAGGAGCTAAAAATCAAAACAAGGAAATTGGTTATATTGAAATAGATTCTATGTTTTCACCAGTTATTCTTGTTTCAAGTAGTGTAGAAAACACTCGTGTTGGTAAAATGACTAATTGGGATAAATTGGTTTTAAATATTAAAACTGACGGTACTATTTCCTTTGAAGAAGCTTTTAATGAATCAGTTAGTATTTTAGTTAATCAGTATAGTTCATTGTTACCAGGGGGAATAAAAAGTGAAGAAGAAGATGGTGATAATGAAAAAGTTGTAGAAACTCCTGTTGAAGAAGAAGTAGTTGAAGAAGAAATTACCAAGAAAAAAGAAATTAAAGAAGTTAAAAAGAAAACTAAGAAATAAAAAGTAAAAACTAGTTGATATGCGTCACAGAAATAAAAATAAAATTTTAGACAGAGCCAAGGGACCAAGAGAGTTAATGCTTCGTAATTTAGCATCTAGTATTTTGTTGTACGAAAAGGTAACAACAACTAAAGCTAAAGCACAGGCAGTTAGACCTATGGTGGAAAAAATTATTACCTCAGCTAAGGCTGGTGATTTAGCCGCTCGTCGTGGTTTAATTAAGGTTCTATTGCAAAAAAATTCAGTTAAAAAAGCCATTGAAGTTTTAGGAGTTCGTTATAAAGAACGACCAGGTGGTTACACTAGAACTACAAAGATAGGCGTAAGAGCCGGTGATGGAGCAGAGATGGTTCAAATCGAATTAGTATAATTATATGAAAAATATTGAAAGAAAATTACATCAATTAGACGCTACTGATTCAACTGTTGGTCGTTTGGCAACAAAAATAGCTACTATTTTAAGAGGAAAAAATAAGCCAGAATATCAACCTCATTTAGATTTGGGTGATATTGTTGAGGTTAAAAATATTTCTAAAATGAAATTTAGTGGCAAAAAATTAGATCAAAAGCAATATCATCATTACTCTGGTTATTTAGGTGGTCTGAAGAGTAAAAAAATGTCAGTTGTTTTTGAAAATAATCCAGGTAATGTTCTGTATAGAGCTGTTTCTGAAATGCTACCCCCAACTAAATTGAGGAACGGCATGTTAAAAAGATTAATCATTAAATAATATGGCTGTAAAAAAGACACAAGATCTTCAAGATAATGAAGTTGAGATTACTGAACTAGATAATCTTGAAGCAGAAAGAGAATGGGCTAAAAACGAAACAGCTGAGTTTGTCGGCAAATACACTAAAGCAGTTGGGCGTCGCAAGAAAGCAGTTGCACAAGTTCGTTTATATGAAAACGGCAAGGGTGTTATCATGATTAATGGCCAGAGAGCAACTGAATATTTTCCTGGAAGCAGTTTTGGTTTAATTATTCAGCCACTTAAAGTAACTGGTCATTTAAGAGATTTTAACTTTTCTATCATTGTTTCTGGTGGCGGAAAGATGGGGCAGGTTGACGCGGTCAGATTAGGAATTTCTCGAGCTATTTTTGCCCTATTCCCAGAAACTAAAGAAGCTCTAAAAGCTAATGACTTTTTAACTCGTGATCCAAGACAAGTAGAAAGAAAGAAACCTGGTTTGAGAAAAGCCAGAAAAGCCCCACAATGGAGCAAGCGTTAAAAATAGTAAATTATATAATAAAAAACCCGCTTATTGGCGGGTTTTTTGTTTTTAAATGTAACTATGTTTGATATAACTTCAAAAATACAATAAAATAAAGTTATAAAATATATAAACTTATTTTTATATATGGCCTTTACCGAAAAAGACATTTTGGAGATAGAAAAAGAAGTTTCTAATTTAGAAAAAGCTCTTGGAATATCTGCTAAGATACATCTACTTGAAAAAAATAAGGGCCTGCAAGTTAAGCCTGGTTTTTGGGATAAGCAAGAAGAGGCGATAAGAATAAATCAAGAAATAGAAGTATTGAATAAACAGATTAATTCTTTTTTAGAAATAAGGAAAGAATTAAAGGAAATAAAAGAGCTTTTTGATTTAGTAAAAGCAGACAAGGAGGATGTTTGGCTTAAGGAATTTGAAGAAAAATTTTTGCATTTGCAAAATAAATTTCAAAAACTTGAATTTTTTTCCTTATTTTCTGGCGAACATGATAATAAAGGAGCCTTCCTTTCACTTCATGCTGGCACTGGTGGTGTAGACGCTCAGGATTGGACACAAATGCTTGAGCGTATGTATCTGCGCTTTGCGGAACGTCAAGGTTGGCATGCTGAAATTTTAGACAGAAATTATGGTAATGAAGCAGGGTTAAAAACGACCACTTTGCGTTTTACTGGCCCTTGGGTTTATGGGTATTTAAAATCAGAAAATGGTGTTCATCGTTTGCTTAGAAATTCTCCTTTTAACGCTGATGGTTTAAGACAGACATCATTTGCTCTTGTTGAAGTTATTCCTGAACTTGAGGGGCAAGTTGATTTTGAAATAAAAGATGAAGATATAAGAATTGATGTTTTTCGTTCATCTGGACCAGGCGGGCAAAGTGTTAACACCACTGATTCCGCTGTCCGTTTAACTCATATTCCGACTGGCATTAGTATTAGTTGTCAATCTGAACGCTCACAACATCAAAATAAAGAAAACGCTTTTAAGATTTTAAGAAATAAGTTGTATCAACTAGCTTTGCAAGAAAAAGAGGTAGAAGAAAAAAAATTAAAAGGAAAAACGGTAAAGGCAGAATGGGGTCGACAGATTCGTTCTTATTTCCTTTACGGTAATCGTTTGATAAAAGATCATAGAAGTAATCTAGAAACAGCTAATATAGATGCTGTTTTAGATGGGGATTTAGAATCATTTATGCAGGCTTATTTACGTTGGTTGGAAAAAGAGAAGATAAATAAAGAATAGTTTTTAGTTTAAAATAATTTTAACATTTTTATTATAAAATACCCTACTAAGGGTATTTTATGAATCAAAAAAATAAGTTATCTAGGTTTTTTTCTAGAAAATCTAATATTTTTCTTTTACTGAATTTGCTTTTTATTGCAATTATTTTTTTGCTTAGTTTTAATCCAGAAGTTTTTCGTCCTAAGATTAAAAAAGATGATATTGCCTATTACAGTAACCAAAAATTAACTTTTTCTGCCTGGGTTTGCGAGGAGGCAGATGTTGATTATAAGAGTAGGCGCCTGACACTTTGTGTAGAAGGGAATATAAGTGGGAGAGTTTTGATAAAAACTGATTTATACCCCGTTTATGATTATGGGGACATTTTAAATGTTTCTGGTTTTTTACAATTACCAGGGAAAATAGAGGACTTTGATTATGGAGCTTATTTAGCTAGGCATAATATCTATGCAGTAATGTATTTTGCTAAAGTTGAGCAAGAAGGGTATAGGGATTTAGCTTGGCCCGAAAAAATTTATAAATATTTGTTAGAAAAAAAGCAGACATTAGCTTTTATTATCAATCGTTATTTGCCAGAGCCGGAAGCAGGTTTAGCTAATGCTATCCTTTTAGGTTATAGACGAACTGTTTTAGAAGAAGATATGGCAATTTTTTCTCGAGTTGGGCTTAGTCATTTGATTGCTATTTCCGGTTCTCATATAACAATTTTAAGTGCCATGATAGTTAATTTTTTTCTGTTTTTAGGTTTAACCCGCCAACGTTCTTTAATTTTAGTTTTTTTGTTTTTATTTATTTATCCGCTTATTACCGGTGCTTCTGCTTCTGCTGTTCGTTCAGCTATTATGGGGGCCTTAGTTTTTTTAGCAATTTTTTTCAAAAGAGAAAGCTCTTTACTAAGAGCCTTGATTTTATCTGCTAGTTTAATGCTTCTTCTAAACCCTCAACTTTTGTTTTTTGATATCGGCTTCCAACTTTCTTTTGCTGCTTTAATAGGGATAATTTTTCTTTATCCTATAGGCGAGGAAAAAGGCAAAAAACTTCTTTCTTATTTTAAATTAAAAGGGAAGACATATAGAATAATTAAACTTTTTTTAGATACTGTTAATTTAACACTTGTTTCGCAAATTGTTATTTTACCTATTGCTCTTGTGAATTTTAAGCAACTATCACTTATTGCACCTATTGCTAACATTTTAGCCCTCTGGACATTTCCTCCTTTACTAGCTTCTTTGCTGGTGGCTATATTTTTAAGTTTGATTTTTCCCGTGCTAGCTGTTTATTTTTTCTTCCCGTCTTATCTGTTATTAAAATATCTTTTTTTAATTTCTAATTTTTTAGCTTTGCCATCATTAGCTGCTCTTGATATTAGTTTTTTTAATTGGTATCTGGGTGGTTTATATTATCTTTTTTTAATTATTTTTATTTGGCATTTTAGAAAAAGAAAAAACCGCTTTTGAGAGCGGTTTTTTCTTATTTCTTTAAAGTTTTACTTTTTTTAACTGCGCTTTTAGCACCAGCTTTTTTTGTTTTAGGAGCTTTCTTTTCTCCTTCCTTTAGGGCTGGTTTTCTTTTTGCCTTTACTCTTTTTGGTTTGTCCATGGTTCTAAGACAAGAAGTACAAAGACGTAATTTTAATCCATCTACTACCTTGGTTTGCAAATTAATATTTTGTCTTTTTAAAGTCTTAATTTTAGAATGAGAGCGAGAAGCGCCTTTTGTCGCGCTGCGGCCACATAGATCGCATTTTTTTGCCATATTAATTCTGTGTTTAACTTAGTTTAGTAATTGTTTTTATATTAACAACCTTTTAAAAATTAATCAAGTTATGCTAAACTATAGTTAGACTTTATTTATTTAGACCTTATTATGATTTATCTCTTTCAAATTATTGTTTTAGTTTTGTCAGCTGTTATGCATGAATATATGCATGGTTTTGTAGCTTATCGTTTAGGAGACAGAACAGCTAAAGATGCTGGTCGTTTAACTTTAAATCCCTTTAAGCATTTAGAGTGGTTTGGTTCTTTCTTTTTGCCTTTGGTAATGATTATTAGTAATATGCCTTTTCTTTTTGCTTGGGCTAAACCAGTTCCTTATAATCCCTATAATTTAAAAGATAAAAAATATGGAGAGGCAAAAGTCGCTATTGCTGGATCTTTAGGTAATCTAATTATTGCTTTATTCTTTGGTTTGTTTATTAGGATGTTTCCTATGCTTAATATCACCTTTTTATCTCTTTTAAGCGTTATTGTTTATATTAATTTAATATTAGCTGTATTTAACTTAGTGCCTATTCCGCCACTTGATGGTTCTAAAGTATTAGCTGCCTTTTTATCTCCACGTGCTCGGGAAAAATTTTTATCTTTAGAGCGCTTTGGTTTAGTGCTAGTTATTTTGTTTGTAATGTTAGCTGGTTCAACTATTGTTCCAGTTGTTGGATTTTTATTTGATCTTATTGTTGGGAAATAGATGGGGAAGGTTGATAAAAAGAGATTAGAGTTACTTAAATTAAAGTTGTTTATATCTTGACTTATATTTTGTATTTTGTTAAATTGTATTAGTACTAAAAAACATATATAAACCATCCTGAATTATCAGGATATTTTTAATATATCTATATTATATTCCCAGTTTTAATTGGGTAAAATTTATTAAGAAACTATGCCAACTACTAATCAGCTAGTCCGTCGTGGCCGTAAAAAAATTGCTAAAGGTAAAAATGCTATTGCTTTACACAGCAGTCTTGATTCTTTGCATCGCAAAAAAAGAGAAACTGCCAAAGGCGCTCCTTTTAAACAAGGTGTTTGTTTAAAGGTAACAACTACTACTCCTAAAAAACCAAACTCAGCTTTACGTAAGATTGCTCGTGTTCGTCTGTCTAATGGAATGGAAGTTACTGCTTATATTCCAGGAATGGGACACAACTTGCAAGAACACTCTATTGTCTTAGTCAAGGGAGGAAAAACTAAGGATTTACCAGGTGTTCGCTATAAAGTTGTTCGTGGCGTATTTGACGCTTCTGGTGTTGAAGCTAGACGTCAGGGCCGCAGTTGCTATGGCGCTAAAAAACCAAAATAATAACATAAAAAAATATGAGAGGAAAAGCAGCTCCTAAAAGGGCGATTGAAGGTGATTCAAAATATAACGACCAAAATATTGCCAAATTCATCAATTATGTGATGGAAAGAGGAAAAAAATCAACAGCTGAGACTATTGTCTACAAGGCTTTTGATATTTTAAAAGATAAAACAAAACAAGATCCACGCCATATTTTTAATAAGGCGATTAAAAAAGTCTCTCCATTAGTTGAAGTTCGTGGTAAGAGAGTTGGTGGTGCTAATTACCAGGTTCCTTTTCAGGTCCGTGGTGAAAGACGTTATTTCTTGGGCTGTAACTGGATTATTAAGGCGGCTAATGATAGAAAAGGACGTTCAACTGCTGAAAAATTAGCCACAGAAATACTAGACGCTTCAAATGGAGAAGGTACAGCTGTGAAGAAGAGAGAGGCTGTCCATAAGATGGCTGAAGCTAATAAGGCTTTTGCTCATTTTTCTCGCGCTAGATAATTTTAATTTTTTTATTATTTTATAATTTATGTCTCGTGATTATACCTTAGAGCACATTCGTAATATTGGAATCATGGCTCACATTGATGCTGGTAAAACAACCTTTACCGAGCGCGTTCTTTTTTATACTGGTAAGAAACATAAGATAGGTGAAACCCATGAAGGTCAAGCTGATATGGATTGGATGGAACAAGAAAAAGAAAGAGGCATTACTATTACTTCAGCAGCAACAACTTGTTTTTGGAAGAATAATAAAATTAATATTATTGATACTCCTGGGCACGTTGACTTTACCGTTGAAGTAGAACGTTCTTTACGTGTCTTAGATGGCGCTGTGGCTGTTTTTGATGGTCAAGCTGGCGTTGAGCCACAATCAGAAACTGTTTGGCGTCAAGCTGATAAATATCATGTCCCACGTCTTTGTTTTGTAAATAAAATGGATAAAATGGGGGCTGATTTTTACATGAGTTTAAAATCTATCCGTGATCGTTTAAGCGCTAAAGCAGTAGCTATTCAGCTTCCTATTGGAGCAGAGGATAATTTAAGTGGTGTAGTTGATATTTTAGAGAAAAAAGCTTACACATTTTCTGGTTTTAATGGAGTTGATATAAAAGAAGTGCCTATTCCAGAAGACATGAAAACAAAAGTTGACCAGTTTCATAATGAATTAATAGAAAGAGCAGTTGAGTGTGATGAGGCGACTATGGAAAAATATTTAGCTGGTCAGGAAATAAATACAGAAGAATTAAAGAAGGCTATTCGCAAGGGGGTAATTAATAATGAGTTATATCCAGTAATGTGTGGCACTGCTTTGCAAAACATTGGTATTCAATTAGTACTAGATGCAGTTAGTGAATACCTACCATCCCCACTTGATTTACCAGAGATTGAAGCTCATGACGCAAGTGATGTTGAAAAGACTGTTTTAATTTCAGCTGACGATGACAAACCTTTTATTGGCTTAGCTTTTAAAATCGCTACTGATCCTTTTGTTGGAAAATTATGCTTTGTTCGTGTTTATCAAGGTGTTTTAACTTCTGGTTCATATATTTTTAATTCCTCTAAAGATTCAAAAGAAAGAGTTGGACGTTTAGTCCGTATGCACGCTAATCATCGTGAAGAGATAAAAGAAATTCGCGCTGGTGATATTGCTGCTGTTATTGGTTTGAAAAATACTACAACAGGTAACACTTTATGTGATGAGAATAGTCAGACACTTCTTGAAGCTATTACTTTTCCTGAACCAGTTATTAAAATTGCTGTTGAACCTAAAACTAAGGCTGATCAGGAAAAAATGGGCGTTGCCTTGCAACGTTTAGCTGAAGAAGATCCAACTTTTAGAGTTGAAACTGATGCAGAAACAAATCAAGTTCTTATCTCTGGTATGGGCGAACTTCATTTAGATATTATTGTTGATCGTATGCGTCGTGAATTTGGCGTTGAGGCTAATGTTGGCAATCCTCAAGTTTCATATCGCGAAACAATTACTAAAGTTGCTGAAGCAGAACACAAATATGCTAAGCAATCCGGAGGACGTGGTCAATATGGACATTGTTCTTTGCGCATTGAGCCTTTAGAGGCTGGCAAGGGTTTGGAATTTGTTGATGAAGTTAAAGGCGGCGTTATCCCTAAAGAATATATTCCAGCGATTGAAAAAGGTTTTAGAGAAGCAGTATTAAGTGGTACGGTTGCTGGATATCCAATGGTAGATGTAAAGGCAGCTGTTTTCTATGGTTCCTATCATGAAGTTGACTCTTCTGAAATTGCCTTTAAATTAGCAGCTATCCATGCTTTTAGAGATGCTTGTCAAAAAGCCGGAGCAGTATTGTTAGAACCGATTATGAAAGTTGAAGTAACTACTCCTGAAGAATATATGGGAAATATTATTGGCGATTTAAGTAGTAAAAGGGGACAGATTGAAGAAATGTCTGATAGGGCGAATGTAAAAGTAGTTCGCGCCAAAGTTCCGCTTGCAGAAATGTTTGGTTATTCTACCGCCTTACGTTCTATGTCTCAGGGAAGAGCTAATTATGTTATGGAATTTGCTAATTATTCTGAAGTACCAAAGAATGTATTAGAGGAGATAAGGGCAAAGCAAGGAAAATAGTTGGTAAAATTTTATTCAATTAAGTTTTAAAATGTATGTTTCCTGAACAATTGAAAAAAATTCTTAATTTAATAAAAAGAAACAGGGAAAGAGTTATTCTTTTTGATTCACAGAACCCGGACGACTCTTATGTTTTAATGGATTTAGATGCTTATTCAAAAATAAATCAATTTAAGAAAGATGTATCTGTGGAAGAAGAAAATGATTTAAAAGAAGATGAGAAAAAGCCTGTAAATAAAGTATTAAAAGAAGAAAAAGAAAATTTGACAGAAGAAGATTTAACTGATAAAATAAATCGCGAAATATCTGCATGGAAAAACAATCAAGATGCGGATTCTTCAATTGTAGATGACAGGCCAAAAAAGGCTTGGAGTATTCCTTCGCAAGTTAAAAATAAAGCGCAGGAAGTTGAGTAATAATAGATAAATTTAATAATTTAATTAATTAATTAACTTAGTTTGGCTGGTTTCCCCAGGGAAAGAAACTTTGTCGCTTATTAAGCGGTGAAGGCCTTACAAAAAAAACATGGCTGCAGAAAAATTTGAAAGATCAAAACCCCATGTAAACGTTGGTACTATTGGCCACGTTGATCATGGAAAAACGACATTAACAGCGGCGATGCTGGCTGTTTTTAATGCTAAAGGCATGAATGCTTCCAAAAAGGATGTTGGTGAAATTGACGCCGCTCCGGAAGAAAAAGCTCGTGGTATTACCATTGCGACTACTCACGTTGAGTATGAATCTGAAAAGAGACACTATGCTCACGTTGATTGTCCTGGTCACGCCGATTATGTTAAGAACATGATCACTGGTGCTGCTCAAATGGATGGTTCTATTTTAGTTGTGTCCGCTACTGACGGTCCTATGCCTCAGACCAGAGAACACATCTTATTAGCTCGTCAAGTTGGCGTTCCTTATATCATTGTTTTCTTGAACAAATGCGATATGGTAGAAGACAAGGAATTAATTGACTTGGTTGAAGAAGAAGTTCGTGATTTATTAAAGAAATACGAATTTCCTGGAGACACCACTCCAATTATCCGTGGCTCTGCCTTAAAGGCTCTTGAGAATCCAGAAGGACCAGATGCTGAACCGCTTCTACAATTAATGGAAGCGCTTGATACTTATATTCCTGATCCAGCTCGTGATATTGACCATCCATACTTAATGCCTATTGAAGATATTTTTTCAATTGAAGGCCGCGGTACTGTTGTAACTGGTCGTATTGAAAGAGGTGTTGTTAATGTTGGCGACGAAGTTGAAATTGTTGGTTTAATGGATACTAAGAAAACAACAGTTACTGGAGTTGAAATGTTTAACAAATCTCTTGATCGCGGAGAAGCTGGCGATAATGCCGGAATTTTGCTTCGTGGAACAAAGAAGAATGAAGTTGAACGTGGACAGGTTTTATGTAAACCAGGTTCTATCACTCCTCATACTGAATTTTCTGCTGAAGTTTATGTTTTAACCAAAGAAGAAGGTGGTCGTCACAAGCCTTTCTTCAATGGTTATAAACCACAGTTTTATTTTAAGACCACTGATGTTACTGGTGATATTACATTACCAGCTGGAACAGAAATGGTTATGCCTGGCGACACAGTTAATTTGAATATCAAATTAATTGCTCCAATTGCTTTAGAAGATAAGCAAAAGTTTACCATCCGCGAAGGTGGAAGAACTGTTGGCGCTGGTGTTGTTACTAAGATTATCAAATAAAATTGGCACTTTACCTCGTTCTTTCAAAGAAAGGACGAGGTTGTAGTGTTAATTTAATAATTTAATTATGTCCGAAACTAAAAAAGAAGCGAGCGAATTTAAACAACGCATTAGAATTAAAATCAAGGCTTTTGATCATAAGATTATTGATCAGTCTACAAAAACTATCATTGAAACAATAGAACGTTCCGATGCACAATTTTTTGGTCCAATTCCTTTGCCAACAGAGAAAAAGAAGTATACGGTCAACCGTTCAACCTTTGTTCATAAAGATGCCCGTGATCAATATGAAATGCGTATTCATAAACGCATGATTGATATTATTGACCCGACTGCTAAAACGATTGAAGATTTAACCAGTTTAAATTTACCAGCAGGGGTTGACGTGGAAATTAAAATGTAGTAGTATTACCAAGTAATATAATAATTTACTGAGGCTAGTTCGAATAACTCTTTTTAAGAAAGTGTTTGAACAGAAATTAGTAAAAATTTGGAGGTAAACCAGCTTAAAACTATAAAAGAAAAAAAGAATAGCTAATTGCGGTTATTTTTATAGTTTATTGCAGCTGGTTTCGGCCAGTTTTTTGTTTAAATATAGACAAATATGAAATTTATTTTAGGAAAAAAATTAAGCATGACCCAGGTCTGGAAAAATGATAAGGTTATGGCTGTTACTCCGGTTCTAGCCGGCCCTTGTGTTGTTACTCAGGTAAAAACTGCAAACAGTGATGGTTATGAAGCTTTGCAAATAGCTTTTGGAACAAGAAAGGAAAAGAATATTAATAAACCACAACTAGGTCACTTTAAAGCAGCCGATGTTAAACCAGCTCATGTTAGGGAATTTAGATTGGAAAAAGCTGATAACTTTAAAATAGGTGATGTTGTTAGCGTGGAATCTTTTACAGAAGGTGAGACTATAAATGTTAGCGGTGTTTCTAAGGGTAAAGGTTTTCAAGGTGTGGTAAAACGTCATGGTTTTCATGGGTTTAGAAAAACCCACGGTAATAAAGATCAAGAAAGAATGCCTGGTTCTATTGGACCTAAAGGTCCAGCTCATGTTTTTAAAGGAACTAAGATGGGTGGCCGCATGGGTGGAGAAAAAGTAACAACAACTAATTTAGAAATTGCTTCTATTGATGCAGAAAAAAATATAATTTATGTAAAAGGAGCTGTTCCAGGAGCAATAAATTCTCTTGTTTCTATTGCTTCCCATGGTGAATTACAAGTTAATTTAAAAGCGACTTCTGTTCCTGAAGAAAAAATTGAAGAAAAGAAAGAAGAAGTAGTGGAAGTAGAAACAGTAGAAGAAAAAACTGAAGAAAAGAAAGAAGAAGTAGCGGAAGTAAAAGAACCAGAAATAAAAGAAGAAGAAAAGAAGGAAGATAAAAAAGAAGAAGCGCAAGCTTAAAAATTAAGTAATTGATTTATCAATATGTCATTAAAGATAAAAGTTTATAACCAAGCCGTTGAGCCTCTTAAGGATTTAGAATTATCAGCTAAAATTTTTGGAGTTGAAGTTAATAATGAATTACTTCATCAAGCAGTTATGACCCAAATGGCTGGAAGTCGTCAGGTCTTAGCACATACTAAAGGCAGAGCTGAGGTTTCTGGTGGCGGAAAAAAACCTTGGAAACAAAAGGGAACTGGACGTGCTCGTGCTGGTAGCAGCCGTTCTCCAATTTGGATAGGTGGTGGCGTTACTTTTGGTCCAACTAAAGAGCGTAATTTTAAAAAGAAAATAAATCAGAAAATGAAACAAAAAGCCTTGTTTATGGCTTTAAGCGATAAGGTGGCAAATCAAGCTTTAGTTGTTTTAGAAAATTTAGATTTTTCAGAATATAAGACTAAGAAGTTTAATGAAATTTTAACTAAGGTAGAAAAAGAAATTTTAAAAAACGATCGTCGAAATATATTAGTTGTAAATGAATCATCAGAAGAAAAGGCAAAATATTCAGGACGCAATCTTTCTGGTGTTAAGGTTATTAACTCAGAAAATATAAATCTTTTAGATTTATTGAATTATAAAAATATTTTATTGACGGAAAAGGTTATTACTGACTTATCCGCTCGTTATCAGAAATAATTTTAAATCATTGAGTAAAGAAAAATATGGCTTTATTTGGCAATAAAAAGAAAGAGGAAACTGCTCCTAAAAATGCTCCTAAAAAAGAAGCTAAGGTAACAGTTAAATCAGAAGAGGCAGTTAGCATGAAGGACTTGTATACTGAAAGTGGCAGCAAGACTGTTAAGGCGGTTGATAATAAGACAAAAAAAACAAGTGTTTCAGTTAATATAAATAACATTTTAATTAGACCGCTTGTTACCGAGAAGGCGACTAATTTAAATTCTGCCGGTAAGTATGTTTTTGTAGTTTCTTTAAAGGCTAATAAAATTGAGATTGCTAAGGCAGTTGAAAGTATTTATGGCATAAAGCCATTGCAGGTTAATTTATCTAATGTAAAAGGGAAGAGAGTTGCTCGCGGTAGAATACGTGGACAGAGAAGTAATTGGCGCAAGGCAATTATTACCTTACCAGCTGGTAAATCAATTAAGATTTACGAAGGCGTTTAATTTTCAAGACTATCATTTGAATTTATATGGGTATTAAAAAAGTAAAAGCAAATACACCGGGCAGACGTCAAGCAACTTTTGACGATTTTAAAGATTTAAGTAAATCTACACCCGAAAAAAGATTGCTTGTTCCTAAAAAGAAAAGAGGCGGTCGCAACAGCCAAGGAAAAATAACTGTTCGCCATCGTGGTGGCGGAACAAAGCGTTTTGTTCGTTTAGTAGATTTTAAAAGGGATAAATTTAATATCCCAGCTACTGTTGCTACTATTGAATATGATCCAAATCGTGGTGCTCGTTTAGCTTTATTAAATTATGCTGATGGTGAAAAAAGATATATCATTGCTCCTTTGGGGGTGAAGGTAGGAGATAAATTAATGAACTCTAAAGAATTAATTGAAATTAAACCAGGTAATGCTTTGCCTTTGAAATTTATTCCAGCCGGCATGCCTATTAGTTTAGTTGAACTTGAACCTGGCGAAGGGGCAAAAATTGCTCGTGGTGCTGGTAATGTTGTTTATGTCATGGGCGTTGAAGGAAAATATGCTCAAGTCAAGATGCCATCAGGTGAAATTCGTAAGATAAAAAAAGAATGTTTGTGCACAGTTGGTCAAGCTAGTAATCCTGATAAACGCCATATTTCTCTTGGAAAAGCTGGTCGTACAAGATATCTTGGTTTTCGTCCTACTGTTCGTGGTACAGCTATGAATCCAGTTGATCATCCTCATGGTGGTGGTGAAGGTAAACAATCTATTGGTTTACGTCATCCTAAGACTCCTTGGGGTAAGCCAGCTCTAGGAGTAAAGACTAGACGCAAGCATCCTTCAGATAAGTTGATTGTTAAAAGACGTGCTAAGCGTAAGAAATAATTTGTAATTAGAAATATAAATATGTCCAGAAGTTTAAAAAAAGGACCATACGTAAATTTACGTTTGATTAATAAAATAAAAAATCTAAAACCAGGCGATAAAACAGTTATCAAGGTTTGGGATAGAGCGGCTACTATTACCCCAGAAATGGTTGGTTTTACTTTAGGCGTTCACAATGGCAAGACACATGTACCTGTTTATGTAGTTGAAAATATGGTTGGTCATCGTTTAGGTGAATTTTCTTTAACTCATAAGTTTGTAAGTCATGGTGGAAAGATGGCCAAGTCTCAAGCAGCGGCTAAAAAATAATTTTTAACATATATGGAAGTAAAAGCCAGTTTAAAACATTTAAGGATGTCAGCCCAAAAAACACGTTTGGTTATTGACGTTATTCGCAAGATGCCAGCAGAAGCAGCTCTTGATCAATTGAAATTTATTAACAAAAAAGCTGCTTTGCCTGTAGCTACCTTAATTCGTAGCGCAATTGCTAACGGCGTTAATACCTATGGCCTAGAAGCTGATAATTTGTATATTAAAGAAATAAGAGCTGACGAAGGCGTTACTCTAAAACGTTGGATGCCAAGAGCACATGGAAGAGCGACTGCAATCAGAAAAAGAGCTTGTCATATTAATCTTATTTTGGCAGAAATAAAAGAAAGTGGACATAAGGAGAAGAAGGTTGTAAAGGCAGCTGATCCAGTTAAATTAGAAAAATTAGCCGCTGATGCTAAATCAGCAAAAACATCTAAGGTTGGTAAAGCAAAAACAGCTGATAAATCTGAAGCACTTGACCCAAGACTAGAAAGTAATAAAACTGAAGGGAAAGGTTTCTCTGCTAAAATGTTTAGACGTAAGGCTGGTTAATAAATATATTTGGTAAATAAATTTCTTAAATACATATGGGAAAAAAAGTAAATCCAAAAATACTCCGCATGGGCATCACTAAAACGTGGGCATCAGTTTGGTTTGAAAGCGGCGAAAAATATATCAAGAATGTCCGTCAGGATGTTTTGGTGCGCAAATATTTAATTCGTGAATTCAAAGAAGCCGGAATTGATAGAGTAGAAATAATTCGCAGTTTGAATAAAATTGAGATAACAATTACAACCGCTAAGCCTGGGTTAATAATTGGTCGTGGTGGCAACGGCGTTGATGAATTGAAAAAGAAATTGCATGATAAATTTTTAAAGAATTTCCGTTTGGGAGAAATTAATTTAAATATCAAAGAAGCTAGCCGTCCAGGTCTAAGCGCTCAGATTGTTGTTCAATCAATGATAATGGATATTGAAAAAAGAATGCCTTTTAGAAAAGTTATGAAACAGACTATTTCTAAAGTAGAAAGAGCTGGAGCTTTAGGTGTTAAGGTAGTTGTTGGCGGACGTTTAAATGGTGCTGAAATTGCTCGTAGTGAAAAATTAGTTTCTGGAAAAGTTCCTTTGCAGACATTGCGTGCTGATATTGATTATGCTCGTGGAGCTGCTCATACTACTTATGGAGCAATTGGAATAAAAGTCTGGATATATAAAGGGGAAGTTTTTGAAAAAGAAGCCAAGGCAGGCGAAGTGATTACCAATTAAAATAAATAAAGTTTTTGTTATATGTTAATGCCAAAGAAAACTAAATGGAGAAAAGATCAGAAAAGACGTCGCGGCGGAAAAGCAACCCGTAATTTAAATATAAGTTTTGGAAGCTATGGGCTTAAAGCTTTGACTCCTTGCTGGGTATCAGCTCGTCAAATTGAATCAGCTCGTCGTGTGATGACTAAATACGTTAAGAAGACTGGTCGCATTTGGATTAGAATATTTCCTGATAAGCCAGTGACTGCTCACGGTGGAGAAATTCCTATGGGTAAAGGTAAAGGTGCAGTTGATTATTATGTCGCTATTGTTAAACCGGGCATGGTAATGTTTGAAATGGAAGGAATTGATAAAGAAACAGCCAAAAAAGCAATGGAATTAGCTGGCCATAAATTACCAGTTAAATGTCAGTTTATCAGCAAAGAGTAATTTATTAGAATGCGAATAAAAATATGGAATTTAAAGATTTAAAAAATAAAGATAAGAAAGAATTACAAGGCCTTTTGCTTTCAAATCGTGAAAAGTTAAGAGAGCTACGTTTTAAAGATTCTAATAAGCAACTAAAAAATGTTCGCGAAATCAGAGCGATAAAGGTTTTAATTGCTCAGATTCTTACTTTATTAAATAAGCAAAAATAATATGTCCGCTAAAAAAATAACTCCTGAAGTTGCAACTGAAAAAAAAGAAGTCATTGTAAAAAAGTTTAATGGTGTAGTTATTAGTGATAAGAGTGATAAGACAGTGGTTGTAAATGTTGAATCAGTTAAAGTTCACCCTAAATACAAAAAGCGCTATGTTGTTAGCCGTCATTATAAAGTTCATGATGAGAAGAATGAATGTAAGATTGGCGACAAAGTTGTTTTCATTGAATGTCGTCCTTTAAGTCGTGATAAGCGCTGGCGCATTATTAAATAACAAGAAGGTAGTTGAAATAAATATATGATTCAAGTCCAAACTAAATTAAAAGTAGCTGATAATTCTGGAGCCAAAGAAATTATGTGTATCCGTGTTTTAGGCGGGTACAAAAGACGCTATGCTCGTATTGGTGATGTAATCGTGGCCGCTGTTAAAAGTGCTACTCCTCATGCTGCTATTAAAAAGGGTGACGTGATAAAAGCGGTAGTGGTTCGTACTAAAAAAGAAATTCGCCGTCAAGATGGTTCTTATTTACGTTTTAGTGATAATGCAGCAGTTGTAATTAACGACGCTGTAAAGAAAGAACCAAAGGGAACCCGTATTTTTGGTCCAGTTGCTCGTGAGATAAGAAGAGCTGGATTTATGAAAATTGCTTCTCTAGCTCCAGAAGTTCTATAAATTCAAGACAAATAAAAATATGAATATCAAAAAGAACGATAAAGTTGAAATTTTAACAGGAAAAGACAAGGGTAAGACTGGAAAGGTCCTACAAGTCTTAGCTAGTTCAGGGCGCGTTAGCGTTGAAGGCTTGAATTTATTAATTAAACATTTACGTCCTAATCGTAGCGGTGAAAAGGGACAGAGAATTGAATTCCCATCTTTTATTAATTTGTCCAATGTCGCTTTAGTCTGTCCTAAATGTGGTAAAAAAACTCGAGTTTCTTATAAAATAGTGAAAACAGAAGGTGGAAAAGATAAGAAGTTTAGAGTTTGTAAAAAATGCACAGAAACAATTGATTAATTTTAAAACTATGAGATTAAAAGAGAAATACAAGAAAGAAATCACTAAAGCTCTGGCTGAAAAGTTTTCTTATGACAATAAATTCCTTATCCCTCGTTTAGAGAAGGTTGTTTTAAATGTTGGTTTCGGCCGTCATTTTAAAGAAAAGGAATATATTGCTAGTGTAGAAAAAGGTTTAACAAAATTAAGCGGTCAAAAAATAGTTTTTACAAAAGCAAAAAAATCAATTTCTGCTTTCAAAATTAGAGACGGCTTAGTAATCGGCGCTAAGGTAAGTTTAAGAGGTGATAGAATGTATGATTTTGTTGAAAAATTAGTAAATATCACTTTTCCACGTGTTCGTGATTTTCGCGGCATTAGTGAAAAGGCGATTGATAAGACTGGAAATTTGACAGTTGGTTTTAAAGAATATGTCGCTTTTCCAGAAATTCATATTGAAGACGTTGATCACGTTTTCGGTTTAGAAGTCTGCTTGGTCAGCACGGCTAAAAATAGGGAAGAAGGTTTAGAGTTTTTCCGTTTATTAGGATTCCCTTTTAAAAAGAACAGCAAATAATTTAAATCTATGGCAAGAACTGCATTAATTGTAAAAGCAAGCAGAAAACCAAAGTTTTCTACTAGAAAGATAAATCGCTGCTGGCGCTGCGGTCGTATTCATGGTTATATCGGCGATTTTAAATTGTGCCGCATTTGCTTCCGGGAACTCGCTGATAATGGCGACCTTCCAGGAATTACCAAGTCTAGCTGGTAATAGATTATTTGGTAAATAAGTTATTAAGTATTCACTAAAAATATGATGGATCCCATCGCAGACATGTTCACAAGAATTAGAAACGCTTCAGCTGTTAAAAAAACAGAGATTGTTTTGCCAATGAGCAAATTAAAGTATGAAGTTGCTAAGATTTTGGAAAAAGAAGCTTTAATTAAAAAAGCAGAAATTGTTCCTGGCGGATTAGCTGGTAAGCATACTAATTTTGATGAACTAAAACTTTATTTGAAATATCACAAAAACGGCAAACCGCAGATTAGTTCTATTAAAAAAATTAGTCGACCTGGTTTAAAGATTTATGTTAGTAAAGACGAAATACCAACAGTTTTGAATAATTTTGGTATAGCTATCATCTCTACTTCCAAGGGTTTAATGACTAACAAAGAAGCTAAGAAACAAAAAATTGGCGGCGAAGTGCTGGGAGAAATTTATTAAATAATAAGTAAGAATATTTTATATGTCACGTTTAGGAAAATTGCCAATTAAATTACCAGCTGGAGTACAAGCTACTATTACTGCTAAAGAAATAGTTTTTAAAGGACCCAAAGGAGAATTCACATTAGCTCAGAACCCTTTAATCGAGGTAAAGTTATTAAATGACGAGATAATCATTACTCCTTTTAATAAGGAGGCTAGTAATGCTAGCGCTATGTGGGGTCTTGTTTGGAGCTTGGTCCGTAATTCAGTTATCGGTGTTAGTGAAGGATTTAGTAAAAAATTGGAAATAAACGGAGTTGGTTATAAAGCCAATGTAAGTGGTGATAAACTTAACTTAAGTCTTGGCTATTCTCATCCTATTGAATTTAAATTACCAAAAGGAATAACGGCTATTGTTGAAGGAAATAGTATTACCATTAGCGGAATTGATAAATGTTTGGTTGGAGAAATGGCTGCTCAGATTAGAAAATTACGTAAGCCAGAGCCATACAAGGGCAAAGGTGTTAAATATTCTGATGAAATCATCAGACGTAAAGCCGGTAAATCGGCTGCTAAAGGTAAATAATTTCAGATTTAAAAGTGATTTAATTATATGGATAAAAATAAGGCAAAAAATCAGAAAAATGATCGTCGTCATGCTAAGGTCCGCTCTACTATTTCCGGAACAGCTGATCGTCCTCGTTTGAGCGTTTTTCGTTCTAATCGTGGTATGTTTATACAGTTAATAGATGATTTAGCAGGAAAGACATTATTGAGCGTTTCTAGTTTGGAGATAAAGACTAAAGCTGCTAAAATTGATTTAGCTAAAGAATTAGGTTCTTTGCTAGCTAAAAAAGCTGGGGAGGCAAAAATTAAAAAAGTTGTCTTTGATCGTAGTTCCTATAAATACCATGGTCGCGTTAAGGCTTTAGCAGAAGGCGCTCGCGAAGGCGGTTTAGAATTTTAATATTATATTTTTCCTTTGATGGGAAATTAAACATTGCAATATGTCTGAGCTTAAAAAAAGTACAAACGAAAATAATCCTGCCGAGGTTTCCAAGAAAGCAGCCGCAACAGTTGCTGGCGATATTTATGGAGAAAGAAAGCCAAAGCAAAATTCTTCTTTTAGAGGACGTCGTGGCGGCCGTGATGATAAGCCAAAGGATGATATGGAACAGAGAATTCTAGAAATAGCGCGCGTTACTCGTGTTATGGCTGGTGGTAAGAGAATGAATTTTAGAGCTTGTGTTGCAATTGGTGATAAGAAGGGTAGTGTTGGAATTGGATTAGGTAAGGGAGCTGATGTGACTTTAGCTGTAAATAAAGCAGTAAACAAAGCTAAAAAAACTTTAATAAAAGTACCGATGGTAAATGAAACTATCCCTCATGAAGTGTATTTAAAAATGGGAGCAGCTCGCTTACTTTTAAAACCAGCCAAAAAAGGAAGAGGTGTTATTGCTGGAGGGGTTACTCGTGTTATTTTAGAATTAGCTGGCGTTAATAATGTTACCAGTAAGACACTAGGAACTAAGAATAAGATTAATAATGCTGCTTGCACAATTAAAGCTTTAGATTCATTGAGAAAAGTAGAAACAAAAGAAAAGGCAGAAGTAGATAAAAAAGAAAAAGAAGCTAAGAAATAAAAAATAAAAGGGCAATAAATCGAAACATTCAACTTATATGTTATCACTCAATACTCTTAAAAAAACTAAAGGATCTTCTAAAAAAATCAAACGTGTCGGTCGCGGTAATGCTTCTGGACATGGTACTTATAGTACTCGTGGTCTTAAAGGGCAAAAATCTCGCTCCGGTGTTAGTAATTTAAAACGTTTAGGAATGCGTAAACAGTTGTTAGCTATTCCTAAATCACGCGGATTTAAATCTTTAAAACCAAAGAATCAGGCAATAAGCGTTAGGGTAATTAATAACAATTTTAAAGATGGAGAAATAGTAAACCCAAGTATTTTAGCTGAAAAGAAATTAATTTCTTCAGTTGATAAGCCGGTGAAGATTTTAGGAAAAGAAAAATTAACAGTTAAGGTTACTTTTGAAAAAGTGCTAATGAGCGAGTCAGTTAAAGAGCAACTTAAATAATTTAGATTTTTATGTTTAGCAAATTAGAACAAATCTGGAAAGCAAGAGACTTAAGAAATAATATTCTTTTTGTTCTTGGTATTCTGGTTGTTTTTCGTTTTGCCGCCCATATCCCTATTCCTGGAGTTGACGCTATTGCTTTAAAGAATCTGTTTGCCTCTAATCAAATACTGGGATTAATGAATCTCTTTTCTGGTGGTGGCATGGAAAATTTTTCTATTGTCATGATGTCAGTTGCTCCTTATATTACTTCTTCTATTATCTTCCAACTTTTAGGCATGATAGTCCCAAAGATTGAAGAAATGCAGAAAGAAGAAGATGGCCGCCAGAAGATAAATATGTGGACACGTTGGCTAACTGTTCCTTTAGCAGCTATGCAAGCTTATGGAATGATTACTTTACTACGTCGCAGTGCAGCTGGCATATTAGGTGATATTGGTTTTTTTGATTTTTTTGTAATTATTATTACTGTTACTGCTGGAACTGTTTTCGTTGTTTGGCTAGGAGAACTTATTTCTGAAAAGAAAGTTGGCAATGGTATTTCTTTGTTAATTTTTGCTGGGATTATTTCTGGTTTACTACAAACCGTTAGACAGCTTATTCTTACTTTTGATTCTTCTCAATTATTCATGTTACTTGGCTTTATTGCTATTGCTATTATTACTATTATTGGCGTTGTTATTATCAACGAAGGGCAACGTAATATCCCAGTGCAGTATGCCAGACAAATTCGTGGTAATAGAGCTTTTGGTGGTACAAGTACACATTTACCTTTAAGGGTAAATATGGCTGGCGTTATTCCAATTATTTTTGCTATTTCAGTTGTCCTATTTCCATCAATGATAGCTCAATTTTTAATACATGCTAAAAGTCTTTGGTTAGTTAATTTAGCTAATTGGACTATAGAGATGTTTAACAATCAGCTTTTTTACGGTATTACCTATTTTATTTTAGTTTTTGCTTTCACTTATTTTTATACTGAAGTTGTTTTTCATCCTAAACAAATCTCAGAGAACTTACAAAAGCAGGGTGGATTCATTCCAGGAATAAGACCAGGCAAAGCTACTAGTGATTATTTAGCAAATACTACTCATAAGATAGTTTTAGTTGGCGCTTTATTTCTTGGTTTAATTGCTGTTTTGCCTTTAATCATGCGTTATTTTACCGGTGTTGATGCTTTTACTATTGGTGGTACTAGTTTGCTTATTGTTGTCGCGGTTGTTATTGAAACCGTCAAGCAGATTGAAGCCCAGCTTACCATGAGAGAATACGACGGACTTTAAATAGATTATTATATTTGAAATAAAAAAGCGGCTTTATTGCCGTCTTTTTTTATGGTATAATTAAAAAATAAGTTTAAATATAATAACATGGGATTAGATAAAATTGCACAAGATTCCAAGAAGATGACTAGCTATCGCTTGGATCAAAAAATTGATAAATTGCTTCGCACTAATCCTTCTTTTAAAAATTTACAGGATAACAAAAAATTAGTCTTTGACTTAATTTCAGATTATAAAAAGAAGATGCGTCGCGGCATTTCAGTTTCGTCCCTTACTATCCGAAAAGATATGTATCATCTTTATAAAAACAGAATAGAACTTGGTTTGAGTAAATCAGACCTTGATGACTTGCGTGATTTACTAGCCTCTTTTAAATCTTAAATAATATGATATATATAAAATCTGAAGATGAAATAAGAATAATACGCGAAGGTGGTAAGCGCCTGTCGGCTATATTAAAAAAATTAGTTTCAGCGACAAAGCCTGGAGTAGAGACGGCTTTTTTAGAAGACATGGCCTGTCGTTTAATAGAAGAAGTTGGCGGTCGGCCAGCTTTTAAAAATTATCCTATGGGCGGCGGCCTGTTTTTTCCTTCGGCTGTTTGTGTTTCTATAAACGATGAGGTTGTTCATGGAGTAGCTTTGCCTAGTAGAATTATTAAAGAAGGAGATATAGTAGATCTTGATATCGGTATGGAGTGGCCGATATTGCCTGAGCTTAGAGAGAAATTTAAAGCACCGGTAAACCCTCATTCTAAGTTAGGTGGGTTTTATACCGATATGTGTACAACTGTTCCAGCCGGGAAGATAAATCAAGAAGTAAAACAATTGTTAAAAGTTTCAGAAGAATGTTTAAAGAAAGCTTTAAAAAAAGTAAGGCCGGGAAAAAAGATAAATGATTTAGCTAGAGTAATTGAAAATCATGCCGAAAGCTATGGTTATGGAGTAGTTCGTGATTTAGTTGGTCATGGTGTCGGTTATTTTGCTCATGAGGAGCCTGACGTCTTTAACTTTACAATCAGTGAGGATTCTTCAGAAAATGTTACTTTAGAGGAAGGGATGGTTATTGCTATTGAACCAATGATAAATATGGGAACGTGGCGGGTAAGGATAGCAAAGAATGGTTATACCTTTAAAACAGCCGATGGCTCTTTAAGTGCTCATTTTGAACACACAGTCGCAGTTACTAGACGCGGTTGTGAAATATTAACTTTTTAAAATGTGTGGGGGTAAAGAAATATCTAGGAATAGATTGGGGAGAAAAGAGAATAGGACTAGCTTTAGCTGATTACGAGACTAGGTTGGCTTTGCCTTTTAAAACGGTGTCTAGTTTAAAGGATGTTTTAGAGATAATAGATGAAGAGGAAATAAGTGATGTTATAATTGGCTCGCCACAAAAAATGAGTGGTCAAAAAGCTGATAATCCTCTTTGGCTTGATTTTGTAAGGCAACTGGGAGTAAAAAATAAAGCTTCTTTACATTTTTTAGATGAACGTTTAAGCAGTTTGGCTGCTGATGCGTTATCGGGAAAAAAGAAGGATAAGGCAAATCGAGATGAAATTGCTGCTACTATAATTTTACAAGATTACTTAGACAGGAATTAGTTTTTTCCTATGAGTGAAACCAAGATATCTCAAGCCATTGTTTTAAACCGTTTAGATTACCGTGAGAGCGATTCTTTATTATCTGTTTATACTGCTAATTTTGGAAAATTATCATTACTGGCTCGTGGTACTAAAAAAATTAATTCTAAATTGAGTGGGCATCTGGAGCCTTTCAGCTTGATTGATATTTTAATAATCAAAGGACGCGGCTTTGATTATATAGGAAGTGCCTTTTCAAGAAGGGCGTTTTTAAATATAAAAAATGATTTAAATAAACTGTATTATGCTGGGGCGGGGATAAGGAGTTTTAATCGCTTGGTAAAAGAAGGGGAAAAAGATGAAAATTTATTTTTCTTGCTAAAAGGGTTTTTAGAATTATTAGATGATTATAGAGAAGATTTAAGCAAGGAGAGAGGAGAAATATTTTATTCCTTTTTTATTTTGAAATTGCTTTTGGAGCTTGGTTATGGCCCAGAAATGTATGAATGCCTGGATTGCCATACTAAAATTAAGACAGGAAAAAATTATTTTAATCTAAAAAATGGTGGCCTGATTTGTTCCGATTGTTTTAATAGGCAACCTTTTGTTTACCAAAAAGATGGGTTATTGGCTCCAGAAATACTTCAAATATCAGATAATTCTATAAAGCTTATTCGTCTTATTACTAGCAACGAATTAGGGGTAGTTAAAAAGCTGTATTTAGAAAAGAAATATATTCACGAATTGGCAGTTTTAATTGACAGTTTCTTGGATTTTAGGCTTTAATTACTATCTATTTTTAGGTTTTTTGAGAAAATATTATTCTTGCTAAAAGAATAAAAATAGGTTACTATTTAGTTAGTTAAATAAAAAATTTAGAGTAAATCTGGCTCTTTTTAAGTGCTGGATTAATTTGTTTTTATGTTAAGAACTCATACTTGTGGAGAATTAAAAAACAGTCATTTGGGCCAGGAAGTAGTCTTAGCTGGTTGGATAAATAGCTTAAGAAATCTCGGAGGCCTAATTTTTATTGATTTGCGTGATAGATATGGTTTGGTGCAAATAAAAATAGATCCACAAACTAATCCTAAATTAGCGGAATTTGCTAGCCAGTTTCATTCAGAGTGGGTGATAAAGGTAAAGGGTCAGGTTTCAGCTCGCCCAGAGGAAATGAAAAATTTGAAGATGATAACTGGAGAAATTGAAATAATTGCTTTGGAGCTTGAAATATTAAGTCGGGCTGAACTTATGCCCTTTGAGATTAATGATGAAAAAAATGGTGAAGCTAATGAAGCTTTGCGTTTGAAATATCGCTTTTTAGATTTACGTCGCCCAAAGTTACAAAAAATGTTAACTAGTAAAGATCTTTTTATTAGGCATATTAGAGATTATTTTTACAGGCAAGGTTTTACAGAAATACAAACACCTATTTTAGCTAATTCTTCGCCTGAAGGAGCGCGTGATTTTTTAATTCCATCTCGTCTGTATCCTGGAAAATTTTATGCCTTGCCACAGGCACCACAGCAATTTAAACAACTGTTAATGGTTGGTGGTTTGGATAAATATTTCCAAATCGCTCCTTGTTTTCGCGATGAAGATCCGCGTCTTGATAGACACTATGGTGAATTCTATCAGCTTGATATGGAAATGAGTTTTGTAGAACAGGAAGATATATTTAAAATCATGGAACCGTTGATGATAGAGTTGACTGAAAAATTTAGTGAAAAAAAATTGTGTAATATTTTGCCAGACGGTCGCTTTATGCGTCTATCTTGGCGGGAGGCTATGGATAAATATGGAACAGATAAGCCAGATTTGCGTTTTTCTTTAGAAATTAAAGATGTAAGTGAGCTTGTAAAGGATTGTGATTTTAGTGTTTTCTCTGAAGCGATAAAAAATAAAGGAGTGGTTAAAGCCCTGAAAATTGATGGCGGCGCTAAGTTTACCCGCCGGGAAATAGACGAGTTAACTGAATTAGCAAAAAAACGTGGCGCTAAGGGTTTGGCCTATTTAAACAAAAAAGATGGTTTGGTAAATTCTTCTTTTGCTAAGTTTTTTAAACCAGAAAATTTAAATGATTTAGCAAGGGCTTGCGAGGTTAAAGAAGGGGATATTGTTTTCTTTGCAGCTGATAATTGGCGAACAACTTGTAATGTCTTGGGAGCGGTTAGAAATGAAGTTGCCACTCGCCTAGGATTAAAGAATAATAGTTTAGCTGCTTGGGCTTGGATTGTTGATTTTCCTATGTATGATTATTCTGATATTGAAGAGGGACGAATTGATTTTGGACATAACCCCTTTTCCATGCCTCAGGGAGGAATGAAAGCGCTTGAAGAAAAAAATCCTTTAGATATACTAGCCTATCAATATGATTTAGTGTTAAATGGTTTTGAGGTTTCAAGCGGTGCAATTCGCAATCATGAACCAGAGATAATGTATAAGGCTTTTGAAATTGCTGGTTACTCACAAGAGGAAGTTGATAAACGTTTTGGTGCAATGATTAAGGCTTTTTCATATGGAGCGCCGCCTCATGGCGGCAATGCTCCAGGAATAGACCGCTTGATTATGGTGCTAAACGATTGGGATTCTATTCGTGATATTTATGCCTTTCCTAAAGATGCTAAAGGAAGAGATTTAATGACTGACACTCCAGGAGAGGTATATCCTAAACAACTTGAAGAGTTAAACATTACTATTTTAAAAGAAAAAAAATAATTTCAGATATTTTAAAGATATGAAAAATGTATTAATAAAATCACTATACCGCGATACAGAAGCCTATTTGGGTAAACAGATAAAAATAGCTGGCTGGGTTAGAACTTCACGCAATTCTAAAGAGTTTGGTTTTATTGAAGTAAATGATGGCTCATTTTTTAGAGGCTTGCAAATAGTATTTGATAATAAGTTAGATAATTTTTCAGAACTTGAAAAGATAAATATCGGCTCATCTTTAGAAGCAGAAGGGGAGTTAGTTGAATCACCTGCGGCTGGCCAGTCTTTTGAACTTAAGGCTTTAAAGATTACTGTTATTTCTCAGGCGCAAGAAGATTATCCGCTGCAAAAGAAAAAGCATGGTTTTGAATTTTTAAGAACTATTGCTCATTTACGTGGTCGCAGTAATACTTTCTCTGCTGTTTTTAGATTACGTTCAACTTTAAGTTATGCTATCCATAAATTTTTTCAAGAAGAAGGTTTTTCTTATATCCACACGCCAATAATTTCTACTAGTGATTGTGAGGGTGCCGGTGAAATGTTTAATGTTACCACTTTAGATTTAAATAATTTACCACGTGATAGTAAGGGGGGAATTGATTTTAAGGAAGATTTTTTTGGTAAGAAAGCTGGATTGACAGTTAGCGGCCAGTTAAATGCCGAAGCTTTAGTAATGGGGTTAAATAAAGTTTATACTTTTGGTCCAACTTTTAGAGCAGAAAATTCCTATACTACTAGACATGCTTCCGAGTTTTGGATGATGGAGCCAGAAATGGCTTTTGCTGATTTAAACGATGACATGGATATGGAAGAGAAGATGCTTAAGTATTTAATCAATTATGTTTTACAAGAGATTCCTGAAGAAATGGAATTTTTTGATAAGTTTATCGAAAATGGTTTAATAGAACGATTGCGCAAATTAGTTAATTCTGATTTTCGTCGCATGACTTATACAGAGGCCATTGAAATACTAGAAAAATCAGGAAAGAAATTTGAATATCCGGTTAAATGGGGAATTGATTTACAGACTGAACATGAAAGATATATTTCTGAAGAAATTGTCGGTGGGCCAGTTTTTTTAACTGACTATCCTAAGGAAATAAAAGCTTTTTATATGCGTTTAAATGATGACGGCAAGACAGTGGCCGCCGTTGATTTGCTTGTTCCGGGTATAGGGGAAATTATTGGTGGGAGCCAGAGAGAGGAGCGTTTGGATATACTAGAAAAGAGAATGGCAGAAATGGGCTTAGAAAAAAAAGATTATGAATGGTATTTAGATTTACGTCGTTTTGGGTCAGTTAAACACGCTGGCTTTGGATTAGGCTTTGAACGTTTAATAATGTATTTATCAGGTATGGCCAATATCCGTGATGTTATTCCTTTTCCTAGAACACCTAAAAACGCTGAATTCTAAAAAATATGAGTTTTTTATCTTCACCTATCTTATTCCTTTTTATCATTCTTCCTTTGCCGGCAATTCTAATAATTTCTATTGTCTTGGCGGCTCGGGATTCAAAAAAACATATGAATACGAAACACGATGCTAAATATACTTTCTACTATCTCCTTTCTTTAGTTGCTTTGATTTTTATGGCTATTTCTGTTGGCATGGTTGCTTTTGGTATTATTGATAAAACAATTCCAGATATTTTAAATTATTATAACTATTCTTCCGTTGATAGCCGTTTAAAATTTGCTATTTCCGCTTTACTTATTTCTATCCCTGTTTTTTATTCCGTGTCTTGTTTAATAAATCGGGGTTTGCGTTGTCAGGAGCTTGATAAGGAATCACCTATTCGTCGTTGGTTAACTTATTTTATTATTTTAGTTTCTTCTTTAATAATACTTGGCTCTTTTGTTAGTCTTGTAAACAGTTTTCTTTCTGGAGAATTAACGGTCCGTTTTATTTTGAAAGTGGCCTCTGTTTTGCTTATCGCTGGGATAAGTTTTTCTTTCTATCTCTATGATGTTAAAAGAGAGAGTCCTGAAAAAAAAGACAGGGTAACAAAAATTTTCTTTGTAGTAACTCTATTTTTAGTTGTTTCTGTTTTTGTGGCTGCTTGGTTTTTTGTAGAATCTCCTCAGAAGACTCGGGCTCGTCGTATAGATAATTTAATTTTAAATAATTTTTCTAATTTAGAAAGTTCTATAAACAGTTATTATACTTATAATAAAAAGTTGCCAGAAAAAATTAGCGATTTATCTTTAAATCAACAAATTTATTTTAACCCAGAATTTGCCCTTGATCCCGAAAGCAATGAGGAGATAGGGTATAACAAGATAAATGACAGCGAGTTTGAACTCTGTGCTAATTTTAGAACCAGTAGTTATGAAGAAGATCAAAACGATCCGCGTCTTCGTTTAAATGGTAACAATCAAGAGCATAATAGCGGTTATCAATGTTTATCAAGAAAATTGTGGATTGAAAATGCAGAAGCTACTATAGAAAAGAAATAATTATGCTTGATTTTACCACTGAAAAATTTTCTGGACCGTTGGGCTTGCTTTTAAGTTTAATTGAAAGTGAGGAAATGGATATTACGGAAATAAACTTGGCAAAAATTGCCGATGATTATGTTAACCGTATTCGCCTGGCTGAAAATATAGATCCCGATGAACTGGCAGATTTTTTAGTTGTAGCCGCTAAATTGTTGTTTATTAAATCAAAAGCGCTCTTACCTTATCTTTATACCAAAGAAGATGAAGAAGAAGTGAGCGATTTAGAGAGACAGCTGAGAATGTATAAAGAATTTGCTTTAGCCAGTGAGAAGATAAAAGACATGATTGCCTTAAAACGTTTTTTATTTTTACCGCCTCTTATAAAAAATCGTCGTCAACAATTTAATATTCCTGTTTTTACCGCTCCAATTAAAGTTAACCCCAAGTTGCTTAAGGAAATTTTACTGAATTTATTATCAGAGCTTTCTAAAAAGGTAGAAGCTAGACTGCCAGAAACCAGATTGGAACCGAAAATAAATATTGAAGATAGGATAAAATCAATTAGGGAAATGCTTCTTAAGAAGATTAAAATTAATTTTTCTAAGATGCTTTCAGGAGCACAGAGCAAGACCGAGTTGATAGTAAATTTCTTGGCGGTTTTAGAGCTGGCTAAACAGAAAGAGTTAAATTTTGAACAGGATGAATTATTTAGCGAAATAAATCTTATTCCTTATAAAAATCAAGATTAATTTAAAAATAGTAACCATATTATGTCTTTACAAGCACAACTTGAATCATTATTATTTGTCGCCATTAAACCTTTGTCTTTAAAGGAATTATCTAAATTAACTAGCGCTAAAGATAAAGAAGTAGAAGAGGCTTTAAAAAATTTAGCACTTTTTTATAAAGAGAATAAAAGTGGCTTGTCCTTAGTGGAAAATGGTAAGCAGTATCAACTAACAACTTCATCTGAAAATTCAGCTTTAATTCAAGATTTTCTAAAAGATGAAACCAGTGGTGAGCTTTCTCAGCCCAGCTTAGAAGCTTTAACTATAATTGCCTATCGCGGGCCAATAGGAAAATTGGAGTTGGAAAAAATAAGAGGTGTAAATTGTAGCTTAATTATCCGTAATTTGCTGTTAAGAGGATTAATAGAGGAAAAGTATAATAAAGAAAAAGATGAAAATTATTATGTAGTGACCCATGATTTTATTCGTTTTCTTGGTTTAGGTAACTTAGGCGAATTACCCGATTATGAAAAATTACACAGCGATTCTTTAATGTCTGAAATTATTGATACGCCGGAAAAAGAAAATAATTTTTAAAAATAATGTTAAATTTGTTTATAAAAATAATAGTATTAGTTTCTTTGTCATCAGCTCAGATGGTGGAAGTGCCTAATTTTAACAAGGAAGATTCTTCTTTCTTGATGAATTTTAATTTGGAGGCAGAAGAGCTTGGTTTAGCGGCTAATAAAGCTTTGGTTATTTCTTCTGATGGCCGAGCAGTTTTTTATGAAAAAGAAGCTGACACTATTCAAGCGATTGCCAGTATTACCAAATTAATGACAGCTTTAGTATTTTTGGATAATAATCCGGGCTGGGAGGAAACTTACACTATTAGAAGAGAAGATAATATAGAGGGTGGAAGACTACATCTTTTTTTAGGGGAAGAAGTTTATATCCGTGATCTTTTAGCAACCAGTTTAGTTGCTTCTGATAATGGAGCAACTCAAGCTCTGGTTCACGCTAGTGGGTTAAGCACAGAAGAGTTTGTAGTGGCGATGAATGAAAAAGCTAAAAAACTTTCTCTTTTTAAAACTAATTTTGTTGATCCGATTGGTTTGAGTGATTACAATGTTTCTACTGCTAAAGAAGTTGCCCTTTTAGCTAAAGAGGCTTTAAATAATCCCGAGATATCAAGATTAACACAACAGAAAGAATATCAGTTTAAAACTTTAAATGGTCGGGATAAGAAAATAGAATCTACTAATTATTTATTGTTTAGTGAAAACGGTAATGATTTTTCAATTTTAGGTTCTAAAACTGGATACACTGAAGCAGCTGGCTATTGTTTTGTTGGGCGTTTTCAAAATCCTGATGGACGCGAAGTTATTTCAGTTGTTTTAGGAAGTGATGGCAAGAATGAGCGCTTTAAAGAGAGCCGTGTTTTGATAAATTGGGTTTTTAATAATTATAGTTGGAAGGTGAGTTAATTTTTATGACGTTTATAAATAAATTATATTTTAGTTTTCGTAATTCTTTTGCTTGTCGTTTGCCACGTTTTTATAATTTTTGTGAAACAAAAAAATCAGTTGTTAAGTTTATGATAGCTGGCTGTATAGCTGGTGGTACACATTTAGTTTTTCTGGCCATTTTTTATGACCTTTTTAACTGGCCCATTGTCTTATCTACTAGTATTGCCTTTATTTCTGCTTTTGTGACCAGTTTTTCTTTGCAGAAATTATGGACATTTAGAGATTTTAGTCAGAAAAGAGCGGTTAGACAATTTTCTTTGTATATTATAAACGCTTTTTTTACTCTAAATGTTAACGGATTTTTTATGCACTTGTTAGTTGATCGTTATAGTATTTGGTATCTTTTTTCACAGATTATTGTTAATATTTCTTTAGGAGTATACAACTTCTTTATTTATCGCTTCTTAGTTTTTCGTAAACAAAAAAATGAAATTAATTGTAAACAAGAAAAGATTAGAGCAAGCGCCGGAGACTTGGCTTAGAAGAGCTGGTTATGCTTTTATTCCCGAAAGAGAAGATGGAGAGCCAAGTTTTGCTCGTCGTTTAACTCGTGATTTCTATCCTCGTTTTCATATTTATTTTAAAGAGCAAAAATCAGCTAGTGGTGACGATTTAGTTATTTTTAATCTTCATTTAGATCAAAAAAGACCAGGTTATATAGGATACAATCGTCATAATGCAGAATATGAAGGGGAAGTGGTAGAAAGAGAAATGGAAAGACTCAAGTCCTTTTTATTGCCTGATTTTTTAAATTAATAAACTATGGGTCAAGCTGAGGAGATAAAATCAAAATTGGATATTGTGGAAGTAATTCGTGAGTATATCCCGGTAAAAGCAGTTGGTGCTAATTTTCAAGCACTTTGCCCTTTTCATAATGAAAAAACACCGTCTTTTGTTATTTCTCCAGATAAGCAAATTTGGCATTGTTTTGGCTGTGGTCGTGGTGGCGATGTTTTTTCTTTTATAATGGAAAAAGAAGGTTTAAGTTTTTCTGAAGCTTTACGTCTTTTAGCTCCTAAAGCTGGAGTAGTCTTAAAATATGAAAACAAGGAAGAGCACTCTAAGCGCAATCGATTACTTGATGTCTTGGAATTAGCCGGAAAATATTATGCTCATGTTCTTAGCACTTCAAGCGGTGAAGCGGCTAGGCGGTATTTAAAAGAGAGACGATTAAAAGAGGAAATTATTAACACTTGGCAACTTGGCTATAGCCCTGAATCTTGGGATGGCTTATATAAATTTTTAAAAGCCAGACCACTACAGGGGAAGAAATATAGTGATGAGGAAATAGTGGCAGCGGGACTGGTGATAAAAAGAGATAATTCTGGTTTTTATGATAGATTCCGTGATCGCATTATGTTTCCTATTAAAGACGCAAACGGTAATCTTATTGCCTTTACCGCTCGAATTAATCCAGAAAAAGAAGCGACGGAAAAAGTGGGGAAATATATAAATAGTCCGCAGACAAGTGTTTATGATAAAAGTCGGGTGTTATTTGCCTTAGATAAGGCCAAAGAAGCAATTAGGAAGGAGAACTTAGCAATTGTCGTAGAAGGACAAATGGATGCCATTTCTTGCCATCAGAGTGGCTTTCAAAACGTAGTCGCCTCTTCAGGGACAGCTTTAACAACAGAACAAGTTTCTTTATTGAAAAGATTTAGTAATAATGTCGCTTTAGCTTTTGATATGGATCAGGCCGGACAGATGGCTGCTGATAGAGGGATAAAAGAAGTTTTAGCGCAAGAGTTAAATTTAAAAATAATAGTTTTGCCAAACGGGAAAGATCCAGATGAATGTTTAAAGAATGGTCCAGATGATTTCAGGCAGGCGATTATAAATGCTAAGCCAGTGCTGGAGTATTATTTTGAAAAAATAAGTGCGCCTTTAGATTTATCTAATTTAGATAATAAGATAAAAGTACGTAGCCAAATGTTTAACATGATAGATTTGGTTAAGAATCAAACAGAACAGGGCTATTGGTTAAAAAAAGTTAGTGAAGAATTAGATTTTGCCGAAGAAGATGTTCGTAGCGAATTTAAATCTTGGAAAGGAAAACAGAGACCGGAATTTGTTAAGAAAGAGGCAGGGGAAGAGAAAAAAACTGAGCTTCGTTTACGTGAAGATAGATTAGCGGAATTAGCCCTTTCTTTGGTGGTGAAGTTTCCGGAATTATTTTCTTATACTCTGGCTAATTTAGAGCCGGAGCACATGAGCGGAGAAGAAAATCTTAGGTTTTACAAGCATCTTATAATCTATTATAATAAGACTAATAGTTTTTCGTATGACGATTTTCAATCCTATCTAAAAGAACAAGTAGGGGGTTTAGAAAAGTTATTAGATAAGCTGGTTCTTTTGGGTGAAAAAGATTTCTATGATCTTGATGTTGACAGAGCAAAAATTGAATTGATAAAGATAGTAATTGAGTTAAAGAAGTTTAATTTTCAGAAAAAGATAAAGAATTTAGAAAAAGAAATTACTCGTGCTGAAAAGGAAGGGCGAGCTGAAGAGATAGAAACATTAATGCAAGAGTTAAAAAATTTAATGGATGAGATCAAAAGATTAATTTAGCTATATTATGGCAAAGCAAATAAAACAAAAGAAAAAAGTAATGTCTAAGAAAGTTAGCGTTAAGAAGGCTCCGCTTAAAAAAACGGTTAACCAGAAGAAAGTTAGCGCTAAAAAAACAAAGGCAAATAAAACAGCTTTAAAGAAGCCGTTGGTTAAGGTTAAGAAAAAAACGGAGAAAATAAGCCCTAAGAAGGTGATAAAGAAAAAGAAAGAAGTAAAGCAAAAAAAGAAAGCAACTATAAAATTAGTAAAGATAAAAAAAAGCGAAGTTAAGGAAGTTATAAAACCAACAGAAGAAGCCATGAAGAGGCTTGTAGATAAGGGACGACTGAGAGGTTTTATTACCGAAACAGAACTGTTATATCTTTTTCCAGAAATAGAAGAGTATGTTTATGAATACGATGTTTTTTTAGGAGAACTACAAAAGAACGGAATTAGAATCGCTGAGGACTCTGGTCGTATTTTAGATATGATAGAGAAAAAGACCAATGAAGAAGCAACTAGTGGCAAAACTCTCGCTCAGCAAAATGCCATGAATATAGATTTGTCTAAATTAAGCGCCGATTCTATCCAAATGTATTTAAAGGAAATAGGGAAGGTTCCGCTTCTAAGTGGGGAAGAAGAGGTCGAGCTGGCTAAAAGAAAAGAAAAAGGGGACAGAGAGGCGGAAAAGAAAATTATTGAAGCTAACTTGCGCTTAGTTGTTTCAATCGCCAAGAAATTTGCTGGCGCTAAAGGCATGAGTCTTTTAGATTTAATTCAAGAGGGTAATATCGGCTTGTTTAGAGCGGTTGAAAAATTTGAATATAGAAAAGGTTTTAAATTTTCAACCTATGCTACTTGGTGGATACGACAAGCAATTACTCGGGCCTTAGCCGATCAGTCCAGAACTATTCGTATTCCGGTTCATATGGTGGAAACTATTAATAAATTTCAGCAAATACAACGTAATCTTATTCAAGAATTAGGCCGAGAACCGTTAGCTGAAGAGATAGCTGCTGAAATGGGAGAAGAGATTGATAAGGTAAGATATATAATGAAAATTTCTCAGGATACTATATCTCTTGAAACAACAATAGGTGATGATGAAGAAGATTCAACACTAGAGGATTTTATCGAAGATGTAAAAAATGTTACCCCAGATCATGCAGCTGCTTTGCAGCTTCTACGTGATTATGTAAAAAATATTGTAGCTCAACTATCACCTCGTGAGCAGAAAATTCTAGAAATGAGATTTGGCTTGGTAGATGGTGTTGCTCATACTTTAGAAGAGGTTGGCCAAGAATTTGAAGTTACCCGTGAACGTATTCGTCAGATTGAATCTAAAGCTCTGGAGAAAATTAGAAAACTTAAAGGACTTGAGAAGTTAAGAGATTTTGCCGGATAATTTTATATGGATAAAGCCAAGCAAGTAGGAATAAGTTTCGGACTTACCTCAGCTGTAATAACGACTCTTGGATTAATGGTTGGACTTGATGCTAGCACGGGTTCAAAAGAAGCTGTGATAGCCGGAATATTAACAATTGCTATAGCAGATGCTTTTTCTGACTCTTTAGGCGTTCATTTAGCTAAAGAATCAGAAGGGAATTTTCATTCTAGACAAGTTTGGCAGGCGACATTTTCTACCTTTTTTTATAAGTTAGTATTTGCCCTAACTTTTTTAATTCCTGCTATTTTTCTTAAATCGCCTTGGTCGCTTTATGTAGCAATCGCTTGGGGAACACTCATTTTAACAGTTTTAAATATAAATATCGCTAAAAGAAATCATGAGAAACCAGTTAAGGTTATAGCTGAACATTTATTAATAGCCGCTGCAGTTGTTCTAATTAGTTATTTAGCAGGTAGGTCTATTTCTAGATTATTTTAAGCCTTATTGACAGAGAAACTGTTTCTGCTAAAATAGGAGTATAAAATGTTTTAAGACATTTTTGTTTTTTGGAGACAATTTAATATTCCCGGGTAGCGCAGCGGTAGCGCAGTTGGCTGTTAACCAATTGGTCGTCGGTTCGAATCCGACCCCGGGAGCCAACCTAGTACGTCTTTCGAGAGACCCATTCTCGTCAAAAGACGTAGTAAACTGCAAAAAACATCTCAAATTGAGGTGTTTTTTGTTTTTGACTTTTTGGCTAAAAAATGAGAATATTAATAATATATAAAGTTTTGATAAATAAAAAATAAACTCAGCTATGGCTTATAACGGTAGAAAATTGAATAAATATATTTGGATTCCGAAATCAAAAACTGACCTAAGGGAATATAGGGAATTTTTGAAAATTTGTGATTCTCTTGAAAAAAGAGATGGGTTTTTTAATGATAAAACTATCGGGGAAGAAATGGTTAGTTTAAGGGCTATTGTGGATAGAGATAACACTGCTTCGTCATATATAGAAAAATATAAAGATAAAAAAGTTGGAGATCAGTCTTATGTGAGTAATGCCAGAATGCTTATAAGAATTTTTAGGTGGTTAGGCTTTATAACTAAAGATTATAATCAGGAGATAGATGGAAAGTATTATTTGACTCCGTATGGAAAAGAATTACTTGAATTTCGTGGGCCGATCAAGGAAGAAGAAATTGATATTTTCAGAAATGCTTTTGCTAATATGAGATTTTTTAGTCAAAACGATGATATTAATTATAGAAATTATTATTTTAAGCAAAGGCCATTTTTTAATTTGATAAGATTTTTAGATATATTAAATTATGCTTCTCATTACGAGCTAGCTCTTTCAGCACTAGTTTTAAAAGATGAATCTGCGACCGAGATCAAAGAAAAAATTGATAAAATAATAAAATGTAGAAAGGAAAAAAATATAAGATGGTTAATGAATGAATATGATTTGGATTGCGATAATAAAAGTCGAGTAACTGGAATATATGATGGCCCAAAAGTTTTATTGTCGTTTGCTAAGCAAATGGGGTTAGCAGAAGAGATGGATTTAAGAAGCCCTCAAAACAAAGAAGAATACAAATTGTATAAAAGGATGTATAGTGACAGTGGTCAGATTTCCGAAAAAAGTGTTAAAAAAATAACAAGAATTACTAAGCTTGGTAAAGATTTTGTTAAAAAATTTGGTGATAAAAAATTATTATGGTTCAATGATCTGAATGTGGCAGAAGTAGCTCTTCTATTGCTCGTGATGAAGAATGAAAGCGCTTCAACTTTAGATCTAAAAGAACTTGGATTAGAACCAGACAGTTTAAACGATATTTTTATTGTTGAGAATAACAAGGTAGGTGTTGTTGAATCTTTTAATTTTGATTTATATAGAGATGTTCCTTATGAGGATAGAAAAAAAGTTATTTCATTGATTAACAAAGTTGATAAAAATTTTTTCTCTCATTCATTAAAACATAATACTGATAGCAATAAACAAATATATATTCAAAACGCTGATTACATGGAATGTAAAGAATGCTATTTTGGAAAATGTGCTTTCTATAGAAATAAAATAGACAGTTTTGGAGGTAGTGACAGATTTTCAAGCAGAGTGTGCCCAGAAAATTTACTAAATTTTGACGATAAAGGTTATTTGCATATTGATAGCGAAGAATGTGTTGGTTGTGGCCTATGTTTTATTTCTTGCCCTTTTGCCGCTATATCAATAGATGAAAATAGCAAATGTTTTAAAAATGAATCAACTAATTCTGGGGAGCTGATTGATATAAGAAAAAAAGAGGAGTTGACTATTTTATCAGAAAATAAAGCTGAACAAAAAAACAATATATCTTTAAGTGATATACCAACTTTAGTCAATAATTTTATTGATAAGATAAATAGACCTGGTAAGAAATGGGATAAGGATCGTTGCTATACCTATGTAAGAAATGTTTTTAGAATATTTGATGTAGATGCTGTGTATTCAGGTTCTGGCGGAATGAAAACAAGGTCGGATGTATCCATAATTTCTCCTTTTGTAGCTGTCAGTGAGGTTAAAAGTCCAGCAGAGTCGCCTATAAATTTAAAAGCTGTAAGACAGGCTGTTGACGCTGCTGTTCAGTCTGAAACGAAACTAACTATGGCAATCGGTTTAACAACACATAGTGGAGCCGTGGATCAGGAAACAAAATATTTTAAAACCATGGGAATAGGTGTTTTATTGTTGGAAATAAAATATATTTCTTTTATTTCTTTTCTGAGTTTATTTGTTAAATTTACTCCGGATTCATTAAAAAGATTAATATCTAATAATAGAGGGCTTTTTGGAAAAAATGAATTAAAAAAATACCTATTTGATGAAATAGATATTTTAAACAGTGATATAAATAAAGAGGAACTAATAGCAGTAATTGATAAATTGTTTATTTAATAGCAGACAACCTTTTTTTTGCAATTTTAATATAATCATTATTGAGTTCGAATCCAATATAGTTTCTATTATTTATTTTAGCGCTCACTAATTCACTCCCAGATCCAGCAAATGGAACAAGTATTAAATCATTTTCATTTGAAAAATGTTTTATTATTTTGTCGCATATGGCTATTGGTTTCTGTGTTGGGTGCTCCACTTTCTCTTTTTCAAAATTTTTTCCTGCTAGTGTTGGTATTTGCCAAACATCACCGCCATGTTTTCCTAATGGGTTAGGCATCCATGATTTTCCATTTTTAGTTATTTTATATTTAATCCTATCAGCGCTTTTGTAAGGCTCTCTTATTGGGTGGTATGTATATTTTTTTGATTTTGTAAACCAAAGTAATGGTTCATAGTTTGCTGATGGTTTTTTGGTATAACCTGACCAGCCATTTTCATAAAACCATATAAACATTCTTCCATATTTTAACCCTAGCTCATATAAATAGCATTGTGTGTAACAAATATAATCATGAATACCATATACAAATATAGATCCATTGTCTTTTAAAACTCTTTTTGATTCTTTTAGCCATTCTTTGCTCCATTCGAACCAATCTTCAACGTTTTCCCATTTATCACTATTGTTGCCAAAATCTTTGTTTAAATTATATGGTGGGTCAATAATAATCAAATCTACCGAGTTATCAGGTAGATTTTTCATTAATTTAACACAATCTCCACTATATATTTTATTTTTTTGAATTTTTATCTTTTGCATTTTGTAAAATCAATATGTATTGATGATGAATATTGGGAACATAAGCATATGGATATCCATATGGGTAAACCTTTTTTCTGCTTTGGTATAAAACAGTAATACCTTTTAGAACGAAATTTCCCTTGGATTCTATATAATTGGATAGATCAGTATGAAAAGGGTATAATCTCTCTTTGTGTCTAAGGTCACTGACTACGATTGCAATGTATTTTTTATTTTTTAATATTCTGTGGCAATCGTTAAAAAAATCTCCGAGAACTTCTATGAATTTATTATAGTTTTTAATTGTGGAAATATCATTTTTGTTTCCATCGCTGTATTTTGTATCCAATTTATTATTAAGCCTTTCTTGTTTTGCTTTATGATCAATTTTTTCTAGTATGTTCCAATATGGAGGACTTGTAACAATAAAATCGAAAAAATCATTTTCAATTTTTTTAATTTCTTTTATTGAATCGCCGTTGATAATTTTCTGCTCTGGATATTTATTTGGGTAATCAACTATTTCTTTTTTTAATCTTTTTTTGGATAGATCGGAATATTTTTTCATCAGTTCTATCCCATATCCAATTCTACCGCTAAGAGCAGTTGCTTTTAGGGTTGACCCTACTCCCAAAAACGGATCAAGAACTTTATCCTGTTTTTTTGTAAAAAAATTTATCAGCCTAGAAACATCCTGATAAGAATATGGTGCGGGGTGCATTCTTTCTATTTCGGTATCCTTATGTTTGGCCCCCAAACCTTTCTGTAGAAACACAGATATTGTTTCCGGTATCCATTCTTTCGAAGTTAAATCATTTAGTTTGTTTCTTTTATCGTAAATGCCCCTTTCGCCTTTATCAACCCCGTTTTTGCTTTTTTTTGTTGTTTTTTCTTCTTTTTTCATATTTATTATAATACCATAAAAATGGCAAAAGTCATATACCTAATATTAAATAAAAATTTGCTTGTTTTTCATTGTTAATCTGCTTTGAAGATTGGAAAGCAAATCTCTTTTTTCTATAATACTGCCTTCTTTGAGAATATATTTGGCATAATTTCTCATATCTACATCTTTCTGCTTTTCAAAATCTTTAGACTCTGTTTTTAGAATACTTCTACTAAATTTATAATATCGTTCAACTTCTTCTTTAAACTGTCCTTGTATGCCAAGGATATTTAGGTCAATTTTATCAATCAGGTGGGATAGTTGGATTATTAATTCTTCTTCTCTTAAATAACCCCCTTTACAATGTAGGTTCCTAGCTCTTGTGCATCCATAATAAACATATCTTCTAACTGAGCCATCGCTCAGTTTTTTAAATTTTTCGTCAGCTGTGATTCCAGATCCACAATGACCGCATTTAATTAATTTAGTGAAAGCAAACTCTTTACATTCGTGTCTCTCGATATTATCTCTATCCAATCTCTCTCTGGCTTTTTGAAATAACACCTTAGTAATGATTGGATCTTGTTTGCCTTGATACCATTTATCACTACCTATGGGATATTCAAATTCTCCGCAGTAATATGGATCGGCCAGTATTCTATAAATCATACTAAGAGTAAGATTTTTATTATTTTTTGTTTTAAAATCTGTTTCATTTACTATCCATCTTAGCAGTTGTCTGCCACTCCAATTTTCATAGGCCACTTTCTCGAATAATTTTTTAATATATGGCGCCCTCTTTGGGTCTATAAAAACTTTTTTATCGCCTTTGTCAGCATATTTGTCATGAATATATCCAAGGGGTGCTGGTCCTGGTCGCCAACCTTTTTCGCACTTTGCTCTTAGCCCTCGTTTAACATTTATGCCTTTGTGGTCGTTTTCGAGCTTGGCTTGAGATCCAAGAATCATTAGAAGAAACTTCTCGTTGGGGTTATTTGTAAACTTTTGGCCATGCGTTCTTATCTCTTGAAGTCTACCTTGATCCATTAAGTCCACTACAGCCCCTAAATCGCCCGCATTACGGCTTAAGCGGTCTGGTGCCAAGCAAAGTATCCCATTAAACATTCCAGTCCTTATATCGGCCAGTAATTGGTTGTAGACGGGTCTTTGGCCAGAATCCTTGGCTGAATGACTTTCTCGTCTTATATCGGCTATCTCCATGTTTTCAGCCTTTGCCATTTCCAGCATCTCTTTTATTTGAGAATCAATAGAAAGGGCTTGCTGTTCGTCTGATTCTGTTGATTTTCTTGCATATAGGCAATACTTGATGGGAATTACCTCTTGAACCCTTGTAAAACCCACGGTTTGTTGTTGTGTTTCCATATTTTTACTAATTTTACTTAATTACAACAACATTAATGACGCGACCCGCAAAGGTAGTCCAGGCCCCTGAAGTAGACAAACTGTTGGTAACTAAACTTTACTTTTATGCCTTTTTAAGCTATATTTTAAGTGCGAAACCACAATTGAATTTTCGAAAGACGTGCTTAAAAAGTACGGTCTCTTGTATATAGGAACGGGCACTCCGACCCATACAAGAGGCAGTCTTTCGGGACACCAATTGTGGTTTCGCAACCAGGTCGGGTGTCCGTTTTTGTTTTCGGGCATTTGACGTTTTATAAATCAAGTTAAGAGGGGGCATAACCTGCTGAGGCTGGTGGCCGTTCCTCCGGCCGAGCCGGACCGGAATCGGCCACCAGCCAACCTCGGGCAGGTTTGGCTATATGCTGTTAATTAATCGCTTGGCACATTGACCTTTGTTCCGTGCTATTTTGAGAATAGAGCAATAAAAAAACACCAAAAAGAGAATTTTTGGTGAATGTTTTGTGAAAGTATATATCAAAAAATCGCCCTTTTTGACCGATTTTCTAAGTTATTAACATTCACTGTTTATTTTGTTGATTTATTGAATTCTGGGCGGTATTTAAAAGGGATTGCTTTTGTTGGTGTTTTATAGTTATTTTGTGATTTTTGTATAAGACATAAAATATATTTAGATTCTTTAGCTATCCTTCCGTTAGTATCTTCAATTTCCTGCCTAAACACTCTGGAATCGATTTCATCTTTAGGTTTTTTGCCTAGATTTTTTATCCAACCATTGTAATCATGATATGTCTTAGCCCCATCTTGGTTATTATAGAAGAACCATATAATTAAGGCCCTTTGGCCATCAACCGGAATCTCGTCGTCTAAGTATTTGATAATTATTTGGCCGCTATTATCATTGCGTGTAATCACTAGTTTTTCTTTAGCCTTTTTTGTTTCTTGGTTTTCTGATTCGTCATTTAGAAAATTTGATGTTGGATTTATAAGCCAAATGACCTTTCTGATTATATCGGAGTTTCTCATTCTGATAATTATTTTTTCTCGCCACCCTTGTTCTATTAACTTGAAGTATAAAAATCTGGCAAAAATGAAAAATAAAATAACTACCATTAGAAAAATAATGGTCATATTCCATATTGATTTAGTTGCCTCATGAAGAGCTGAGGCGAATGCTGGGTCTGCCATATTAAGTAAATATAAAACGTTATTTAGTTATTGTCAAAATCGAAAATGTCTTTTAATACTTAATGTTAATTTTTTTTGACTTTTTTGCTTAAAAATTGTAAGATTTAAGCAGATTTATGAATTTATCTTTTAACGCTGCTTTGGCAGATAATTACACGAGCCAATCACAAAAAATTAGAGTATTGACCGAAAGCTGGGTTGATAAAAATGCCTATTGCCCTAATTGTGGGCAGTTAAACGTAGATAAATACGGAAACAATAAACCGGTGGCCGATTTTTATTGTCCAAATTGCCATGAAGATTATGAATTAAAGAGTAAAAAAGATAGCGTTGGCGCAAAAATTGTTGACGGAGCTTATCGAACAATGATTGAAAGATTAAATAGCAGTAATAACCCAAATTTCTTTTTATTAAATTATGATCTTGATGCTTTAGAGGTTTTAAATTTTTTAGTCATACCAAAACATTTTTTTATTCCCGGAATCATTGAAAAAAGAAAACCGTTGGCAGAAACCGCCAGGCGAGCCGGTTGGATAGGCTGTAATATATTATTACACGGAATTCCGCAGTCCGGAAAAATATATTTTGTTAAAAATAAGATTGTTCAACCCAAGGAATTAGTTTTATCTGAATGGAAAAAGACTTTATTTTTAAGAGAAGAAAAAGAAGCTAGTGCAAAGGGTTGGTTGCTGGATATTATGAATTGCGTGGAAAAATTTAGAGGCAGAGAATTTTCGCTGGGCGAAGTTTATAAGTTTGAAGCCGGATTGAGCAGGAAGTATCCTGATAACCGTCATATCAAAGATAAAATTCGTCAGCAGCTCCAATTCTTAAGAGATAAGAGGTATTTAAAATTTATAAATCGTGGAACCTATAAATTATTATAATTTTTATACTGATTTAATAAAAAATTATGAAACAAATAATAAATTACGATAAATTAATAGTCAATCCAGAAAACTATCGCTTTGATCCAGTGGATGGCCAGGAACAAGCAATAGATTTAATGATTGAAGAAAAGGGAGCGGAAATATTAAATATGGCGAAACATATCCTTGAAAAGGGCTTGGATCAGGCCAAGGATTTGAGGGTTTTAGAATTAAAAAATAAAGAGTATCTCGTTTTAGACGGCAATAGAAGAATTGTCGCAATCAAATGTCTTCATAATCCGGAGTTAGTAAAAAATAAAAAATTACAAAATGCATTTAAATCACTTTTAAAGACTGGTAAGAAGCCAATATCAAAAATATTGTGTTTTGTGTATTTGAACGAAAAAGACGCGGCAGAATGGATTAAGTTAGACCACACCGGAAAAAACGATGGAGTTGGACAAGATTCTTGGGGTTCGCCTGAAAAAGAAAGATTTGGATATAAATTTGAAGGAACGATATCCCCGGCCATGCAAGCGGTTAATATCATAGAAAAAGAACTTGGCAAAAAAATTAATACTAAAAAATTAAAGATATCCACAGTAAATCGCATATTATCTAGCCCTGACGCTCGTTTATATGTAGGTGTGAATGTTGATAAAGGCAATTTAACTTTTACTTGTGATAAAAACGAGGCAATTAAACGATTAGACACTTTGGTTGATAAGATTATTACAAGTAATGTTACTGTTGGCACTGTATATCACAAACCTCAAATAGTAGAGTTTGTTACAGATCTTTACGGCGCAAAACCTGCTACGTGTAAAAAGCCAACCCTTCCTTTTCCAAGTGTTAGTAATGTGTCTGTCGGTGGTAAGGCCGTACCAGGCACATTAGTGAAAAATGACTGGATTGATTATAAGGAATATACCGCATATAATGGACCTGAAAAAGTAAAGAAATTACTTAATGAAATGAGGTCATTAGACCCAAAACAAAATGCAAATATATTAATGCCAGCTTTGCGTGTTTTGTTGGAATTATGTTTATATGATAAATTAAGACAGACAGGACATATCGTAAAATTAGTAAATATTTATAAATCTAATATAAAGAATGAAAATACTAATAGAGCTAAGAAGGGAGCGGCCTTAATTTCTGAAAAAAAGAATTGGACGCCAAGTTTTAGAGAAATGCTAAATTATATTGTCGAAGAAAATAGCGGTGTAATTAATGACCCGCAAGCGCGAGAAATTTTAGAAAAAAAGATTAAAAAGGAAGATAATTTTGTAAAAGGTCTTAACGATTTCATACATAATGTCCACGATATTCCTGCTAAAGACGATCCAGAAAAAACCTGGAGCGGATTCGGTCGATTACTTTTTGATATAATTAAAGATATAAAATAGCAAATAAATATGTTTTTTTCCCCATTACGCTACCCTGGCGGTAAAAATAAACTAGCAAAATTTATTGCTATGATTTGTTTTGAAAATGATATTAATGGACATTATATTGAGCCCTACGCCGGCGGAGCCGCAGTAGCTTTATATTTATTGATTAATGATAAAGTTTCTAAAATAACTATAAATGATAAAGATCGCTCAATTTATGCTTTTTGGTATTCTGTTTTAAATCATACAACTAAATTTTGTAATTCAATTAATAACACAGAGATAAATGTTAAAAATTGGAAAAAATTTAAGGAAGTTCAAAAAAATAAAGAAACTGCTGATTTATTTACTTTAGGTTTTTCAACATTTTTTCTTAATCGTACAAATGTTTCCGGCATTATCGACGGCGGTATTATTGGTGGGCTAAAACAAGTGGGCAATTACAAGATTAATTGCAGATTTAATAAAAAAACTTTAATTGAAAGAATTAAAAAAATCGCTTCTTGTAAAGATAAAATAGAATTATACAATTTAGATGCCTTGGATTTAATTAAAAGAATTAATAAAGAATGCAGAAGTTCAAATAAAATATTTTATTTTGACCCTCCGTATTATTTAAAAGGCGAATCGCTATATTTAAATTGTTATAAGCCAGACGACCATAAACAAGTTAGTGAAGAAATAATAAAGATTAAAAATGCGAAATGGATAGTTTCTTATGACAATACGACGGAGATAAAAAAGTTATATAGTAATTGTCAAAAAATTGAATATTCATTTTTTCATACAGCACGCGAAGCAAAAATAGGGAAAGAAATTTTATTTTTTTGTGATAAGCTTAAAGTTCCGGTCGTACCAGACCCAACAAGACTTGTCGAAAATGATTATGAATAATTTTAATAAAGAAGAATTTGAAAAATTAAAAAACAAAGTAGACGCCGAATATAAAAGTATCGGCAGTATTTATAGTCCAGCATTAAAATCTAATATCGCGTTTAATTCTAATGGTTTTCATCATTTACGTTATGATAATACCAGGGCTGAAAGAAGTAAGCCGGCTCAGTTAAATAAATTTAGATTTTTTGGCGATGCAATAAATTCAATTAAAATTTCAACGACTATTCAAGAGTATCGACGAGTTAAAAATTTCATATGCGGTAAAGAATCTGTTGTAGAGTGGTTTGCTTTTTGGTCTATAACTAGTTTTATAAAACAGATTAGAATTAGAGTTATAGTTAGAAGAGTGGGCGGAGAAGACGGACAATTTCATTTTTGGAGTGTTATGCCATTTTGGTCTCTTCAACATAAGCAAAGAGTTATAGGTTCTATTGAGTTAGAAGACGAGTAAATAAAAACACCCTTTTAGAAAAAGGGTGTTTTTATTGTGCCTGCTTTTCGGCTTATGGCCCTTTTCAGGATTTGGCCGAACGGAGCCTTCGCTCACAAGCACATTATTACTATAGCACTTTTTAGGAAAATAGCAAGATTACCACCTCCTTCTAATTGCCAGCACCACAAAACCTGTGACGCTATAGTGACTGAAAAGTGGTAAAACCTGGTAATTTCTGGATTCTCCTGGCGACTTTGTAAAGTGCTAAAATATATCTAATAATATTGGAAATTTCCGAATATTTAAAGATATATCCATATTGTCGTTTATCCATTCGAATCCGACCCCGGGAGCAAGCATAAAATAGGCTAATATTAGCCTATTTTTTGTTAAAAAAGGGTGGGATAAATTACGTTTTTAGTTAATGTGTGACGCTATTGTGATGTAAAATCATTGATTTTTTGGCTAATAAATATTTGGATGTTTCCGACCCCGGAGAGAGGTTTTACTGATTAGTTGTTTTATAGTTAAATAAGAGCTAGGTTAATAAATTATGTTAATAAATTATTGCAAGAAGTTACAATTGCTGTTAAGATTTTAATATTATATTAACTAAATACGATATGAAAGAAAAATCATTAAATTCAAATAATATTCAAGATTTATTAAGTCGGGGTGTGGAGGAAATAATAGATGCTCAAAATCTTGAAAAAAAATTAAAAAGCGGTAATCAGCTTCGCATTAAGCTTGGGATTGACCCCACTAGTCCAAATATCCATTTAGGAAGGTCTATACCTTTGCTTAAGTTAAGAGATTTTCAGAAACTAGGGCACAAAATTGTTTTGATTATTGGTGATTTTACTGGATTAGTTGGTGACACTTCAGATAAGGACAGTGAACGTCCAATGTTATCAGAGGCACATATTCAAGAAAATTTAAAGACATATATTAAGCAAGCTGGAAAAATAATCGATATTAATGAAACTGAAATTTATTATAACAGTAAGTGGTTGGGTGGTTTAAACTACATGGATATTGGTCGCCAGGCCGATGCTTTTTCCTTGAATGAATTTATTTCAAGGGAGAATATTAGCCGTCGATTAAATGCTGGCAAAAGAGTATCTTTACGTGAATTATTATATCCCCTAATGCAAGGATATGACTCGGTTGAAGTTAAAGCTGATGTGGAGATTGGTGGCACAGATCAACGCTTTAACCTTTTAGCTGGGCGAGATTTACAAAGACTTTATAATCAGGAACCACAAGATATTTTAACCAATCCTTTAATTGAAGGATTAGATGGAAGAAAAATGAGCTCGAGTTTTGGGAATACAGTTAATTTATTTGATGCGCCAAATGATATGTTTGGTAAAATTATGTCACTTAAAGACGAATTTATTATTAAATATTTTATTTTATTAACACGCGTAGATTTGAAGTTAGTCAAAGAATATCAGGCGAACTTGAACTCAGGAATTAATCCCCGTGACATTAAGATGAAATTAGCGATGGAGATTGTTAAAATGTATCATTCTGAAAAAGATGCTATTAATGCAAGTGATTATTTTATAAAAACTTTCTCTAAAAAAGAAATTCCAGAGAATTTACCAAAGTTTAAACCAAGTAAATATAATATACTTTCAGTTTTAGTAGAGGCTAAATTAACATCATCAAGATCAGAGGCTAGAAAAGTGATTGAGCAGGGTGGTGTTAAAATTGATAGCGTGGTTGTAAAAGATGCTAATTGTGTTTTATCTCCAGGCTCAGTATTACAAAAAGTGGAAGGTACCCATTTTCTTAGACACATTGTCCATGGGTCAATTGATATTGCCGA
>CAZFUP010000002.1:0-207 GCA_964522055.1 uncultured Gammaproteobacteria bacterium
AAGAAAAGCTATTGTAGAAAAATCACTTCTTAAGCTAAGTATTGGCAGTAATGAAAATAATAAGTTTTTTGATTTATATTTTCATAATAAAGAATTCTTTAGTATTTTAGATGATGATAAACGAAATAAAATAGAAGAAAATATTTTTCTTAGAAACATAAAAATTAAATCAGATTATTTCTTGGAAAATTTATCTGAAATGAGCGA
>CAZFUP010000002.1:307-46765 GCA_964522055.1 uncultured Gammaproteobacteria bacterium
GTGTTAGATGACAAAAATATTAAATCAAATATAGCCCGCGTTTTATTTAATATCAATGTCTTTCGTCAATTTCCCGATATTGAGAAAATGTTTATTGATAATTTAAGCCGTTGGACTGATTTTGACGGGGTTGAATTATTAAATGCTTATGTTTTACCAGATGTCCCTGGGCAATCTCTTTTAGATTATGAGAAGGTTAAGTTTGTTAGCGAAAATACTATTAAATCTCACGGTTTATCTATTCCTTTCTGGCGCGGTTATGTATCCTCTGGCAAGAATAAGCCAGCCTTTTATCTAGATGCTAACTTATATGAACTTGGTTTGAAAAATATAGGAGATGCTTTAACTAAAGAACGGTCTGGCGAGATTGTTAATTTTATGAAGGAGCTCGAATCTTCTGAATTTGGTTTAAATAAAAATCAAAAGATACATATAATAAGATCGGCCTTCCGTGAGAATAATAGACAAGATATTGTTGAAAAAATCACAGATTTTTATAATTATGATTCTTCAATTGCCGAAGAGGCTTTTTCAAGTTATGTATCAACGGGTTACCTAGAACAATTCCTTGATTGTTCCATTAATTTTTCACCAGATTTCAATAAACTCCTGTTAAAAGCAGGCTTAAGTGCTATTACAGCTTATAACATAAACTGTCTCGCTTCTCATTTTAAGCGAAACAATAATTTAGAGGCTTTAGCGACTATAAAAAAAGCAGTTAACTCTCTAAAAAAGAATAATGATAATGTTTGGAACTGCAAGAAAGTTTTATTTGACCTTGATTTATTAGATGTTGAAGAAGCTCGTGACTTATATAAAGAGGTTCGTTCTAATGATAATAGTATTCGTCAGCAGATTTTACAATCAATTGATATTATTGGCTCTGTGCTTAGTAATGCTGAAGATATTAATAAACTAGATGTCTTTTTTGATAAGAAATCGCCAGAAAGAATTACTGATTTACAAAATATCGCCGCCTTTATGAGCCGCTATCCGAAAGAAAATAAAGGACGAACTATTGTCACCATGCTTTTTGCTAGAGAGTATTTACCAGACAGAAAGCTTGAGGAAGTGGTTGAAAAAGTTGCTCTTTATTTAAATAAATATGAGAAAGTTTTAGAAGAAAACTCATATAAAAATATCCCTGAAGGAATAAGAACTTCTGTCGGTATGGAATATGAAATAACAGACTCTACTGCTGAAGGGTATAAAGCTTTAACTAATGAGGATTTGTCTTCTGATATAAATAAATTAAGTGAAATAGCCAGAATTGGTTCAGGTAATGATGCTGTTCATGAAATTGCCACTCGTCCAACTGATAATCCTTATTTGATGTTACTAGAAATGAAGCTTTTACATGACCTTGAGTATGTTGATTTAAACTTTGATCGTTCAGAAAAATATCAAAAAGGAGCTCGCGGTTTCCATCTAACTTTGGGCGGAGAAAGAGGGCTGACAGTTGATCAGGATACTCATTTCTTGCAAAATGTTATTGCGGCCGCCTCTTGGAGCGGAATAATGACTGGAGAAACTGGGCATAAAGTTAATGGCGGACGAGGCGTATCTATGCGCGGTCGTAATCCAGAAGATAATAATAATGTTGGATTTTTTGGAAAGAAAACGTCATCAGTTGAACTTCGTTCATTAGCTATTGATACGCAAGAAACTCTACAGAGAACAGTGACAACAGCTTTTAATGGTGCTATTGCTATTCAGGCTTGTCGTCAATATCTCAGCTTGCATCCTATGGAAATAATAGAGAAAATACAAGAAGAAAATGGAAGACAAGAACTTGATAAAAAAATTTCCAAAGCAGGCGAGCGTGAACGAGATATAATTAACGCTTGGCTTGATTTAATAGAAGAAACAATTAAAACAACAGAATCTCATAACAGTGAATTTTTAGAACGTGAATCTTATGGTTACATGGATGATAAAGAGGTTTGGATAGAAAATGATGATTTTAACGGACGTGACAACAAAGAGCGATTTGAATCTATTGTTCATAATATTGATCCGACTCTTAGTTTAGAGGAGTATTGCCGGAGGACGGTTATAGAAAAAGATGAGTTGTTTTCAGAATTTAACGTGGGTTTATCCGATAAATTAATAAAGATTAATAATTTATTTATCAAACCCGGTATTAAATATGTTAGCGAAGATAAGGAAAGAGAAAGAAAGAAAGAAAAAAGAGTATTTAAAGGCGATCATGCTAACGCAATTTCCGTTCTTAAATCAACCAAGTTTGACAATTTAACTTTAGAGTATAAAGATGAGGATTACTTGAAAAAAACTGTTTTTGATACAGCTGGAGATAAACGAGAGGGTTACTATAATTTTCAAGGTGGTAGCGAAAAAATGATTACTCATGCTATTCAAAGAGCTTTATTAAAGTTTAACAGGGAAATAGAAAAAATAGTTTGTTAAATACAGTTTTTATCGACATTTTAAACAAGCTTATGTTATAATAGCCTTGTTATCTGTTTAATTAACTAATTAAAATTATGTCTCCAAAAACCTATTTGCGCATCTTGCAGGGTGGGATTGCCTTATCTTTATTGGCAATTTTATTTGTTTTTAAAGAATTATTATTCCCCTACATTACTTCCAAACAACTACCTTTTAACATTATTATGGAATTTTTGTTTGTTATTTGGCTGGTTTTTATAATGCGTTATCCCAAGTATAGACCAAAAAAGAATTTAATTACTTATGGTTTAATTGCTTATTTTTTAGCAATTTTAGCTTCTTGTATTGTGAGTGTTGATTTTAATCTTAGTTTCTGGGGAGATGCCGAAAGAATGCTTGGGTTTTTCCATTTAGCTCATTTTCTAGTCTTTTATTTGGTAATTATCACTGCTTTTAGAAGTTGGAAAGATTGGCAAAATTTCTTTGGGTTTTCTATCGCCATTGCTGTTTTGGTAAGCTTAACTGGTCTTTTAGGGAAGAATCCCTATGGCACTATTGGTAATACTGCTTATGTTAGTGGTTATTTAATTTTCAATCTTTATTTTGTTATTTTATTGTTTTTTAGATCAAACAATAAAAAATCTCGTTGGTTTTTACTTTTGCCATTTTTAATAATGCTTTTTGAGTTTTGGAAAATGAAAACTTCAGGAGCTATTATTGGACTTGGGGCTAGTTTTTTGCTTTTATTTTTGCTTTTAGGATTAACTCATGTAAACAAGAAAATAAGGCGCTTATCTTTATTTCTTTTTCTTGGAGCAGGTATAGCTCTTATTTTTATTTTCTCTCAAAGTCAGAGTGCTTGGTTTCAGAATAGTTTTTTAAGAAACCTAACTCCGCAAAAAGCAACTTTCCAAACCCGTCTTATTTCTTGGAGAGGTGGGCTAAAAGATTTTAAAGAGCATCCTATTTTTGGCAACGGTTTTGGTAATTATGCAGTGATATTTGATAAACACTTTGATTCAAAGTTTTATGATTATACCGTTGGTGATACTTATTTTGATAGAGCGCATAATAATATAATTGATATTGTTTCTACAACCGGCTTAGTTGGATTGTTAACCTATTTAAGCATATTCATTGCTGCTTTTTACTATTTATTTAAGGAATTTAAGATTAACGGCAAGCGTTCAGGTAGCGATGCTAATGGACTTAATAATTTAGAGATAATAGTGATTACTTCTTTAATCAGTGCCTATTTCATTCAAAACTTGGCTATTTTTGATTCATTTTCAACCTTCTTGGGGCTGATGGGTGTTTTAGGGTTTATTTATTGGCTTAATTTTCGTCGTCTAGATCAAAGAGAGGAAAAAGAAAGTTATAGGATGGAAATAACAGATAGAAAAAGTGAAGTTTGGATTTTAGTAATACTTCTTTTTATAGCTTATATTTTCGCTAACCACTATAACTTTAAGGCTCTTAAAATGATGAAGGGAACGATAGATTCTTATGCTAAAGTTGTCTCCGGCAGGGTGCTTGAAGGAATAGCGCAGTATAATGAAGTTTTAGAAGATGGGCCTATGGAAAGAGATTCTCGGGCAACTTTAAGTAAGTTGATTGTTTCCGACTCTTCAATTTTGTCTGATATGAATGCAAAGGAGGCGGAAGAAACGCTTGAGTATGCTATTTCTTTAGCCGAAAAAAATCTTGCTTATAACCCTTTAGATAGCATGATGCAACTTCAACTGGCACAGATTTTAAATACAGCTGCTGGATATTATTATCAAGATTTAGATAAATTTAATGATTATTCAACTAGAGCCATGCAGGCGATAGAGCGTTCTATTGAGGCTAGTCCAGGACGCGCTACTGTTTATTTCTATAAGGCACAGATACAAATTACTCGCAATGAGTATGATGAAGCGATTGAAACCATGCGCTATGCTATTTCCTTAAATCCTAATTTTGCTGAAAGCCATTGTACACTAACTCAATTTCTTTTTGTTATTAACAAAGAAGGGAAATATGATGATGTAATGGAGGAGAGTTTTGATAATTGTTTTGCCAAAACAAAAGAAAAAGGCTCTTCTATTTCAGATGTTATATTAAAAATGGGAGCTAATCATTATTCTCTTAAAAAAGAATATGCCAAAGCAGCTGAAATTTCTGAATACTTAGCTGAGATCTCTGAGCCGACAGCAGAAATATGGAATAACATTGCTCGTTTATACTTTGTTAGCGGAAAAGAAAAAGAGGCAGAAATAGCCTTTGCCAAAGCATCTAGCTTAGATCCGTCGCTTATAGATAGCTGGAATTCTTTCAAGGTTTATGTTAAAGAAAATCCCGAAGAATTCAAATAAATTATTTTAAAAAGATTTTATAAAAAATCAGGCAAGTTGCCTGGTTTTTTTTTAATTTTCCATCAGCCCATATTTGCTATATTAAAGACACTAAGAAATAAAAAAGTATTTATGGACAAATTTAAATTGTTTATTTTAAAGCTTATTAAATCATTTAAACATTGTTTTTTAAGGAATAAAAAAAGGCGAATCATTTTCTTTTTAAACCTGTTTTTATTAGTTTTTGTTATTTATTTTGCTATTGCCTGGTTTTCTGTTAGCCGAGTAGAGATTGCTTTAGCGGAATATCGCGATTCTTTTTCACCAGAAATTATTTGTCATGAAGAATGTCATTTATATCGCCAAGCACGCGAACAAATAATTAAAAATGAGTTAAAAAATAAATTATCAAAAGATATTACTTTATTACAAAAATATTTTGAAGATGAAAATTCTCCTTTAGAATTTAGAAAAGAACTTATAAAAATAATTGCCTTTGTCTTTGGAAAGAATAATCCGCCTGAGTATTTAAGAGCTTATGTTTTAAAGGATAAAGTAGATCCGATAATAGTAAGGGAAATAATTATTTACTTTAACGATTTTTTAAGCAGAGCAGGGGAATTTAAAAATAATTTAGCCATAAAAATTATGCAGGCAGAAACTAAAAATGAAAAAATAGAATGGATGAAGATATTAAGGGAGATAAGTAACGATACGGAGATTGATGAATATTTTGCTGTCTTATCTGGTGATGAAGACGAATTGGTAAAATGTGAAATTTTAAAAAATATCAGCTTAATAAAAGATAAGCGTACGTATTTTACTCTAGATCAATTAGAACTTATTGGCACTTTGATATTTAATCCCGATACTGGCTTAAGATTACGTCGTGATTTAGTTCTTTTAATTGGTGATTATTTTCTGATATTTAAAGATGAAAGTGCGGCACTTTGGCGAGAAATATATGCTTCAGAAAAGATAGATGGCATTAGTCGTTTATTTGCTGCTGATAACTTAAATCATCTCTTGAAAGAAAATTTGATTTTGCCGCTAGTTAGTTCATCGGAGTGGAATGAATATTATAATTATTAATTAAAATATGAAAAATAAAAAAAAATTTAAAATAATATCTTTCATCTTTTGGCTTTTCTTGTTTTTCAATCTTTCCTTAAGTGATTGTTTAGCTCTTCCGCCTGGAGCACTTTTGTTTAGAACATCCTCTAATGGAAAAATGTTTGGTTATAGCGGTGATGATTTAGCAGAAGTAGATAAAGGGATATTAAAAAACATTTTTCCTGGACATGTTGGTATATATATAGGCAAAGAAAACGGTGTTGATTATGTGGTTGAGGCTTTGGCAGAGGGAATTGTTAAAAAGCCGGCTAGCCAATTTGTTAATACTGCTAATGGAGAAAAGTATTTAGGGGCTAAGATGCCAAGAAGCTTAACGGCCGTACAACAAGCTAAGGCAGTAGCAATTGCTAAGAGTTTAGCAGACAGCAATTTAACTTATGATTTTGATTTTAAAACTCAAAAAGGCCCAAAGAGTGGACAATGGACTTGTGTTGGTTTGGTAGAAAAAATTTATGAAAGTGCTAACATTTCTAATCCCAGTAATTTAATGGCCTTAGAATATGATCAAAATTATTACGCAGTAGATATTACAGCTGATGGACTAGATCATTATAGCCTAGTATCTGATAATGGCGATTGTTTTTCTAAGGATTATGAATTTTCTAAAATTGCTAGACGAACTAATTTATTGCTACCAGCCCCAGAATTGATTGGTTTTAATCTTGGTCTTGAAAAGGATGGCGAGCGCTATATTTTTTTTCCGTATACGCAATTTCTACAATCCGAATTAGTTAATGTTCCGACTGATATTACTATTTCTTCTTCTTTTGATGATGATAAATTGCGTGGTTCGGTAAATAATTTATCTTTAGTTTTACGCTGGAGCTTGATTAATAATCCGCTCTCATCTTTGAAAGTAATAGGTGATAAAATTAGTGATCTAGCTCTTGGTGTAAAGAAAAAAATGGTAAATACCACCGAAGAAGAAATGAATGTTTTTTTAGAAGAAGTTGTAGAGACGGTTAGCCCAGAAACGGCTGCTCTAGCAAAAAGCATTGCGGTTATCAATAAAAAGAGTGAAGAAGAGAAAGAGGAAGAGAAAGAGGATAAAAAAGAAGAAGAGCTAAAAATACCACGCAATGAAGAGGGCGAAATAATTGTTTCTGAATACTTTGATCAAGGCGAAGAATCAATTATGGCCCTTATTAATAAAGGTTTGCAGGCTGGTTTAAAAGAATTCTTTACCACAGGCAAGTCAAGCGGCGTTACCGGTTCATTCGCAGAAGATGAAATAAATGAAGATGAAGAATTTCTTTTTAAAGAAGAATTAGAAACTTCTTCCAAAGAAGAAGTTATTAAAGAAGAAATAATAAAAGAAGATATTAAAATTGCAAAAATAGCTACCATTAATCGTATTTATAGCACTGGTAATAATGATTTTATTGAATTATATAATCCTGGTGATTATGATTTTGATTTAATGGCAGAAAAATATCGTCTGGAAAAAGCTAAAACAGCCGAAGATCCAAGTTTGATTTTACGTTTTGGAAATACAGATGACGCTTCATATCCTGGTGGGACGGTTATAAAGGCGCATGATACTTATTTAATAGTTAAAGAAACTGCTAGTAAGTATTATTTAGATCAGGCAGACGCTATTGCTAAGCGATCTGAGTTTACTTGGCCAAGTAAAGGATATACGATTTATTTAGGCAAAGGAGCGATTAGCTCCACTCAGGATCCGGATATTATTGAAGCGGTTGGTTTTGGAAAAAATGCGACTTATTTCCAGGGCAATGGTCCAGCTCAGGAGATAATGGAAAATTATATATTAAAAAGGATTCATGATTATGGTCACAATAATTTAGATTTCATTTTGGTAAAATCTGACGATCCAAGTATTGACTGGACACCACCTAAGGAAAACGAAAATAATAACAATAATGAAAATAATGTAGAAGAAGAAACAAGTTCAGTAATTATTAATGAAAATCAGGCAACTAGCACTGAAGAGTTAGAAGTTGTTGCTAGTAGCACTGAAGAAGTTGTAGCGACTTCAAGCGAGGAAATTGTGGCTACTTCTTCTTTGCCTTGTGGCCGAGCGATAATTAGCAGGATTTATAGTCGCGGTGATAGCGATGGTATAGAACTTTATAATCCGACAGAGTATAGTTTGGATTTAGCAGCTGAAAATTATCGTTTAGAGAAAGCCAAGACAGCTGAGGACCCTAGTTTAATAATGCGTATCGGTTCTTCTTCTGATGGTCTTTATCCTGGCGGGACAGTTATTGAGCCTTTTGGAACTTATCTTATCTCATCAAGTGACGCTAGTAGCTACTATTTAGAAAAAGCGCAAGCTATTGCTACCAGAACAGAATTTTCTTGGTTTAATTCAGGTTATTCTTTTTATTTAGCTACTAGTTCTATAAGTTCTAGCACTGATTCAGATATTGTTGATTTGGTTGGTGTTGGTCCAAATGCTCTTTACTGGCAAGGAATGGGGCCGGCACCAGCTCTAAAAGATAATTATGTTCTTACAAGAATTAGTGAAACAAAGAATAACAATTTGGATTTTAATTTAGTTAAATCTGATAATCCAGAAATAGTTTGGGGTGGAGACGCTATAGTGGAATCAAGCTCTAATAGTATTTATACTTTTAGCTCTGATTCCTACGACCTCTTTTCTTTGCCAGAACCAATTATCTCTCCTTCTCTTACGTATTTATGGCATTTTGATGAATGTTATGGTTCAGTTGCTCTACCGGCAATTAGTTCTACATCTTTAGAATTAACACCTAATTGGAGTGTGGGAAAATTCGGTTGTGCAAAAAAGAATGGCTATGATTATGGTTGGAGTAGGGCAGAGTTACCGCAAGAAATAGATTTAAATAGTTTTTCTATAAGTTTTTGGTTTAGAAAAGAAACAAAGAGTCCTCGTTTAAGTCTTACTTTAAGCAATGAAAACGATGATTTTATAAATTTAACACTAGAAGATGGTTTGATTCAGATAGACGGACTAGCAACTCCTGCTTGGAGAAACTTTATGACTTTTCCTTTTGATGAAACTTGGCGTCAAGCAGTTTTAGTTGTTAACAGGGAAGAGGGCTATTGGTCTTTATATATTGACGGCGAAGAAGTTTTTAGAGTTGATACTTTTAAGCTTTTGCCAATTATGAATTATCTTGATGTTAGTGGTAATAATGGTTCTTATCGTTTAGATGAGTTAGCTATTTGGAATCGTCCTTTACCCGAGGAAGAAATTATTTATCTGCGTGAGGCAGAGCAACCATTTGCACCATCTTTTATTCCTCCTCCTCAAGAAAAAGCAGTGTTAAAACATTTTTGGAACTTTAATGAGGGAATAGGTACTAGCTCTTTAGATTTGATAGGAAATTCAGAAATGAATTTTAGAAATACAGATTGGAATAATATTGATTTTGAAAATAGCTCTCTTTTAGTTTCTTGTTGTGGAAACACAAACAATGCCTCTTTGGCAGAAATTAATTCCAATGATTTATCTTTAACTTATAAATGGCGCCCCAATAGCAATAAAGGAGAGCGTTCAAAAGTATCTCTACGGAATGAAACGACGCCTGATATATTTAGTATTGTTTCTGGCAATTTTCTTTCAGCTTATTATTTTTATGGTGGTCGAGATTATTTAAGTAATAATGATGATATAAGCATTCCGTCTGATCAAGAATGGCATGATTTAGCGCTTGTTTATGATTCATACCGCTATCAATTAAATTATTATGTAGATGGGGTTTTAAAGAGACAGCTAGAAAATATCTGGCCACCAGGAAAAGAAGCTATTACTAGCTTAGAAATACTTTCTGAAAATTGGACCTCAGAAATTGATGATTTAGGCATTTGGGAAGGCGCTTTAAGTGCTAAGCAGGTTGAAGAAATTTCTTCTAATAATTAATAAAAAAAGCCGCTTTAAAGCGGCTTTTTGCTTGATTTATTTTTAATTTTCTTGTATTCTAATAATGTTATCAGGGCAAGCGGGCAATCGCTCTTTTTTATAGATTTTTCTATAAAGAGAGAGGAAAGTCCGGACTTCAAGCTTATTTTAAGCAATTGATAGTGGGTAACGCCCACCGTCTGCTATAGAGCAGATAGGGAAAGTGCCACAGAGACTATACTAACCTTGTTTACAGGGCGAAAGGTGAAAAGAAGCTAGGTGTTTCTTTATGAAGCTACTAGTTTCGGCCTCCGGTGACGGAGATGCCGTGGTAAACCCTATCAGAAGCAAGAGCAAACTTTTCTAATTGAAAGATTAGAAAAGGAAAAGTAGCTCGCTTGAGCTTTTTAGAGATAAAAAGCCTAGATAAATGATTGCTAGAACAGAATCCGGCTTACAGCTACCTTGATAGCTTTATTTATTACTAATTAATATATGAAAAAAGTTGAAACCTTGTTTTCAGTTTTGTTTATTCCTCTTGATTTTATTCTGCTTCTGCTGGCTGGAATTTCTGCTTATTATTTAAGATTCTCTGACTGGTCAGCTAACCTAAGGCCGATTATTTTTGATTTGCCTTTTTCAGAATATTTTAATTCTTTGTTATTTATTTCTCTTTTATGGCTAATTATTTTCGCCATGACGGGTCTTTATAGCATTAGAAGTGCTAGAAAAATAGCTCAAGAGATAAATAAGATATTTTTTGCCTGTGCGTCTGGATTATCTTTAATTGCTATAATTATATTTTTTAAGCGTGATTTATTTGATTCGCGCTTTATTGTTTTAATTGGCACTCTTTTTGCTTTTTTGTATTTAAGTTTAGGGCATGCGTTTATTAGATGGTTACAGCGTCGTCTTTATCGTTATGGCATTGGTGTTCATAAAATTATTTTAGTAGGCAATTCTAAGACAACAGAGAACTTGCTAAGTGAGTTTTCTAGTAACAGAAAAGCTGGATATCAGGTTGTCAAAAGAGTGCGCGATTTTTCTTTAGAAACTGCTCAAGAATTAACTGAGTTTACTTCTTCTTATGAAGTTGATGAAATAATTCAAAGTGATCCTAATTTAAGTAAGGCTGAAACTTTACGTTTATATGACTTTGCCAATGATAATCATATAACCTTTCGTTATGTTGCCGACTTACTGGAAGTAAAGGTTTTAAGAACAGATGTTTCAGAAATTATTGGCATTCCAGTAGTAGAGGTAAAAAGAACTACTCTGGAGGGCTGGGGACGCATATTTAAACGTTTGTTTGATATTTTTGGATCAACTATTCTAATCACTATTCTATCTCCTTTAATTATTTTGACCATGTTAGCCATTATTATTGATTCTCACGGACCAATCTTTTTTTCTCGTCGAGATGATGGTAGCCCAGTTTACCGCATTGGCCAAGGTGGACATCCTTTTCGTTATTTTAAATTTCGTTCCATGATTCCCAACTCTGATAGTATGCGTTATAAGGAGTTAGCTGATAAAAATCTTCGTAGTGAAGGGCCGCTAGTTAAAATAAAGGATGATCCGCGTGTTACTCGTTTCGGTCGCATGATTAGACGCTGGTCTATTGATGAGTTGCCAGAATTATTTCTTGTTTTTATCGGCCGCATGAGTCTAGTCGGTCCTCGTCCTCACTTACCAGAAGAGGTGGCTAAATACGAAAACTATCACCGCAAAACTTTAACGGTGAAACCAGGCATAACTGGTTTAGCCCAAGTTTCTGGACGAAGTGATTTATTATTTGAAGAGGAAGCAAAGCTAGATATATATTATATTGAAAACTGGTCTATGCTTTTAGATATTTCTATTTTATTTAGAACACCGCTAGCTGTTTTTAAACATCGTCAAGCTGAGTAATAAAAAGATAAATTAAAATAAAAAAATGAAAGTTGCTTTAGTTCATGATCATTTAGCACAAAATGGCGGAGCCGAAAAAGTTCTGAAAGTTTTTGCTGACATGTTTAAAGATGCCCCTATTTATACACTGCTTTATGAAAAAAATGAGGTTGATAAATATCTAAAAGGCAGACAAATAGAAGCTTCTATTATCCAAAAACTGCCTGGCGGAGTCAAGCATTATCAATGGTATTTGTATTTTATGCCTATAGCGGTAGAATTTTTTGATTTATCAAAATATGATGTTGTTATTTCCGATACCAGTTCTTTTGCTAAAGGAGTAATTACTAAGCCAGATTGCCTCCATATTTGTTATTGTCATACCCCAACCCGTTATTTATGGAGTGATACTCATCAGTATATAAACGAACTTAAATATAACAAATGGATTAAGAAAATAATCTCTTTGGTTTTGAATAAAATTAGAGTTTGGGACAGATTAGCAGCAGATAGAGTTGATTTTTTTGTTGCTAATTCCAAAACAGTTCAAAAGAGAATAACAAAATATTATCGTCGCGATTCTACTGTTATTTATCCACCAGTTGAAACACATCTTTTTAATATAAATTATCAAAAAAATAAAGCAGATTCAGAAAAATATTTTTTAGCTGGCTGTCGTCTAGCTCCTTACAAAAGAATAGATCTCTTGGTAGAAGCTTTTCGTTTTTTAGGTTCCGATTATAAGTTAAAGATATTTGGCGACGGCGTTGACTTGGAAAGATTAAAGATAATAGCAGGTAACGCCTCTAACATCGAGTTCTTAGGCAGAGTTGATGAAGAAGAAAAGATTAAATTATTTGAAAATGCCGAAGCTTTTATCAATCCTCAAGAGGAGGATTTTGGCATTACTGTTATTGAAGCTATGGCGGCCGGACGTCCGGTTATTGCTTATCGCTCTGGCGGAGCAACAGAAACCATCATTGAAGGGAAGACGGGGTTATTTTTTGATGAACAAACCAGAGAATCTTTAATGGAAGTTATTCAAAAATTTTCTGAATATAATTTTAATTCAGAAGAGATAAAAAATCATGCCGAGCAATTTTCTGTAGATAGTTTTAAAAAGCAAATCAATGATTTTCTTGCTAGTTTAGGGAAGTTATAATAAAAGATGCTAATATGAAAATAGGGGTAGATATTAGAGTTTTAATGGATAAGCACTACAGCGGAGTTTCAGAATACTCCGCTAATTTATTAACAGCAATTTTAAACATTGATTGCGAAAATACTTATAAATTATTTTATAATTCTTGGAGCATAAAAGAAGATAAATTTTTTTCTTGGTTGAGAAAAAATACTAAAATTAAAGCTTGTCGTTTTTCCAATAAGATTTTTAATTACATCTTGCAAAAACTTTTTCATTATCCAAAACTAGATAAGTTTGTTGGCGGAACTGATATTTTTTGGTCACCTCATTTTAACTTTAGTTCTTTTAGTGATAAAACTAAAAAAATAATTACCGTTCATGATCTTTCTTTTCTGCGCTACAGAGAATTTTTCAGTTGGCGAAAAAATTTTTGGCATCTGGCCTTAGCTGTTAAAAAGAATTTAAAACTAGCTGATAGGATAATAGCAGTTTCAGAAAATACCAAAAATGATTTGATAGAGCTTCTTGGTATTTCAGAGGAAAAAATAAGTGTTGTTTATTCTGGAAATAACTTTATAAAAGCTTCTTTTAGCGAAGAAGAAAGAGATAATTATTTTAAGGAACATAAGATAAAAGAACGTTTTGTTCTTTATCTTGGCAATATTGAACCACGTAAAAACATTTCTGGATTAATTGAAGCTTTTAATAATCTACGCAGTCAATATTCTGGCTATGATGATTTACAACTAATTCTAGCGGGAGCTAAGGGATGGAAAACTAAAAAAATTATTAAAGCTGCTAAAAATTCTCCATTTTATCAAGATATTATTTTTCTTGGTTATGTTAGCTCTAAAGAAAAAAGTATTTTGTATCAAAGTGCTTCTTTGTTTGTTTATCCTTCTTTTTATGAAGGCTTTGGTTTTCCGCCTCTTGAAGCCATGTCCTGCGGATTGCCGGTTATTTGTTCTAATGTTTCTAGCTTGCCAGAAGTAGTATCTGACGCTGCTTTACTTATAGATCCAGGAAAGAGCGAGGAAATTACTTTTGCTATGCATTCTCTGTTATCAGACAGATTGTTGGCTGATTTTTTAAGAAAAAAGGGATTAGAAAGAGCTAATTTTTTCTCCTGGGAAAAAGCGGCTAAATCTTATTTAGATATTTTTAAAAAAGAGTATGGTGGATAAGAAAAAAATAGTAAAAAAGAAAAAACGAGTATTAGTAGCGATGTCAGGCGGAGTTGATTCTAGTGTTGCCGCTAAACTTTTAAAAGATCAGGGATATGATGTCTCTGGTGTTTTTTTGCATTTTTGGAAAGACGAATCAGCCTTGCCTTTAAATAATAATTGTTCTTGTTTGCCTGATTCTTTAGCTGATGCCAAATCTGTGGCAGCTAAAATTGGTATTCCACTTTTTACTTTTGATTTTTCTCAAAAATTCAAAGAAGTAGTTGTGGGTAATTTTTTAGATGAATATCAAAAAGGGAATACCCCTAACCCCTGTGTTATTTGTAACAAAAAGATAAAGATAGGCATGCTTTTAAAAAGAGCCCAGGCTTTAGGATTTGATTATTTAGCCACTGGCCATTATCTTGAGATAAAAAAAGCAGGTTCTAAATATAAACTTTTTAAAGCCAAGGATGATAAAAAAGACCAAACATATTTTTTATATAATTTCAAACAAGAAGATTTAAAACGTCTTTTATTTCCCCTTGGTAAATACAGTAAAGTACAAATAAAAAAAATGGCAGCTAAGTTTAGTCTTACTATCGCCAATAAGGCAGAGAGTCAAGACATTTGTTTTTTGTCTGGCGATCATAATAATTTTTTAAAAAAGTATCTTAGATTAAAGCCAGGTGATATTAGAATTTTAGATACAAATGAGAAGATTGGCGACCATCAAGGGCTGCCTCTTTATACCATTGGGCAAAGACGAGGATTAACGGGTGGAAAGGGGCCATATTATGTAGCTAAGTTTGATTATAAAAAAAACATCCTTTATGTCGTAAAGGAATGGAATCAAGATATTTTATATGAAAAAGGCTTAATAGCTAAAAATGTTAATTGGTTAAGCGAAAAATCACCAAAGAAAGAATTTAATTGTGAAGCAGTTATTCGTTATGGTCATAAGTCAGTTAAATGTATAATAAAACCTAAAAATAAAAATGATTATTTAGTTTTATTTAAAGAAAGACAAAGAGCAGTTACATCAGGGCAAAGCGTTGTTTTTTATAATAAAAAAGAGCTATTAGGCGGCGGGATTATTGATGTGCTATAATGATTTTTGTATTTAAAATTAATTTACAAAAATATTATGTCACAACAACTCCCCGATGTTTTTAAAAGAATTCAAGAAAGAAAAAAAGAACAGCGCGATTTAAAAGCAATGTATCGCGATGTTCTATCAGTCAATGGTGAATACCAGAGAGTGATAGAGGAATTAGAAGCTTTAAAAATAAAGAAAAAGAAAATTTTAGCCGGAGTACAAGCTGAGCTTAAAGAAGAATTTGATAAACTTGAGGGCTTGAAGTTGAATATCGCTGGCGATAATCAATTACTTAGCGATTTAGCGCTTAATCAACTGGCAAAAGGCGAGGCAATAAAGATAGTTGATGAGAACAAAGTTGAGTATGAGCCGGTTTTTACCGTTAGATTTAAAAAGACTAACTAGATAAATAAAAACAGGCCAGTTGTATAAAGGCCTGTTTTTTATTGTGCCGCGGGAGGGACTCGAACCCTCATGAAGTCGCCTCCGCATGATTTTGAGTCATGTGCGTCTACCAGTTCCGCCACCGCGGCTTTGCTTATAACTGAATTACAAAATCAAGTATAATAAATAAAAAACCAATTGTCAAAGGGAGTTCTTTAGGATATAATGAACATATCATAAATATTTTATGGGTAAAATTATTGCAATTGTTAATCAAAAAGGTGGGGTTGGAAAAACCACTACTTCGGTTAATCTAGCCGCTTATTTGGCTCATTTAGGCAAAGAAGTTTTGCTACTTGATCTTGATCCGCAGGCAAATGCGACCTCTGGCTTAGGCTTAGATCATCGCAACTTAGAAGCGGGAATATATGAATCTTTGATTTTTAAAAAACCTATTCGTCAGATTATAAAAAGAACTTTGCAAAATAATTTAAAAATTGCCCCAGCCACACTGGCTTTAGCTGGAGCTGGTGTAGAGATGGTTGCTTTGGAAAATAGGGAATTCCGCTTGTCTATGATACTAGAAGAAGTTCGTCAGGATTTTGATTTTATAATCATAGACGGACCACCATCACTCGGTCTTTTAACTGTTAATAGTTTAGTGGCAGCTGATGAAGTTTTAATACCTATTCAAAGTGAATATTATGCTTTGGAAGGTTTAAGCCAATTACTGGAAACAATCAGTTTAGTCCAGGGTAATTTAAAGCCATCACTAGGAATCATGGGGGCAGTTATTACCATGTTTGATAAGCGTAATAAATTATCAGGTGCAGTTATGGAAGAGTTGTATAAGTTTTTCCCTAACAGAATATTCAGATCAGTTATTCCACGTAGTGTTCGTTTAGCTGAAGCACCAAGTTATGGTCGTAGTATATTACAATACGATCCTAAATCACGAGCAGCTAAAGCTTATGAAAATTTAGCTCGTGAAGTTTTAAGTATTATTTAATACTGTTAATTAAGTAAATAGTGATAAATATATGCCTCAAGGTTTAGGCCGTGGACTCGGCTCTCTAATCCCTAAAAAAACGGTAACTTATGGGCGTAATCCCTTTAAATCTGATTTTGATCAGGAAGAAGAAACGCTAGTTCTTCATGATTCAGACCAGATTTTAAAAGTTGATCCAAACCTCATTTCTATTAATCCGCAACAACCAAGAACTAATTTTGACACTAAAGCACTTGAAGATTTAGCAGAATCAATTAAAGAACACGGAATAATTTCGCCTTTGTTGGTAACCCGTCTAGAAAAAGGATTTGAGCTTATTGCTGGTGAACGTCGTTTGAGGGCGGCTAAGATGATAGGTCTAAAAAAAGTACCAGTTATAATCCGCGAAGAAGAAGAGCAGAAGAAATTAGAGATTGCTTTAATTGAAAATTTGCAAAGAGAAAATTTAAATCCACTGGAAACAGCTTATGCCTATCGTCGTTTAATGGATGAATTTAACATTACTCAAGAAGAGGCATCAAAAAGAGTAGGAAAGGCTCGTTCTAGTGTAGCTAATGCCTTACGTCTTTTAAGCTTGCCAAAAGAAGTGCAAGACGCTTTAAGCGAAGGGAGAATAAGCGAAGCACATGCTAAATATCTTTTAAGTTTGGAAAATAGTGCTAAGCAGGTTGTAATGTTAAAAAAGATATTACGCCAAAACATGACAGTTGCTGAAACTGATAGGGAAATAAAGCGTCTTAGCGGTTTTAAGAGTAAGCCAACTAAAGATTATTTTGATCGCTCTAAGGAAGAGGAGCTAGGCGAGTATTTAGCTACTAGAGTTGAAATAAAGCGCCACGGAAGGGGTGGCAAGTTAATAATTGATTTTTATTCCGAAGATGAATTAAATGGTATTTTAAAGAAAATTAAATAATGTCTTTTGTCCACCTCCACAATCATAGCCACTATTCTTTGCTCGACGGCCTTACTAAGCTGGACGAGCTTATTAATTATGCCAAAGAACAAGGATCACCGGCAGTTGCCTTAACTGACCATGGCACCATGTATGGAATTATAGAATTTTATCAAAAAGCTAAAAAAGCTGGGATAAAACCAATTATTGGTGTAGAAACCTATTTAGCCCCTAATTCTCGTTTTGATAAAAATACTAAAGAAGATGCCAGAAATTCTCATTTAATTCTTTTAGCTAAAAACAAAATTGGCTATCAAAACTTAATTCAACTTGTTTCTAAAGCTCATTTAGAGGGTTTTTATTATAAGCCACGCATAGATTTTGAGCTTTTAAAAGAGCATAGTCAGGGATTAATTGCTTTAACTGCTTGTTTGGCTGGTGAGATACCACGCCTTATCAGAAGTGATAAATTAGAAGAAGCAAAAAAAAGAATCTTAGAATATAAAAAAGTTTTTGGAGCTGATAGTTTTTATTTAGAGATACAGGATCATCCAGAACTAGAAGAACAAGAAAAAGTTAATCGTCAAATGATTAAATTTTCTAAAGAATTAAAAGTTCCACTTGTTGCCACAAATGATGTCCATTATTTTAAAAAAGAAGATGCTGAAGCTCAGGATATTTTATTGTGTTTGCAGAACAAAAAGAAATTAACTGATACTGACAGAATGACAATGATAGGGTATGGTGATTATTCTATGCGCTCTAACAGCGAAATGATAAGCGCTTTTAAAGATGTACCCGAGGCAATAGAAAATACTCTAAAAATTGCCGAGATGTGTAATTTAGAAATAGAGCTTGGCAATATTCAATTACCTTATTTTGAAGTACCAAATGGTTATGATGGCGATTCATACCTTAGAAAAATTTGCGAAGATGGAATTGTTAAACGTTTTCCAAAAATTAATCAAGAAGAAGAATTGGCTATAAGAGAGCGTTTAGACTATGAGCTCTCCGTTATCTCTAAAATGGGTTGGCCTTCATATTTTTTAATCGTAGCGGATTTTATTAAATGGGCAAAAGATAACAAAATTGTGGTTGGTCCTGGACGTGGCAGTGCTGCTGGATCTTTAGTCTGTTATTTATCAGGAATAACTAATCTTGATCCATTACATTATGAATTATTATTTGAACGCTTTCTAAATCCAGAACGTATTTCCATGCCTGATATTGATATGGATTTTGCTGATATTCGTCGTGGTGAAGTTTTAAATTATGTTGGTGAAAAATATGGACATGATCATGTTGCACAAATTATCACCTTTGGAACAATGGCGGCTAGAGCAGCCGTTCGTGATGTGGGACGAGTTTTAGATGAACCCTATGAATTTTGTGATCGTCTTTCTAAAAGCATCCCAATGTTTACTAAACTTGAAGATGCGATAAAAAATGTTCCAGAGGTAAAAGAGTTTTATAACAATGACCCAGCTGCTAAAAGAATATTAGATTACGCTCTTCGTCTTGAAGGTGTGGCGCGCCATTCTTCAACTCATGCCTGTGGTGTTTTAATAACCAAAGATCCGCTTACCAGCTATGTGCCTATTCAATATGCCTCATCTTCAGATAAAAGCATTATTTCTCAATATTCGCTTCATCCGATTGAAGATTTAGGTCTTTTGAAGATGGATTTTTTAGGTTTAAAAAATCTAACTATTATAGAATCCGCTTTAAAAATAATTAAAAACACTAGGGGGCTAGAAATTAATATTGATGATATTCCGCTTGATGATAAGGCAACTTATCAATTATTTAAAGATGGTGAAACAACTGGAGTTTTTCAATTTGAATCCTCAGGTATGAAAAGATACTTAAGGGAATTAAAGCCTAGTATTTTTGAAGATATTATTGCCATGGTTGCTTTATATAGGCCAGGTCCTATGGAATGGATCCCAGATTATATTGATGGTAAGCATAAAAAGAAAAAAGTTACCTATCTTCATCCTAAACTTTCTTCAATTTTAGAAAAAACTTACGGTGTTGCTATTTATCAAGAGCAGGTTATGCAAATTGCCCGTAATTTAGCCGGCTTTACCATGGGACAAGCTGATGTTTTACGTAAAGCCATGGGAAAAAAAATTCCCGCTCTTTTAGCTGAACAAAAAGAGAAGTTTGTTGATGGTTGTGTAAAAAATGGTGTTTATAAGGAACTAGCAGAAAAAATATTCTCTTTTATAGAACCATTTGCTGGTTATGGCTTCAATCGTTCTCATGCAGCTTGTTATGCTTTAATTGGTTATCAAACTGCTTATCTAAAAGCCCATTGGCCAGTTGAATTTATGGCTGCTCTTTTAACAGCCGATCAAGGTGACACAGACAGAATAGCAATTGAAATTGAAGAATGTCGTAATATGGGGATTAAAATAATGGCACCTGATATTAATGAATCTTTTGGAACCTTTACCGTTGTTACCGCCGGAACAAAAGAAAACAGAGCAGTTGATTCTAAAGAAAAGCTAGATACTATACGCTTTGGGCTAAAAGCAATTAAAAATGTTGGTGAGAATATAGTTGACGTTTTAATAAAAGAAAGAAAAGAAAATGGACCATTTAAAGATTCTTTTGATATTTTAGAGAGAATAACTGATAAAGATTTGAACAAAAAGTCTTTAGAAAGTTTGATAAAAAGTGGCGCTATGGATAGTTTTGGTGAAAGAGGAAATCTTTTAGCTAATGTTGAAAAATTTTTAAACTACAATAAAGAATCAGTTCGCAGCAAAGAAAATGGACAAGTTAGTTTATTTGGCTCTCTGTCTCAAGAAAGTGGTTTACAAAAAATTACCCTAACACCATCTGCTCCAGCTGATCAAAATGAAAAACTAATTTGGGAAAAAGAATTATTAGGTCTTTATGTTAGCGAACATCCATATAACAACTTCCGATCTTATTTAAGCGGTTATGCAACTATACTGGCAAAACTAAAAGAATATCGTGGTAGTAATCGCGTTATTATTGCTGGCATAGTTTCTTCTGTAAAAAAAATAATTACTCGTAAAGGGGAGTCTATGCTTTTTGTTAAATTAGAGGATGCTAGCACTAGTGTAGAAATTTTAGTTTTTCCTCGTTTATATAAAGAAAGTGCTAATCTTTGGATAGATGGACAAGCTTTAATAATCGAAGGAGTTGTATCAGAAAAAGATCAAGAAGTTAAATTTTTAGCTAATCATGTTTCTACTCTTGATTCAAAAAATCCCAGAAAATCAATAGATGATTTTAAACGTTTAATAATGTCTGCTGGACCACCAAAAAAAAATTACCAAAATCATTATCAGTCAAATGGACGAATTGAAAAAAAAGAAGAAAAAGTGGAAGAAGCAAAAAAAGAAAATAAGCCTTTACGTTTGATACTGGAAGATAATTTAGAAAATAACGACCTATCTCGTCTTAAAGATGTTTTTGCTAAATATAGCGGACAGGATAGTGTTTACTTTAAAATTATAGAAGAAGGGAAGGCGAAGGTAATAAAAACCGCTTTCAAAGTTCTAAATACCAAAGAGTTAACAGACGAACTTGAAAATAATTTTAAAAATATCATCAAGATTGTTTCTATAAAATAAAAAAATTATTGCGACAGCTGATGAATTTTGATATAATAAAGTTAATCAGATTATTTTATAACTGGAATTTTTTAAATTTCAATAAAATTGGGAATATGCCAAGAACAAAAAAAATAACGGAAGAAAAAAAATCTTCTAAAAAAGAAAAGGTTAGTAAAAAAAATGCGCCTACTTTAAAAAAGTCTCGAAAACGCGAGTCACTTTCTGTTTCTAGAAAAGTAAAGCCGGTAGTAATTGATATTATTGAAGATGAGGAAGAAACTGCTTTTCCCGACCTTCCACCCTTGGAACAAATTCCTGATTTACCAGAAGAAGAGAATTTAGTAACTGAAATTGATCAGCAAAAGAAGTTTTTTAGAGAGCTAGTTAGTGAAATAAAAACTAATAATCCAAAACAGCCAGCTGAAAAAGAAGCTTCGCTTTCAGAAGGGAAGAATCTTGTTTTGTATCGCCGTTTAGTTTGGCGTTTTCTTTTGATATTGATTATTGCCGCAGCTGCTATTTTTTATTTTTCTTTTACCAAATTAACTATTGCCATTTCTCCTAAAGGAGAAGTGATAAGCGACAATCTTTTAGTGAAAGTTGAAAAAGGAGGTGAAGAGAATGAAGAAGAGGTTGAAACTGATTTCCGTGAAGTTGTAAAAGGCGAAATAAAGGAGCTCACCTTTAATGAAGAAAAAGTTTTCATGTCTAGTGGAGAAGAATATATCGGTGAGGAAATTGTCGGCCAAGTAACTATTGTAAATACCACTGCTAAAAATCAAGCTTTGGTTGCTACAACCAGACTTTTAACTCAAGATAATAAATTATTTCGCATAAAAGAAGCCGTTAATGTTCCCGCTGGCGGAGAAGTAGAGGTTGATATTTATACAGAAAAACCAGCTCCAGAATTTGCCATTAATCCAACTACCTTTACCATTCCTGGGCTTTGGGTTGGTTTGCAGGATAAAATTTATGCTAAAAATAAAGAAGCTTTTATTTATCGTCAAAAAGCTAATAAGTATGTTAAAGCAGCTGATATTGAAAAGGCAATAAATGAACTACAGTCAATAATTTTAGCAAAAGCTAAAGCAGAAACTAGTAGAGCTTCTAAAGACACGGAAACCTTATATGAATTTTTAGGTTCAACTGATTTTGATTATGATGTAAAAGCTGGTGATGATTTAGAATCTTTTACAATAAAGGCCAGTAGTTCTTTACTTGTTGTTAGTTTTTCAAAAAATGATATCTATAATTTAGCCGGTGCTCGTCTTGGTCTTTTAATACCAGACGATAAACGTTTAATAGAAGATGGAATTAATTTTTCCTATAAATTTGAAAATTACGACAAAGAAAAAAATGAAGTTACTTTAAAGTTAGATTTTAATGGCACCATGATTTTAAAAAGCAATACTAATTTTATTGATAAAAAACAATTAACCAGTTTAACTCGTGAACAACTAGAAAATTATTTAGAGAATTTTCAAGAAATAAAAGAATATGAGCTTGATTTCTTCCCAGACTTTATTAATCGTTCGCCAAAATTACCAGAAAGAATAAAAATTGAAATAAAGGGACTTGAAAAATAATGGCTATAAATTTATTAAAACAAAAACTCCGGAGTTTATCCGGAGTTTTTTTGTATTGCCTTTTATTTTTTATGAATTAATTTGCTAAGTTTTTTTCCTAAGACTATTGCCTCTTTTAGTGAACGTTGATGAAGATTTCGGCCAATTGCCAAACCCGACGTTCTTGATATCTCTAGCTGTTCTTTAGTTGTGTTAAGCATTTCTTCTTCGTTTCTCATTGATCCGCCAACACAGATAATTTTCGTTTTTCCAGCAGCTAACACCACTTCTTTATATTTTTCAGCTGTTAGTTTAGGACTGTTTGTATTATATGGATATTTTAATTTAACAAAGTCAGCATCTAAACAGGCGGCTATTCCCGCACCGCCGGCAATTACATGAATATTTTCTTCATTTATACCTTTGCCACGTGGATACATCCAAATAACAGCTATCAGGCCATTTTGATGAGCTTCATTTATAAGAGAAGCAGCTTCCTTTAGCATTTTTGCCTCATATTTTCCGCCTAGATAGACGGTATAGCCAATACCAACAATAGATAATTTACTATTCTTTTTAAAATCAATAATGTTTTTTATATTCCACCAAGGAGAACTAGAATCTTTTTCTTCGTTTTGACCAAGATTACTTTTTCCATTCACTTTTACTAAATAGGGAAGTTTTTTATACTTAGCTCCATATTGAGAAAGGAGGCCGAGATGGGTTGCTAGCAAGCTGCCAGGAGTTCCTGCAGCGATTTCAAAAAGATGTTCTGGACTAGCATCTTCTTTATTGATATTTGGTCCAAAAAAATCATCATTTAAATGCTCAACTTTTTGGTCGCCAGCAAAAAGCAGTAAATTGCCGCTATTATTGGTCGCCAGGCGATAATTTTTTTGATATTCTGCCATTTTATTGGTCGGAACGCTTAAAGGGACATTAATTTTTAACATATTTATTTAAAATTTTAATAAGTTGTGCTATTATGAAATTGTTATTGTAATTATAGCATAATTATGTCAAAAGATAAAAATGACAATGAAATAGACTTAAGCAGATATAAAGATTCTGGTGGCCTGTCTTTAAACAAGCTAAGTTTTGGTTTGTGGTTTTCTGAAAAGAGAAAACTTCTAAACAAAATAGTTATATTTTTTCTTGTAATAATTTCTATCTCTCTTTTTTCTTATTCAATCTATAATTATATTTTTTATTTCTTGAATTCTTCAGATGATAATAATCAGTCTTTAGTGGTAGTATCTTCTCCGAAAAATCAAGTTGCCGATCTTATTGTTTCAAGTCCACAAACCTTTTTAAATAATGGTTCTTATGATTTTAGCGCCTTTTTAGAAAATCCTAATGAACGTTTTAAGGCTACTTTTAAATACTGTTTTAAAATAGATGGGGTTCAATTTTTATGTGACAATAGTTTTATTTTTCCCAGTGAAAGAAAGATTCTAACTGCTTTTAATAAAGAGATAAACAATTTACAGTCAAATGTTAGTTTAGAGATAGAAAATGTCGCTTGGCAACGCATAGATAACAGAGAAATTCCTAATTGGCAGCAGTATCTAAATGAACGTTTAAATTTTTCTTTAAGGGATATAAATTTAAACACAAATAATGATTTAAACAATTTAAGTTTTGAAATTACTAACAATAGTGCTTATTCTTATTACGAAGTTCCGTTAAATATTTCTTTTTATCGGCAGGGTGATTTAGCAGGAGTTCATCGTCATATAATTACTGATTTTGCTGCTGGGGAAACACGCTCGATAAGGCTTTCTTGGATAGCCGATCTTTATGGTGTTAATAAGACGGAAATTATTCCCGAGCTTAACATTTTAGATGAAAATGTTTATAAGAAATATCAGGGAAGTTTTTAAAAAATGGCTTAATTTATGATAGCACGCTTAAAATTATATTTAAGAAATTTTGATTGGCTGATACTTATATCAGTTATTCTTTTAATAGCCTTTAGTTTAGTGGAAATATACAGCGTAGCTTTAGGACAAGAAAGTTTTAATTCACAAAATTTTAGGAAGCAATTAATATTTTCTGGGATAGGCTTGGGATTATTGTTCTTTTTTTCTTTTATTGACTCTTATCTTTTAAAAAGCGCTAGCCGGTATATTTATTTTTTAGCCATATTTATTCTTATTGCCGTTTTGATTTTTGGTTCGGTAAATCGCGGAACTAAGGGTTGGTTTAATTTTTTTGGTTTAAGTTTGCAACCGGTAGAATTTGTAAAAATAGCCTTGATTTTATTTTTAGCTAATTATTTTTCTAATTTAGCCACTAAGGTCAAGACTTTCCGTCATTTTTTTATCTCTGCTTTTAGTGTTTTTATTCTTGTTTTATTAGTTCTTTTCCAGCCAGATTTTGGCTCTTCTCTTATTTTAGTAGCTATTTGGTTGGTAATGCTAGTTGCGGCTGGTTTTCCAAAGAAATACCTGCTTATAATTGGCGTTAGCGGTATTCTTATCTTTACAATATCTTGGTTTTTTCTCTTTAAGCCTTATCAAAAAGACAGAATAATGACTTTCGTTAATCCAAGTGCTAATAGTCTAGAATCGAGTTGGAATGTTTCCCAGGCTATAATCGCTGTTGGTTCTGGTGGAATTATTGGCAAAGGGGTTGGCTTTGGCTCACAGTCACAGTTAAAATTCTTACCAGAGGCTCAAAATGACTTTATTTTTGCTGTTATCGCTGAGGAATTGGGGTTATTAGGTGTTTTATTAATTTTAGGCTTTTATGGCTTATTTTTCTCTCGTTGTTTTTTGTCTTTAAAGAATATCCCTAATGATTTCGGTATTTATTTTATTATTGGTTCAGTGGGCTTGATTTTTATTCAAATGTTTATTAATATTGGTATGAATATAGGAATTATGCCAGTGGTTGGTCTGCCGCTGCCTTTTGTCAGTTATGGCGGTAGTTCCTTGTTATCCCTAATGATTATAGTAGGGATAATTGAAAATATTATTATTAAATCAAAAATTAGATATTAATAGCAAAAGTATGGAATTTAAACTAAAAGCAGAAAAAAGAGAATTAAATGAAAAATTAAGCGCTGAATATATCCCAGCCGTTGTTTATGGCAAGGGAATAGAAAGTCAAAGCTTGAAATTGAAAAAAATTGATTTTGAAAAAGCCTTTTCTTTAGCCGGAGAGTCAAATCTTATTTCTTTAGATTTTGGAAACGGGGAAGTAAAAGTTTTAGTAAAAGATATTCAGAGGAATGTTTTAAAGCACACTTTTTCTCATGTTGATTTTTATCAGGTTAACATGAAAGAGAAGATAAACGCTGTTATTCCTTTGCACTTTATAGGTGAATCAAAGGCGGTAAAAGAACTTGGCGGTATGTTGATGCGTAATTTAAATGAAATTGAAGTAGAGTGTTTACCAAGTGACCTTGTAGATCATATTGATGTTGATATTTCAGTAATTGAAAATTTTGACGTTATGATACAGGTAAAAGACTTGCCTATTCCTAATGATTTAAAAATTTTAAACAACAATTCAGATGATGTCGTTGTAAGCGTCATGGAACCAAAAGCTCAGGTTGAGGAAGAGAAGCCAATAGAAGCAAAAACCGAAGAAGAAAAAGATGGTAAGAAAGAGGAAGAAAAGAAATAAAAATAAAATAATTGATATTTATAAAACCGTCTCAATGAGACGGTTTTATTTTTGTTTAAAAATAGAAATAATTGCCAGACGAGGCCGATTTGTTAAGTCTTCTTTAAATACAAGTGAAGAGGTTGGTAAAAGTTTTTTTACTAGTAATGCAAAATTTTTATCTTGACTGGGATCTATTTCGCACAAAATAGATATCTTTTTTTTCTTATCTTTTAATAAAGAATTAATTTGTTTAAAAAGTAGGCGATAGTATTTAAGTCCATCGTTTCCAGCAACAAGCGCAAGCCGAGGCTCTTTTGATATTGAAGGGGATTTCTTTACCTGAGTTGGTGTTAAATAAGGAAGATTAGCTGTAATTATTAAATTATTATTTTTATTTATTTCTTTTAATAATGGTTTTAATAAATCTCCTTGAAAAAATCTTATATTCTTTTCTTGTTGATGAAGTTTAGCATTTTTTTTAGCTATTTTAAGAGCGGAGGACGAAATATCACTAGCTAATAGACTAATGTTTTTTAAAGAAGGTAATGTGGCTGCCAAACTAATAATTATCGCCCCTGAACCAGTGCCAATATCAATAATACTTAATTTTTCTTTTTTAGCGTCTTCTAAAGTAATTTTTAAGGCTTCATCTACTAGCAATTCTGTTTCTGGCCGAGGAACAAGAACTTGCTTGTTTACTAAAAATTTTAAGCTATAAAATTCGCGGTAGCCAATTAAAACTGCAATTGACCAATTAGCTAAGCGTTTTTTTTCTAAATTTTTATAACGATAAAAAATTTCTTTTGTTATTTTATAATCAATATGAGCTAAAACAAACTCTCTTTCTTTTTTTAAAAGAAAAGAAAGCAATAGCTCTGTTTCTAAAGAGGGAAGAGGACTTTGACGTAAAACATCAATAATTTGCATGATATTCAAGTTAATCCCTTTTTTCTTTTTCAGCTTTTTTAAGAGCTGTTATTATCTCCAGTATTTCACCATCTAATAAGCGAGATAAATTATGCCAAGAAGTGTTAATGCGATGATCAGTTAATCTATCTTGAGGAAAATTATAGGTTCTAATTTTATCCGATCTATCGCCAGCACCAATTTGATTTTTTCTAGCACTTGATTCATTTATCATTCTCTCTTCCTCTTTTTTAGCAAAAAGACGAGAACGGAGAACTTGCATAGCTTTTTCTTTATTCTGATGTTGCGATTTTTGGTCCTGACAAGAAACAGTTATGCCTGTTGGCAAGTGAGTAATGCGGATGGCGGAGTAAGTTGTATTAACGCTTTGTCCACCTGGTCCACTGGAACAAAAAGTATCAATTCTTATCTCATTAGCTTTTATTTCTATGTCAACTTCTTCTACTTCTGGAAGAACGACTACGGTTGCGGTTGAAGTATGGACTCGTCCTTGTTTTTCAGTTTCAGGAATGCGCTGGACACGATGTGTTCCAGCTTCAAATTTCAAATAACCATAAGCTGAATCACCATCAATAGAAAAAATTACTTCTTTATAACCGCCTATCCCGATAACAGATGCGTCTATTAAGCTTAATTTCCAACCTTGTCGTTCACAAAAACGTGCATACATTCTAAAAAGATCACCGGCAAACAAAGCAGCTTCGTCGCCTCCAGCTCCGCCTCTTATTTCTATAATAGCGTTCTTTTTGTCATTTGGGTTAGATGGGTTTATTTCTTCACTAATAGCTTCTTTTAATTCAAGTGCCTTTTTATTTAAAATACCGAGTTCTTCGTTAGCTAAGGTTTTTAATTCATCGTCATTTTCATTTTTTACAATCTCATTATTTTGTTTAATATTTTCTTCTGTTTTTTCTAAAATCAAGATCATGTCATTTATTTTTTTTAAATTAGCATGTTCTCTTGAAATTTTTATCATACCGGCCGCATCTTTTAAAAGATCCGGAGATTGTAATTTTTTCTCTAATTCGCTTAATTTATCTTTTATTTCCTTATACATAGATTAATAGCTAACAAAAAAGCAACTTTATATTAGTATTATAGCATCAAGATACTACAAAACCAACGTTAGTTGCTTTTTTAAATGTTTATTTTTTGTTTAGCTTTACTTGGGCGATTTTTTTGATATCTTTGGTTTTTACAACCACTTCCTTCTTTGCTCTAGCTTCAGAACGAGCAACGCGCTTCGCCTTTTTTCCTTTCTTATCAAGATTAGAATCTTTAGCTTTTACTTTCGCTTCAAATTTTTCAACTCGGCGAGCGGTATCAACTAATTTTTGCTTACCTGTATAAAAAGGGTGACAAGCTGAGCAAAGCTCAACTTTAATCTCCGGTTCGGTTGAGCCGGTTATAAAAGTGTTTCCACAAACGCAACTTACCTTGCAATTCGGGTAATACTTAGGATGGACTTCTTTCTTCATAAAAATATAAAAATTTTATTAAGAATAATAAAATTTCAACTACTTAATATCTTTAAATTGTGTTAATATAATGCTATCACAACTTTTAAATTTAAGCAAGAGTAATTTAATTTTTGGTATTTTTTTAAAAAGAGCTAAATATTAGCTAATTTAAGCTAAGTAAGGCTCTCTTTTCTAAAAATAACTTTACTTAACAGCTTTAAAATAAATTGCTATAATAAACAAGACTGTGATTTTTGAAACATTATGCTTAAGATAAATAATATAGCCAGAAATACTTCTTATTTAACTCTGGCTTTAATTTTGCAAAAAATAATCTCTTTTACTTATTTTACTCTTCTGGCTAGATACGTTGGGCCTGTTAGTCTTGGTAAATATTATTTTGCTATTTCTTTTACTACAATTTTTGCAATTTTTATAGATTTAGGTCTGGGCAATGTTTTAATAAGAGAGGTGGCTAAAAAAGCGGATGACGCTGATCGCTGGTTAGCTAATGTTTTAGCATTAAAAATACCCCTTGCTCTTATTTCCTTAATTGTTGTTTTTATTTTAATTAATGTCTTAGGTTACGACAGTTTAACCAAAAACCTTGTCTATGTTTCCTCTATTTGCATGGTTTTAGACTCTTTTACTAATACATTTTTTGCTGTTATTAGAGGATTTCATAATTTAAAATATGAAAGTTCCGCTTCTATTATATTTCAGTTAATAGTATTAATAGTTGGTTACAGCGCTCTTCTTTTAGGCGGAGGACTTATAATAGCGATGATTGCCTTAGCTTTAGCTAGTAGCTTTAACTTTCTCTATTCTTTATTAGTACTAAAAAACAAAATAAAAGTAAATATAAAGTTAATTTGGGACACTCCTTTTATTAGAAAGATATTGATTTTAGGCTGGCCTTTTGCCATGTATGCCATTTTTCAAAGATTATACACTTATTTAGATTCAGTTCTTTTATCAATTTTGGCCGGTGATTTGCAGGTTGGATTATATCAAGTAGCTTTTAAGATAATTTTTGCTTTGCAATTTTTACCCATGGCTTTTGTCGCCTCTCTTTATCCAGCTATGAGTACTTATTGGCAAAATAACCGCGAGCAATTAGTGGTTTCTTTTACTCGGGCTTTAAATTATTTAATTATTATTTCTTTGCCTATTATTGTTGGAACAGTTATTTTAGGTAATAAGATTATATTATTATTTAAAGATGGATATGGCGAAGCTCTTTGGCCGCTAAGGGTATCAATTATAGCCCTTTTCTTTATTTTTATTAACTTTCCTATTGGATCACTGCTTAATGCTTGTGATAGACAAAAGAAAAACACCTTAAACATGGGAATAGTAATGATAGTTAGTTTAATTTTAAATCTTTTGCTCATTCCACACTGGCAAGCGCTAGGAGCTAGTATTACCGTTTTAATAACCAATGCTTTAATGACTATTCTTGGTTTTATTTGGGTAAAACAAATTATTCCTTATCATTTTAAACACAATTTTTCTATTTTTCTAAAAGTTATTTTTTCATCCCTTATTATGGGTCTAATTATTTTTTTAGGAAAAAACTATATAAATATTTTTATAATCACTTTTTTAGGCGCTATTGTTTATTTCCTTTCTCTATTTGCTTTCCGCGCTTTAAAAATTGAAGATATAAAAAGTATTATTAAATCTTTTAAACTAAAATCTTAAATCTCAAATTATGAAGACTTTGCTATTTACCTTAGAATATCCTCCTTTTAACGGCGGAGTTGCTAATTATTACGGCAACATGGCTAAGTATTGGCCAATTGATGAAAAATTATTAGTTTTAGATAATAGCAAGGGGAAATTATTGGATGGTAATTACTGTTGTGCTTGGCTTAAGGCGATAAATGTTTTAAGAAGAAAGATAAAACAGAGTAAGATAGATTATGTTTTAGTAGGTCAAATTTTGCCACTTGGGACAGCTGCTTTTATTGCCTCTTTGTTTAATAATTTTAAATACGCAGTTTTTTTTCATGGCATGGATATGCCACTAACTCTTAATAAATCGCACAAGAAATTAATAACTAAATTTATTATAAAAAGAGCGGATAAAATTATTTGTGCCAATAGTTACGTTGAAGCTAAAATCTTAGAATTTTATAAAGAAGCAACAGGAAAAACAGGGGTTTTTAATCCAGCCATAGAAAATGTTTCTTTAGTGGTAAGTGAAAGAGAAAAAGAGGAACTAAGAGAGAAGTATGAATTAAAAGGAAAGAAGGTTTTATTTAGTTTAGGACGGCTAGTTGAACGCAAGGGTTTTGATAAGGTTATCGAAGCTTTAATAAGTCTTAATCGGGAAGAAAGGAAAAATCTAATTTATTTTATCGCCGGAAAGGGCCCGGAAGAAAATAATTTATTAAAGATGGTTCCACTTGAACTGGCTAGAAAAATAAACTTTTTAGGAGCTATATCAGAAACAGAAAAATGGAAATGGCTTAACTTAGCAGATATCTTTATCATGCCTTCACGAGATATTGCTGGCGATTTTGAAGGATTTGGCATTGTATATTTAGAAGCTGCTCTTTGCGGCAAGCCAGTTATCGCTGGAAATTCAGGGGGAATAAAAGATGCTGTTTTGTCTGAAAAAACAGGCCTATTAGTTGATCCAGAAAATATAGAAGAGATAAAAAATGCTATAAAAAAATTAGTTAGTGATGATAAATTGCGTCATGATCTTGGAGAAAATGGTCGTTTACGCGCCAAAAATGATTTTAATTGGGAAAAGAGAGCTAAAGAAATTCTTGATTTTATAAAATAAAAATAAGCTTATGATATCTGTAATAATTCCGGTTTATAACGGAGTAGAAAAACTTTTAAAAACAATAGACAGTTTGGAAAAACAAAGCTATCGTGATTTAGAGGTTATAATCGTAAATGACGGATCAGCCGATGATGTAGAAAGTATCTGTGCCAAATATTTAAAAAGTATATCAAATCAAGGAAGTAAAGATATAAGTTATTTATTTTTAAATCAAAATCATGCTGGTGCTCCAGCGGCTCGTAATCGAGGAAAAAGGGAAGCTAGGGGGGAATATCTTTTTTTCTGTGATGACGATGCTATTTTAAAACCAGATGCTTTGGCTATTTTAGAACAAGCCCTAATAGACAATCCTCAAGCTAGTTATGCCTATTCTTCTTTTTATTGGGGTAAAAAATTATTTAAATTACATGATTTTGACGCTGAAAAGTTAAAGAGAGAACCATATATTCACACCATGTCTCTTATTAAAACTAGCGATTATCCAGATTCTGGTTGGGATGAAAGTATAAAGAAATTTCAAGATTGGGATTTATGGTTAACAATGCTTGAAGAGGGAAAAACTGGAATATTTATAAATCAAGTGTTGTTTACAATTTCTCCTGGTGGTGCTATGAGCTCTTGGGTACCATCTTTTACTTATAAGTTATTACCTTTTCTGCCCGTGGTGAGAAAATACAAAAAAGCCTTGCAAATTATAAAAGATAAACATGGATTATAGAAAAAAAAGAAAAATTATTATCGTCTTATTTTTTATTCTATTTTTGTCTATTTTTTTATTTTTTGAAATAAAAAATAATTTAAATCAGAAGGAGGAAATAAAAAAAATAGTAATTAATGAGAAGATTATAAATATTGAGCTCGCTAAGAGCCCGCTAGAACATTACATTGGCTTAAGCGGGCGAGAAGAACTTTGTGATAATTGCGGACTTCTTTTTATTTTTCCTGATTTAGAAACGCGTCAGTTCGTAATGCGTAACATGAAGTTTCCTTTAGACATTATTTTTATTAAAAATAATACTATTGTCGAAATTTTAGAAAATTTAGAACCAGAAGGGGATAGTCCTAAAAAAATATATTCAAGTAATAGCCCAGTTAACAACGTTTTAGAAATAAATGCTGGGATAAGCAAGCAATATGGGCTTGAAATAGGACAGAAAGTTTATTTTTCAAATAAATAACTAAATTATATGGATGAAAATAAAAAAAATAATAAGTTAAACATTAATCCCGGATTTTTATATCTTAGTTTTTTTATTTTTATAGAAATCTCTTCTTATTTTTCGTTATTTAATCCAGTTTTTAATAAGATATTTTTTATAGCCCTTGTTTTTGGCTTATTTATATTAACTCTTTACAAGCTTGAATATGGTTTACTAGCCGTGGTTAGCGAATTGCTTATCGGGTCAATGGGGCGTTTATTTTCTTTAGAAATAAGTGGCTTTTCTCTAAGTATTCGCATGGCTTTTTGGCTAGTTTTTCTATTTGTTTTTATTGGAAAATTTATTGTAAATTTGCGCCAGGAAGGTTTAAAGGGGAAATACTTACAAGCGATAAAAGATTTTCATTTTCTTAAATATTTTTTAGTTTTAGCTATTTTTATAATTCTTGGAATAATAAACGCTACCTTTAAGGGGAATTCTTGGAATTTAGTCTTTAGTGATTTTAATGGTTGGCTTTATTTTCTACTTCTTTTTCCAACCATAATTGTCTGCACTTTAGAAAAGGAAAAAAGTTTAAAAAATATAAAGATACTATTTTTTATTTCTTTTCTCTGGCTAAGCCTTAAAACTTTCTTATTATTATATGTTTTTACCCACAGTTTAAGTTTCTCCTCAGAAGTATATTTCTGGTTGCGTAAAACTTTAGTTGGCGAAATGACAAATACCTTATCTGGCTGGCCACGTATTTTTATCCAAGGACAAATTTTTGCTGCCGCCGGACTATTCTTTTCTTTTTGGCAAAATTTTAAAATAAAAAAGAATGATTATTTAAAAAAAACAATTAATTTTCTATTAGCCTCTCTTTTTGCTGGTGTTTTATTAATTAGTTTTTCTAGAAGTTTTTGGCTAGCTTTAATTTTAGTCCTAGCTTTTATTATTATTTTATCTATTAAGCTTTACTCTTGGAAAAAAATGTTTCTAGCTGCCTTATGGACAGGCTTAGTTTTTGCCGGCGCTTTTAGTCTTCTTTATTTAACAACTGTAATTCCTTGGCCTCGCTCTGGAAACTTTAATGTTGATTTTGCTAGTCGGGTTAATGTAAGTGATAAAAACGAAGCGGCTATTTCTTCACGTTGGTCGCTTTTGCCAGCTTTGATGAAGGAAATATCACAAGAACCATTTTTTGGACAAGGATATGGCGCAACTGTTACTTATCTCTCACAAGATCCAAGGGTATTAGAAAATAATCCCAGCGGCCTCTATACTACCTACGCCTTTGAATGGGGTTATCTTGATATTTGGCTTAAGTTGGGAATAGGTGGAATAATAGCCTATCTATTATTACTTTTCTTTTTAATAAAAGAATCAATAATTTTAGGATTAAAGAAAAATAATCCCATTCTTTTAAGTATCGCTAGTATCTTACTTTTTTTGTTAATTGTTAATTTTTTTACCCCATATTTAAATCATCCCCTGGGAATAGGGACAATTATAATCGTCTCTTGTCTTATCAATAAATATAGGGTATATTAGTCATTAATTATTCTTAAAAGAAAATAAAAAAGTATGAATGAACAAATTATTTCCCAAGAGGGATACGATAAATTAAGAGACGAAATGATTTTTCTAAGCACAGTTAAAAGAAAAGAGATTGCGGAAAGAATAGAAAGAGCTAAAGAATTAGGAGATTTAAGTGAAAATGCTGAATACAGTGAAGCAAAAGATGCTCAAGCTTTAAATGAAGGTAGAATTTTAGAGCTAACCAATACTTTAAAAAATGTTACGGTTGTTCAAAGTGAAAAATCAAGAGATAAAGTAGTAATGGGTTCAAAGATAACTGTAAAAACGGACAAAAACGAAAAACAATATACTATTGTTAGTTTCAATGAAGCAGATCCTTTAAATGGGAAAATATCTAATGAATCTCCTTTGGGTGTAGCTTTTCTGGAAAGAAAAAAGGGGGATAGTGTTGAAGTAGAGACGCCACGCGGAATAGTTAAGTATAAAATACTTAAGATAGAATAATATGAGGCTTTGGAGCCTTGATCCTAAACATCTTGATCGCCAAGGATTAATTGCTCTTTGGCGAGAAGGGTTATTGGCTAAAAATGTTTTAGCAGGGAAGACTAAAGGTTATAAAAATCATCCGCAACTTGAACGTTTTAAAGAAGCAAAAAATCCACTTGAATATATTAACTCTTATCTATACTCTGTTTATCAGGAAGCTAAAAAACGTGGTTATAATTTTTCTCTTGATAAGCTAGAGAAAGTCCAAACAGATTTACAGAAAATAACTATAAACGAAGACCAACTGCTTTATGAATTCAAACATTTGCTAAATAAATTAAAAATAAGAGATGTAGATAAATATAAGGAAATACTTAATCTAAAAAAGATAAAAACACATGAACTATTTAGAAAGATAAAAGGACCTATTGAAAAATGGGAAAGAATAATTAATAATAAGAAATAGTTTTTCGGGGATCGTCTAATGGTAGGACTCCAGGTTCTGGTCCTGGCTATCTGGGTTCGAATCCTAGTCCCCGAGCCAACGTAGATTAAGCGAGGTTAAAGCCTCGTTTTTTCTTTTATTTTCGCCAAAATATGTCGGTTCGAACCTAGTGATTTCAGCGTTAAATTTTTCAACGTTATTTCGGAGCGGAATAAGCCAATTATGATAAGAAATGCTAATGTTTTTGCCAATTATTCTTTGGTTCGAACCTAACTTCTTAATGATGTTATTTCGTGTTTCCTTGCCGCCTTTATCAAACTCCTTTCGAGCTCGAGCACAGAAAATAAAAAACCGTTCACTCAATTGTGAACGGCTATTTTGTTGTTTGTTCCAGAAATTTATAAATAAATTTTCTGTAGCAATTTTTCTACTGACTCTTCGACCTTGAGACCGCTGGTGTCAAAAAATTCCAAGGGAAATTTAGCAAACTCTTGAAAAACATTTTCTTGACAATTAAAGTCGGTATCAAAGGCGCCAAGATTTTTTCTTTGCCCTATTCTTCTGATTACTTCTTCTTTTTCTGCGTAAAGACAAAAAGCGTAATCGGCTTGAATGACGGTTTTAATCAGGTCGCCCGAAATAGCAATTCCTAGAGCGCGGTGATAAGCGATTGTTGAATAAATGTATCTATCACAGACAACATGGTTATGCTTTAAAATTTCTACTATTTCGTTGGCGGCATAAATAGTGCCGCTTAAATAATAGTAGAATCTTAGATTGTAATCTTTTGTTTTTTCAATCGACTCCCGTAAATTTTCAAAAATTTTTGGAGGCGTCTTATAGTAGATTCCACCTATTTTTTTTGCCAGTTCAATTGCACAAGAACTCTTTCCTGATCCGTCACACCCCTCAAAAACAATTAATTTTTTCATTTTACTCAATTTTTTTAATGATGATCTGTTTCCCGTTAAAAGAAGTTGTTTCGCCAATTTTTTTTCCAAGAAGAACGGAATAAAGTGGGGCCTGTTTACTTACAGCAAATATACTTGTATTACCAACTTTAATTTTTTGACCGCCACCACAAGGAATCAGAAATATTAACTGACTACTGTTATTCGTATTTATTTCTACTAATGAACCAAGCAGGACAGTGCTTGTCTCCTTGGGCAGTGAAAAATTAACCAGCTCTTTGATAATATTTTGCATATCGTGTGCCTTTTTAAAAAGAGCATTTGATAGATAGCTCATCTCTTCTTTTGTTGAGTCGTATCTAGATTCATTTCTTCCTGGAGCATTGATAGCGGCGTCTCTGACTGCGTCAGCCTGCTCTATCGTCGATTCAAGGGTTTTTTGCAATTTCTTGATGATTTCATCAAAAATTTCTTTTTTAGTTTTCATAATTCCTATTTTTTTGTGAGTATTTATGTTAAAGAACTTCAAATTAAACTACATCATTTATGATATTTTGTCAATGTTTGCGCGGCTTAGTTCAAGAAACTAGCGCAAACACCCTTGTTATTTTGAGCTTAATTTGAAATAATATTATTAATATCAACTTAAAAAATAAAATTATGCAAATCGAAAATGAAGTTAAATTTAGAACGAGTAGACCCGGAAAATTAATGAAAAAGAAAATTATTGATTTTGGTTTTAAATTTAAAAAAGAAATATCTCAAGATGATTACTATTTTTCACCGCCACACAAAAAATTTGCCGGAACAAAAAAATATTATCTCCGTCTTAGAAAAAAATCAGATGGTACGGCCGTTTTTGCTTATCATGTAGTTATTAATAATTTACAAACCAAGGAATTAGAACTAGCCTGCGATAATTTTATAATTTTAAAAACTATTTTGACTAAGCTAGATTTTAAACTGGATTGCGTTGTTAAAAAACATAGACAAATATTTGTAGACGAAAAAAATAACTTTGAGTTAGTTCTCGATAAAGTTGTCGGTCTCGGTTATTTTATAGAAATTGAATATGTCGGCAAAATGACAAAAGCAACTAGCCAAAAATTTCAGGAGTTAGTTGATTATCTTGGTCTTAAAAAAAGTCAGATAGTCTCTGGTTGTGGATATCCTGACTTGTTAATGGAAAAAAAATAATATTATGCTTAAAGTAAAATTTTGTTTACCTCGTTCAATTAGAATCAAATTAAATAGCACTTGTCAGTATAATTGTAAATTTTGTCATCAAGAGGGTAATAGTACTGCTCAAGAAGTCAATCAAGACGAGGTTGTTGCTTGTTTAAAAAAGTTTAAAAAAGAATTATTTTTTTACAGAGTTCACTATACGGGCGGAGAACCAACTTTATATCGAAATTTAATAAGTTTAATAAAAAAAACTAAAAAAATTGGCATCATTAACTCCATTACTTCAAATGGACAGTTTGATCCAAGCCTTTTGTCAAAACTTAAAGACGCGGGCCTCGACTCTATAAATTTCAGTATTCACTCTTTAGAAAAATTTTCATTTTTAAAACTACAAAATCATAAAATGAGCACTAAAGAAGGAGCTTTGTGGGCACAAAACTGTATAGACTTAGCTGTTAGCAATGTTATTAATGCAGAAAAGTTAATAAATACTAAAATCAACTGTGTTGTAGGTGATGAGTTTTCCAGTGCAGAAGATATATTATTGTTTTGTGCAAAAAACAATATTAAACTGCGGCTTTTAAATGATTTGTCTTTAGGTGAAAGATCTTTGCAAACAATTAACTTTATTTTAAAGAAGAACGAAGCTAATTTAATTGGCCACGAGGTAACCTTAATTAGTTCTAGTCATCGTTTAGACTATCAACTCAATGAAAAATACAATTTTGGAGTTAAGTGTATTAGAAATTTTTATCTAAAGTCTCTCTGTGATGATTGCCCGATTAGAAGAGCGGGGAAATGCTACGAAGGATTTTATGGAATTCGTTTGGAGGGTAATCCACTTAAAGTAAGACTATGCTTATATCGTAATGGGTCGCCATTTGTACAAAGTCTAAAGGATTTCTTTAAAAGTAGGCAGTATAAAGAGCTTAAAAAAGATACCGAGAATGTCAAACAATATTTATTAAAAGATGATATTATAGAAGAGCAAAAAACTAATTTGAAAAAATAAGTGAATCTTTAAGATAGGATTTCTTTGAGTAATATAAATATTAAGAGTTAATATCTCATCTAATCTTAGTCATACTAGTTTGAACATCATCCACGATTCTGAACATTGACAAAATAACACTTTACAGCTTAATATTGCTTAAAATAGCAACTTAAAAAGAAAGAAGAAAACAATGAACATCGCAGTAGATTTAGACGACACTTTAGTCGATTTACTCGAACAATTAATTTTATTCCATAATAATACTTTTGGAACAAATTTAAAGAGAAATGATTTCAACACTTGTATTTATCAAAAGGTGTGGGGAGGAAGTCGAGAAGAGACAATAGCTAAAATAATGAATTTCATTGCTTCTCCGTATTTTCAGGACATACGACCTTTAATAGGCGCGGTTGAAGGTGTTGAACATTTAAAAAGCTTGGGACATAATCTGTTTTTAGTAACTGGCCGTGATAATAACACAAATATTTTAACTAGAAAATTATTAGATCAATATTTTTCTGGATATTTCTGTGGTGTTTATCACACTAATGCATATACGCATAGTGATGGTTGGCTCAAAAAATCAGAAGTTTGTGCACGCTTAAAAGCACCTCTTATCATCGACGATGACCCAATTCATATTCATGATTGTACTGATCGAGGAATTAAAGTCTTAGTCTACGATAATCCATGGAACAGAATTGAATTGCCAGTTGGTGCAACGCGGGTATTAAATTGGAAAGAAATTATTGTTTGCGTCAATGAGTTGGCAACAGAGAATCTTTAGCAGGATTCTCTTTTTATTTTAAGTAATAATAAATAATACTTAATCATATATAATCTTAAAAAATACGTTTACAAAAGAATTTTTTTATGGTATATATTTATATAGTTTTCATTATTTTTCTTAATATTTTACAAACCTATGACACAAAAAAGTCATCAAAATGAAGATAAATTACCAGAAGAGTCTTCTCATATCAGTGAAACTGAGGATCGTCTGCGTAAACTAGAGGAATTAAAAGAAAAGGGAATTAATCCTTATCCAGCAAAGGTAAAGCGCGACATGACTGTTAAATCTTTTTTTGAGAACTTTAGCTTACTAGAAGAGAGGGCTGTAAATATCGTTGGCCGTCTAAGATCTAAAAGAATACATGGCAATCTTGCTTTTGCTGATTTACAAGATGAAAGCGGTACCTTGCAACTAGTTTTTTCTAAAAAAGAACTTGAGGGCGATAGTTTTAAAACTTTTGTTAAATTAATAGATACAGCTGATTTTATTCAAGTAACTGGTGTTCCGTTTTTAACCAATAAAGAGGTAAAGAGTTTAATGATTAAAGATTTTAAACTTTTAACCAAAGCCTTAAAACCAATCCCTGATTCTTGGTATGGACTAAAAAATGAAGAAGAAAGACTTAGAAAAAGATATATTGATTTACTGTTAAATGAAGAATTAAGAGATATTTTTTATAAAAAAGCTAAATTCTGGTCAGTCACTAGAGAATTCATGAAAAAGAAAGGTTTTTTTGAAGTAGAAACACCAACTTTAGAAACAACCACCGGTGGTGCTGAAGCTAATCCTTTTATAACTCACCATAATGATTTTGACATGCAAGTTTATCTTCGTATTTCCATTGGTGAATTGTGGCAAAAAAGATTAATGGCGGCTGGTTATGAAAAAGTTTTTGAAATTGGCCGTGCTTATCGTAATGAAGGTTCTAGCCCAGATCATTTACAAGAATTTACCAACATGGAATTCTACTGGGCCTACGCTGATTATGAAGAAGGAATGAAGCTTGCTCAAGAGCTGTATCAAGAATTAGCTATGCAAGTTTTTGGCACTACTAAGTTTACAACCAAAGGAATGGAATATGATCTGTCAGGAGAATGGGAAAGAATTGATTATAGACAAACTGTCTTGGATAAAACCGGAATTGATGTTCTTGGTGCTAGTGAAGAAGAAATGAAGGCAAAGCTGGAAGAGTTAAAGGTTAAATATGAAGGGGATAATAAAGAGAGATTAATGGATACTCTTTGGAAGTATTGTCGTCGTAGTATTGCTGGCCCGGTTTTTTTAATAAATCACCCAAAGTTAGTTTCACCGCTAGCCAAGGCTAAAACAGACAATCCAGAATTAACAGAAAGATTTCAAATTATTATTGCTGGATCAGAAATTGGTAATGGCTTTTCTGAATTAAATGACCCAATAGACCAAAGAAAAAGATTTAATTTGCAACAAGAATTAATAGACAGAGGGGATAATGAAGCGATGATGGCTGACTGGGAATTTGTCGAAATGCTAGAGCATGGCATGCCGCCTACTTGTGGTTTTGGTTTTGGCGAAAGATTGTTTGCTTTTTTATGCAATAAACCAGTTAGAGAAACAACCCTGTTTCCTCTAATGAAACCTAAAAAAGAGGATTAATTTTTATTAAAATAAAATGAATAGGCTAATAAAAGCTTTAATTTATTCTTTTGCTTTACTGGTAATTTTAACTGGCGTCCTTTTTTTAATTAATTTTATTTCACCCGGTTCTAAAATTCCAGAAACAAGCAATGAGATAACTACAGAAACAGAAGAAGAAAAAAAGAACATGTTTATTGCTCAAGGTAAATTTGTTTGTTTACCTGTAATAGACGAAAACAAACCTCACAACGATATTTGTCTTTTTGGAATACAGACAAATGATGGTTATTATCGTTTGCAAACAAATGAAAACGAAAATTTTCTAGCTACTTTAGAAAATAATCAAAATATACAAGTCTCAGGTGAGTTAATAGCTGAAAACGATGGGGTCCATCAATCTTCAGGCACGATCCATATAGAAGAAATAAAAAATTTAGAAGAAAAAAATAATATCCTTCCGGAAAATTTTAAAGCCGATTATATTTCTTTTTCAAATTACAAAATAAACAAATACAAAACAGAAATGTATCCTCGCCTAGAATTCTGGCCAGAAAATGGAGAAATAGAATGTGAAGAGATAAACGGCAATCCTTTAAAGATAGCAAAAAAGAAAATAAACGGGAAAAAATATTGTATTGCCAATTCCAGCGAAGGAGCCGCCGGATCAGTTTACTCTCAATATGCTTATGGTACAGTTATAGATGATTATATTTACACAGTTATTTTTTTAGCTCGTTACTCAAATTGTGGCAATTATCCTGAAGAAGAAATGGCTAAATGTGAAAACGAAAGAAATTCTTTTAATCTGGATATTTTAGTAGATGAAGAAATTAAAAAAATTAAATAATTAAAGAACTTTAAAAAAAACCGAAGAGAATGAAAGAGAGAAGAAAAAACTTCTTTATTTATCTTTGGGCAATTCTTATTCTACTTGGCGGGATATTTTTTGCACAAAGCTTGCTTTGGGGAATATTTGGTGGACTTGTAATTAATTTCTATGCTGAAAAAATGGCAAATGAAAGAAAAATTAGGTCTATCCAATTTACCGCCCTGTTCCTTGGTCCATTAATTTTTGTCATTCTTTATTATTTCAATATAATAAAGAGTGATTTTCATTGGGCTAATGTCATAGTAGTTTTGTCATTCAATTGGACAGAGTCTATAATTGAAGTATTTGACTACAACAATCATAGAGCGTCATTTTTAAAATGACGCTTTTTTATTTGTATGCTATAATCAAACCTGAGGGCGGCTAATAAGGCAGCCAATTTTTAAGAGAAAAAAAATGAAAAAGAAAAAAATTTTCCCAACTAGTGCTGCTAATTTAATGACACGGTCAGTGCCAATAGCTAGTGTTAACGACAGCATTGAAACTGTAAAGAAGAATTTTTTTAAGGAAATAAAAAAATTAAAATCAATTAACTACGTTTACGTTATTGATAATAAAAACTTCTTAAAGGGAACAGTTTCCATAAGAGAATTATTCCAACAAACCAGAAACAGAAACATAACAGCAATCATGGAAAAAGATCTTGTTTATGCCTATAAGAATTCTGATAGGGAAGAGGTCGCCTATTTAGCTTTAAAAAATAACATTAAATCAGTCCCTATCCTTGATAAAAGAAATAAATTTACTGGCGTAGTTTTAAATGATGATATTTTAAAAATTATCTACAAAGAATTGCAAGAAGATATTTCTCATTTTATCGGTTTAGATCCGGAAATAGATAATGGGAATTTGGATGATATTCGTTCTATGTCTATTTATGCTTCTTTGAAAAACCGTTTACCTTGGCTTATCGTTGGTATTCTTGGTGGTGTTTTGGCAGCTCAAGTTATCAGTATATTTGAACAAACTTTATCCAAAAATATTATCTTAGCCGCCTTTATACCGCTAGTAGTTTATATTGCCTCTGCTATTGGCACTCAAGCTGGATTTTTTATAGTAAGAGACTTGGCAATCAACAAAACTATTAATTTTTTTTCCTACACCTTTAAACAATTTAAAGTAATTTCAGCTATGGGTGTGATTATTGGCTGTTTAATATTTATTTTTTCTTTAATTTTTTATCAAAGTATTAATTTAGCCTTAATATTATCCCTATCCATCTTTTTGACTATAATATCAGCTATAATCACTGGAATTTTTATTCCCTATGCTTTTAGCCGCTTAAAATTTGACCCGGCTAATGCTAGCGGCCCAATCGCTACTATTATCCAAGATCTTTTAAGTGTTTCTATTTATTTAATAATTGCTAGTGCTTTATTATAAATATGTCTAAAAAAAGGATTTTATATTCTTTAATCTTAATATTTTTCTTGTTTACCGCCTCAATTTTATTTTTTTCTAAAGAAAAGGAAAGGGAAGATGAAAAAAACTTAAAGGTGGTCACAACTATCTTTCCTTTATACGATATCGCTAAAAACATTGGCGGAGATGAAGTTGAAGTTTCAATGCTTCTTGACCCAGGGCTTGAAGCTCATTCTTTTGAGCCAACGCCTAGCGATATGATAGAAATAAACAAAGCTGATATTTTCATCTATACTGGACCATTTATGGAAATATGGGCAGAGAGAGTTATTAGTGCAGCCGATAATCCAAATATTTTAGTAATAAGCGCTAGTGAGTCTATTGAACTTTTGGAAGAAGAGGATGAATCTGGACACAAACATGAAGAGGGTGACCCTCATATTTGGCTTGATTTTGATAATTTAAAAATAATGCTTGAAAATATTAAAGATGGGTTTATAGAAAAAGGACTTAATGAAGAAAACGTTCAAAAAAGAGCAAATGAATATGAAAAGGCGATTAATGATATAGACGAGGCTTATTTTCAATACTTATCTAACTGCAAAACTCGCACTCTTGTCTATGGTGGCCATTATGCCTTTGCTTATCTTGCCAAAAGATACAATCTTTCATACCAATCAGCTTATGGCTTATCACCTAATTCAGAGCCAAGCGCATTAAAGTTAACCGAACTTACTGAGCAAATAAAAGATAATAATTTAAAATATATCTTTCACGAAGAGTTATTAAACCCTCTCTTAAGTGAAACTCTGCGCCAAGAAACGGGAGTGAAAATTTTAAATTTAAGCGCAGCGCATAATTTAAGTCGAGAAGATTTAGATGCTAATAAATCCCTTTTTCAAGTTTTACTAGAAAATCTAAAAAGCTTACAAACGGGGCTTGAATGCTACTAATATCTTATGGAAAATATATTAGAGATAAAAAACCTTAGTTTTAGCTACGATTATCTGCCAATAATAGATAATGTTTCTTTTAATGTTCAAAGAGGTGATTTTATTGCTTTAGCTGGACCTAATGGAGCAGGAAAAACAACTTTGGTAAAGTTAATGCTATTTTTAGAAGAAGCTCAGAAAGGAAAAATAAAGATATTTGGTGAAAAAGAAAAAGATAAAATACCTTGGGATAAGATAGGCTATCTAGCACAAAGAAACAATCTTTTTAATCCACTTTTTCCAGCTAAAGTCAAAGAAGTTATAGGGCTAGGTCTTTTTTCTAAAAAAAGAATATCAAATAAAAATAACCAAGAAAAAATAAATCATATTTTAGATTTATTAGATATAAAAGATTTAAAAAATAAAACAATAAATGAACTCTCCGGCGGCCAACAACAGAAAGTGTTTTTAGGTCGGGCACTTATATCTGATCCTGAATTATTAATCATGGATGAACCAAGTACAGCCCTTGATCCAAAAACAAAAAATAATTTTTTTAAATTAATAAAAAGATTAAATAAAGAAAAAAGAGTAACTATTATTATGATTACTCACGACACTGCTCAAGCTGGAGAATATGCCGAAAAACTTTTATATTTAGAGAAAAAAATTATTTTTTTTGGAAAATTTTCTGATTTCTGTAAATCACCAGAAATGGAAAAATACTTTGGACACTTTACTCAGCATTTAATTTGTCACCAGCACTAATATGAATATCACTGAATTGCTTAATTACCAATTTATTCAAAATGCTTATTTAGCCGGAACTTTTATTGCTCTGCTTTGCGCGGTATTAGGATTAATACTGGTTTTAAAAAAGCTATCGCTAATTGGCGACGGTTTAGCTCATGTTAGTTTTGGTGCTATCGCTTTAGGCCTATTTTTTGGTTTTTATCCTTTTTACATTGCTATCCCGGTTGTAATTTTAGCTTCTTATCTTATTTGGCACCTTGAAAAAAGAAGTAAGCTATATGGTGATGCTGCTATTGGAATAGTTTCAGCTGTTGGCATAGCTAGTGGAGTAATTTTAGCTAGTATTTCTCGTGGTTTTAACATTGATCTTTTTAGTTATTTATTTGGAAATATTTTAGCAATTAGCCAAACAGAAGTTTTATTATCAATAATTTTATCTTTAATAGCCCTAACAATTATTATTATTTTTTATAGAAATTTATTTATCACTACTTTTGATGAAGAATATGCTAAAACTAGAGGAATAAAAACAGATAAAATTAACTTGATATTAATGACCTTAACAGCCATTACCGTTGTTTTAGCAATCAAAGTTGTGGGGATAATGCTAGTTTCCGCTTTACTTATCATGCCAGCTGCCAGCTCACTTCAAATAGCTAAAGGCTTTAAATCAGCTATTATCATTGCTGGTATAAATGCAGTTTTTTCAGTTTTAATTGGAATAACGGTTTCTTTTTATCTAGACATACCAGCTGGGGCAACTATTGTTATTATTAATTTTATCATATTTATCTTCATGTTTTTGGGTAAGAAAATTTAAAAACATGGTATAATAATTTTATGTTAGATGAAAAATTTCAAGATTTACTTAAACAAATATCTCGTTATCCTAAAAAACGTTTAGATATTTTTAATAATATTAAATCTACCAAACAGAGAAATGTTATTTTAAATCTATCAAAATATGTCCAATATGACATTGTTTCAAAACTAAGCAATCAGGGGATAGTAGATCTTCTGCAAAATCTTGATATGGACGAGGCGGGAGATATTTTGCGTTTGCTACCAAGAAAAAGACAAAAAGAAATTATTAAAACTTTAAATGATAATTTAAAAGCAGAAGTTTCTTTGCTTTTAAGTTTTGATCCTGAAACGGCCTTAGATTTAATAAACGTTAATTACATTCAAGTAGAACACGATGATACAATTTCTTCTGTTTCCGGGCAAGTAAAAACACATGAGAAAAGAACAGGGAAGCTGCCAACTATTTTGGTTATGAATAATGATAAATTAATTGGTAGCCTGCCTGGATATAATTTAGGATTAGCTCATCCGGAAGAAGAAGCCCGTCTTTATACAAAAAAAATAAAAACAGTTTCACAAAATATTAGCACTGACAAACTTTTAGAGATATTTAGGAAAAACCCACGCAGCAAAGTAGTTGTTTTAAACGACAAAAAACACGTTCTTGGATTTATCTATTCTGATGATGTTTTAAAGTTTCTTCATGAAAAAGATGCTTTAAATCTTTATGATTTTGCTGGTGTTAATAAAGAAGAATCTGTTTTTGATGCCGCTAAAACGAAGGTAAAATTTCGCTATAAATGGCTGATTATTAACTTAGGGACAGCTTTCTTAGCTTCTTTTACTGTTAGTTTATTTGAAGAAACTATTGCTAAATATGTTCTTTTAGCTATTTATATGCCTATTGTCGCTGGTATGGGTGGAAATTCAGCTACACAAACCTTAGCGGTAGTTGTAAGAGGAATATCTCTTAAACAAATTAACCTAAAAACCATGTTTAGAACCCTTAAAAACGAACTGGGTGCTAGTTTTGTTAATGGTCTTATAAACGGCATATTAGTAGCTTCTATAGTTATAATAAAAGACGGGGATTTAAAGTTAGCTTTAGTTTTAGCGCTAGCTATGATAGTAAATTTGGGCGTAGCTGCTTTTTTTGGAACAACAGTCCCTTTAATTATGAAAAGACTTGGGAAAGATCCAGCTTCATCAGCAACAATTTTTATTACAACTGCAACCGATGTTTTGGGTTTTATTTCCTTTTTGGGTCTAGCAACAATTATTCTTTAGATGTTTATAAAATTATAAAAGAAAAGGCGCTTTGTAGAGCGCCTTTTTTTTTAAA
>CAZFUP010000003.1:0-45496 GCA_964522055.1 uncultured Gammaproteobacteria bacterium
CAAGGCAAAAATTGAAGATCAAAATTCTTTTTCTCAAATTGAAAAAAATACAATTTCTTCTGTTGCTGTAATTGAAGATTTTAAAGATCAAGAAGATGAACTTCCTGAAAATTTTTTACTTGAAGGAGAGGTTGCTATTTCAGAGCCAGAGGAACAAAAAATTAGCGCTTTATTTGACAATCCAATAAGCGGACAAATTATAACTTCACCTCTTTTAGTAGAGGGTAGTGTTAGCGGTTCTTGGTTTTTTGAAGCAATTTTACCTATTAAATTAGTAGATGATTCTGAAAATCTAATAGCACAAGGCAGTGCTTTTTCTAAAGGAGATTGGATGACTGAAGATTTAGTTAGTTTTAGTGGGGTTTTAGAATTTGATATAGACAAGATCGAGGCTGACGGTGGTTATGTTGTTATCATGAAAGATAATTCTTCTGGTTTAGATATTAATAAAGAGGCTGCTCGTTTGCCTGTTAGATTTAAATAATTTTTATATGGGAATTGAATATTTATCAGGAGTTAAACCTGGGGACAAGATAGATTTAAGTCGTTTTGAAAGAAAAACAACACAAGAAAAAGAAATAGATCCAGATCATTATTTACCTTTTTTAAAAGAAGGTCTACTTAATTTATCTAAAGAGGCTAACAAATATCTAGATGGCTTTTTAGATGATGAGGGAAAAATTTCTATTTCTGGTAAAGACGAAAAAGCAGATTTAGCTTTAATAGCTAGTCAGGAAGACGCTTTTAGTCGTGATTTTTATGGCAAAAAGCCAGAAGATATGGAAGCTTTTCAAAGAGAAAAAGAAAAAAGCATTCCTAATTTAACAGAGATTGCTTTAACATTATTACTTGATAAATTTCTAAAAGATCGTTTTATTGTTGCTCGAGCTTCTTCCTATGATGATTATAACAATGGAGTTGATAATGTTTTGATAGATAAAAAAAGCGGGGAAGTTTTATGTGGTTTTGATGAAGTTGTTTCAAGGGTAGGAACATCTTTTAGCGCTAAAAAAGAAGTTAAAATGGAAAGAGCTATGGCTAAAGGAGGCGCTAAACTTAAATATGGTGCTCGTCTTGAAAATGGTAAATTAGTCAGAGCGTCAGCTTCAAATATTCCAGCCTTTTATATTCCACTTGATAAAAAAGAATTAAAAGATTTATTGGAAGCTTTAAAAAATGAACAAGACAAAGATTCTTCAAAAGAAGTCATGAAAAAAATCTTCTCTAAGATGTTAATCTCTTTATCAGATCAGATTAGTCGTTATAATTTAGATGATGATTTAAAAAACAAAACCAAGGCTGTTTTTAAGAAAATTGAAGAGGTGGCTAATTTTTCTAAGAATTAATTAAATATGAATAAATTATTTTTATATAATACTTTAAGTCGCAAGAAAGAAGAATTTAAACCTATAAATAAAAAAGAGGTAGGGCTTTATACTTGTGGTCCAACTGTTTATAACTATGCTCATCTTGGTAATCTGCGTGCTTTTTTGTTTTATGATATTTTAAAACGTACCTTAGAATACAATGGCTATAAGGTAAAACATATAATGAATATTACCGATGTGGGGCATTTAAGTGGTGATAGGGATATGGGTGAGGACAAGCTAGAATTAGGTGCTAAAAGAGAGGGAAAAACAGCTTGGGAAGTAGCCTCTTTTTATGAACAGGCATTTTTTAAAGATATTGTTGCTTTAAACATTAAGTTAGCTAATTTATATGCTAAAGCAACAGAAAGCATAAAAGAACAAATAGCTTTAATAAAAGTTTTGGAAGAAAAAGGCTATGCCTATCAAATAAGCGATGGTATGTATTTTAATACTGCTCTTGTTAAAGACTATAATAAATTAAGCCATCTACCTCTTGAGGAATTAAAAGAAGGAGCGCGAGTTGAAAAAAATCCTGAGAAAAAAAATCCAACTGATTTTGCTCTTTGGAAATTTTCACCAAAAAAAGAAAAACGCCAGATGGAATGGCCGTCTCCTTGGGGTATTGGTTTCCCTGGTTGGCACATAGAATGTTCGGCTATTAGTTTGAAGTATCTACAAGGGAAGTTAGATATCCATTGCGGCGGGATTGATCATATTAATGTTCATCATACTAATGAGATTGCACAATCAGAAGCAGCTACTGGCCAGAAATTTTTTAATTATTGGATGCATAATGCTTTTTTAAATATCAGCGGGGGTAAGAAGATGGCTAAAAGTGGTGATTTTTTAACTTTAAAAAAAGCGCTCCTTGGAAAAGAGATGGACCCCTTAGCTTATCGCTTTGCTTTTCTTCAAGTTAGTTATCGCAAGCCTATGGAATATAGTGAAGAAAGTCTAAAAAGGGCGGCCGAAGGTTTAAATAGCTTGAGATTGGCAATTGCGTCTTTAGGAGAAAAAAAGGGAAAGGTGTCTGCTTTTTGGCGAGATAAATTTTTAGAAGCTATTAATAATGATTTGAATATGCCTCAGGCACTAGCCTTGGTTTCCAAAGTTCTAAAAGATAAAATAGATTTAACTGATAAATTAGCGACAATTTTAGATTTTGACAAAGTTTTAGGTTTAAATTTAGATCAGCCAATTTTATTTTCAGAAAAAAAAGTTGCCTTAAATTCATTATCGCCTGAAATTAGAAAGATAATTTTAAATAGAGAAAAAGCTAGACAAGAAAAAAATTGGTTAGAAGCTGATAGATTGCGGGAAGCACTAAAAGAGAAGGGATATTTAATTAAAGATTTAAGTACTGGTTTGGAAATTAGACGAAAAAATTGAAAAACTTTTTATGGCTTCTGATTTTTGGTTAAGACTTAAAAATAATAAAAAACCTATTTTAGCCCTTGCTCCAATGGCTGGTTTTTCTGATTCTGCTTTTCGGCAAATTTGTTGTTATTACGGAGCTAAGGTTGTTTATAGTGAAATGGTCTCAGCGGCCGCTCTTTTTTATAATCAAAAGAAAAAAGATAATGCCACTTTAGATTTACTGAAGTTTAATCGTTTAAAAGAACGTTATTTTGTAGTTCAGATATTTGGCTCTGAGCCAAAACATTTTGCTTTTGCCGCTAAATTAATTAGCGAGAAGATAAAACCAGACGGGATTGATATAAATTTTGGCTGTCCTGTGCCTAAAATTATTAAACAGGGAGCAGGCGCTGGATTAATGAAAGATTTAAAAAAATCACGTGAAGTGATAGAAGCAGTTTTAGCTAATACTAAATTACCAGTTTCTATAAAAATAAGGACACAATCTGGATCAGTTTCTGCTTTTGATTTTCTAAAAAATATTCGTGATTTAAAAATTAGTGCTTTAATGATACATGGGCGATCTTTATCTCAGGGTTTCGCTGGTGAAGCTGATTTTGAAAAGATAAAAGAAGTGCGCCAATTTTTTTCAGGAATTATTTTAGCTAATGGGGGGATTAATAGTTTATCTAGTGCTAAAAGGGCTCTTAAATTAAGCCAGGCAGATGGTTTAGGTTTAGCTCGTGGGGTGCTTGGCCGCCCCTGGCTTTTTAAAGAGATAAATTGTAATAAAGAAATGTCTTTGTCTTCTTATAAAATTTTTAAAATTGCTTTAAAGCAAGCAGTGCTAGAAAAAGAACAGAAAGGTCAGTACGGTATTATAGAATTTAGAAAACACTTAGCTTGGTATGCACAAGGATTACCCCAGGCAGCTAAAATAAGAAGCCAATTAGTTAAAATAAAGAACATTTCAGATTTAAAAAAACTTCTTGCTAATTATGAATTATTTCAACCGGCCATTATTTTTAAAGATAAAAAATAGAATTTATTATGAAAAAAATTACTTTAATAATTGATACTAGCTATAAGGAAGAGATAAAACTTTCTCTAGAAAAAGATAATCAGTTTTTATCTTCTAAAAAAATAAAAGCAGTCAGAAGCCAGTCGGAAAAACTTTTAGTAAGCATAGATCAATTTTTGTTAAAAAATAAAATAAAGATTAGTGATTTAAAAGAAATAAAAGTAGCTAGTTACGGACATAGTTTTACTAGTTTGCGTATAGGAGTGATTACTGCCAATGCTTTAGGTTATGCTTTAAAAATTCCTGTTTTGTCTTTAGAAGATAAAAATAAAAGTAGTAAAAAGAAAATAAAAAAGCTTTCTTATTCTATTGTTGAGCCAGTTTATGATAAGGAGGCTAATATCGGGGTGTCCAAGAAGCCTGTGTATTAGTTGTTGAAAACTTTTTCTTAAATTTGGCAAATAAATTTAAGTTTTAAAATCTACTTGTTGATAAGTAGATTTTTTTTATTTTTTTTAGCTTATTTTAAATAAAAGATAAGTGTTGACCCCAGGGGTTAAGTGGTGTATAATTAAACTCGTAAGGTGAATTGTGGGGAATGGTGGAGAACAAACTGCCATTTTATAAAAAAGAATTATGTTTATCGGTGAATACAATCACAATTTAGATGAAAAAGGACGACTGGCAATTCCAGCTAAGTTTCGTCTTATTTTGAAAAAAGGGGCAGTTGTTACCAAAGGTTTGGACAACTGTTTATTTTTATATTCCAAAGAACAATTTGAAAAGATTGCTAAGAAATTTGCCGCTTTGCCAATTAGTCAATCAGGTGCTCGTGCTTTTAGTCGTCATATGTTAGCGGGAGCGATGGATTTAGAGTTTGATAATCAGGGAAGAATTACTTTACCAGAGTATTTGCGAAAATTTTCTTCATTGAAAAAAAAGATAATTGTTGCTGGCTTATATGATCATTTAGAAATATGGGATGAATCTTTGTGGAATAAGTATAAGACGGAAAATGAAAAGAATAGTAACATGATAGCTGAGAAATTAGGAGACCTGGGAATATAAGAAATATGATTTACGAACACGTTCCAGTTATGTTGGCTGAAGTTCTAAAATATCTTGATTTGCAACCAGGAAAAAAATATATAGATTGTACTTTGGGTGGTGCTGGTTACACAATAGCAATTGCTAAAGCGACGGGGAAGAAAGGACTGGTAGTCGGAGTTGATTTAGACGAACTGGCTATAAAAAATGCAAAGCGATTATTTAAAGAAAATAGTTTAGAAAATGTTGTTTTATTTAATGATAATTTTAAAAACATAAAATCGTTAGTAGAGTCTCATTTTAAAGAAGGAGAAAAATTTGATGGTATAGTATTTGACTTAGGATTATCGTCGGCACAACTTGATGATGAAACAAGAGGGTTTTCTTTTAAGGGTGAAAGACCGCTTGATATGTCCTTTGGACCTAAGAATGAACGTTCCACAGAAGAAATAATAAACAGTTATAGCTTGCAGGAGTTAACAGATATTTTTAGAGAATACGGAGAGGACCGGCGTGCTTATCAGATTGCTAAAGCTATTGTAAATGCTCGTAAGAAAAAGAGAATAAAAAATAGTGTTGATTTAATAGAAATAATTGAAAGCGTGGTTCCTTTTCGTCATTATTCCAAAATTAATCCAGCAACTAAAATTTTCCAGGCCTTAAGAATGGAAACTAATGATGAATTAAATAGTTTAAAATCAGTTTTACCAGATGCTATTTGTTTATTAAAACCTGGAGGAAGATTGGTGGTTGTTTCTTTCCATAGCGGTGAAGACAGAATAGTAAAGAGGTTTTTAAGAAGCAGAGAAGACTTAGAGATTTTAACTAAAAAACCATTAACAGCTAAAGATTTAGAGATAAGCTCTAATCCAAGAGCTCGCAGCGCTAAGTTAAGAGCTGCTAGTAAAAAATAAAATTAATAATTTTTAAATTAATATAATATCTGCCTATTCTATGACTAAAGCTATAAATTATTATCAAGCTCAGAAAAGTTTTAATAAGCAAAAGAAACGTCTGAGTTTAAGAAACTTCAATATCAGCTTAATAGCTTTAATTATTGTTTTAAGCGCCTTTCATCTTATAAACATTAGCGATTTAACAGCTAAGGGTTTTATTCTAAAAGATTTAAAAGCACAGTCTAATATCTTATCTAGTGAAAAGATGAGTTATGAGGAAAAGATTAATGGTTTGCAGTCTTACTATACTCTAAATTCCCGGGCAGAGAATTTAGAGATGATAGCAATTAATGAAATTGATTATTTAAATGCTCCTCTGGCAGCCGTGGCGCGTAAATAAATATGTGGCGCAAAGGAAATAAAGATCAGTCTAATAAAAACAAATTAAATAATAATCGTTTGCGCGTAGTCGTGGCGGTTGTTTTTTTATTATCCGGTGCTTTGCTTTATAAGTTATTTTCTATTCAAATTAAGCAATTTGATCTTTATACTGCCATGGCCTCTTCTCAGCATCGTATTTATAGCGAAATTAAAGCAGAGAGGGGAAAAATATTTTTTGGTGAAAAAAATAACAATCAGGAGAAACTTTATCCCTTGGCGACCAATAAGGATTTTGCTGATTTATATGTAGTACCTAAAGATATTGCTAGTTCAACTGAAGTTGCTGAAAAATTATATAAATATTTTGATGAGCCAATTCTTTTAGAAGAATTAAAAAAGGAGATAGCTAGCGGATATGATTTAATTATTTCCACTAGCACTAAAGAAGAAATTATTCAAAAATATTTGAAAAAATTAGATAAGCCGGGGGACCCCTATGAATCTTTAAATAAGAAGATGGGGACGGATGAGCTTTTGAAACTATTTGCTTATTTAGCTTCTAGTGAAACAGAAATAAAGGCTGAAGATTTAGAAATAAGAGGTGGGCAAGTTTTTTATCTTTCAGGAGACTTGGCTGGAGAAAAATTTTCTTTGCCGGGTTTTGGATTTGATTTGCAACAACATCGTTATTATCCAGAGAAAGAAATTGCTTCTCATTTGCTTGGTTTTGTTAGTTATATTGATAATGAAGAAAATGGCCGTTATGGTTTAGAAGAATTCTTTAATTCAGAATTATTTGGTGAATATGGTTATTTGAAATCAGAAAAAGCGGCTGGCAGTAATACTATTATTGTCAATGACAGAGAATATACTAAGCCAGTAAATGGTGTAGATCTCGTTTTAACAATAGATCGTAATATTGAATTTGTTGCTTGTGAAAAATTAAAAGAAAGTGTAAAAAAACATGAAGCAGATGGCGGCACTGTTATTGTAGTTGAGCCAAAGAGTGGTGCTATAATTGCCATGTGTTCTGTTCCTGATTTTAACCCCAATGACTACAAAAATGTTGATGATATAGCGGTCTATAATAATCCGGCTATCTTTAGTCAATATGAGCCAGGTTCTGTTTTTAAGGTTGTAACCATGGCGATTGCCATTGATCAAAATAAAGTCTCTCCTAATACTACTTATAAAGATGAGGGGCAAATAATGATAAATGGTTGGCCTAAACCGATAAAAAATTCTGATTTTTCAACCAAAGGGCCACATGGAATAGTTGACATGAATGCTGTTTTGGAAAACTCTTTAAATACTGGCGCTATTTTTGCTATGCGCCAGGCTGGCGTTAAGGCTTTTTCTGAATATGTAGAGAATTTTGGTTTTGGTGAAAGAACTGGTATCGAGCTTGGTGCAGAAAGTCCTGGTAATATTGATAATTTGTTAAAAAATAAGGTAAAAGAAATTGATGCGGCTACGGCTTCTTTTGGACAAGGTATAGCCGTAACTCCTTTACAAATGCTTATGTCTTATCAGGCCTTAGCTAATGATGGAGTTTTAATGAAGCCCTATGTTGTTAAAGAAATTATTCGTCAAAATAGCCAAAAAGAAATAATTACTCCACAATCTGTAAGGCGAGTAGTCTCTGCTAAAACAGCTGATACAATGTTAGCGATGCTGGTAAACATCGTAGAAAGAGGACATTCTAGCAGGGCGTATATTCCTGGATATTATATAGGTGGAAAAACAGGAACAGCTCAAATTGCCGGTATGGGTGGCTATAAGCAAAATGAATATATCCACACTTTTATTGGCGTAGCGCCAATTGAGAATCCAAAATTTGTTATGTTAACTAAGATTGATAATCCTAAAGATGTTATCTATGCCGAAGGTTCAGTTGTCCCTTTATGGAAAGATATAGCTGATTTTATCTTAAAGTATTATCAGATTCCTAAAACAAGAAATTAGAGTATGAAAAAAATTCTGCAATTTAAATTAAAAATTATTGCCAAATGGTTGCTTAAAAGGTATCAGCCTATTGTTATAGGTATTACTGGTTCTATTGGAAAAACCAGTACTAAAGAAGCAATTTTAACTGTGTTAAAGGATAGGATGGCAGCAAGGGGTAGTATTAAAAATTATAATAATGAAATTGGCTTACCTCTTACAATTATTGGCCGTGAATCACCAGGAAAAAGCTTTTTTGGCTGGTTTAGTTTGTTTCTGTATTCTTTTCGCCTCTTGTTAATTAAGGATAAAAATTATCCCAAGGTTTTAGTTTTAGAGCTAGGTGTTGATAGACCTGGTGACATGAAATATTTAACTAACATTGCAAAACCAGATATAGGCTTAGTTACTAATGTTAGTTATTCTCATTTGGAGTATTTCGGTAGCTTAAATAATATTTGTAAGGAAAAACAAGGATTAATAGAAGTCTTAGATACTAAAGGTTTGGCTATTTTAAATTATGATAACGAATCAACTCGTTCAATGATAAATATCAGCCAGGCAAGAGTTTTGACTTATGGCTTAAAGCCAGGAGCTAATTTACAGGCTCAAGATATAGTTTATAATTTCGTTAAGGAGGGTTATGATTTATCAGGAATTAACTTTAAATTAAATTACAATGGATCAATTGTCCCTTTAAGTATGAAAAATGTTTTGGCAGAAACAGCTCTCTATTCTGCCTTAGCCGCTACTGCTGTTGGTATTTATTTTAAACTTAATTTAGTAGAGATCGCTCAAAGTTTAAAAGATTTTTGTTTACCACCGGGACGAATGAATTTATTGCCAGGTATTAAACATTCTTTTATTATCGATGATACTTATAATTCATCACCAGAAGCAGCTTTAGCAGCAGTAAAGACGCTAGCTAAAATAAATATAGACAAAGAAGCTAGCCGATACGCTGTTCTTGGCGATATGTTGGAAATAGGCGCTTATAGCGAAGAAGGACATCGTTTAGTTGGCGCTCAAGTTGCTAAAAGTGGAATAAAATATTTAATTGCTGTTGGAGAAAGAGCCCGTGATTTTATAAGAGGAGCAAAAGAGTCTGAGATGGAAGATGATTTTATTTTCTATTTTGACAGACCAGAGGAAGCGGGTAAATTTTTGCAAAATCGTTTACAGGCTGGTGACGTTTTATTAGTTAAAGGTTCTCAAGGGGCAAGAATGGAAAAGATAGTTAAAGAATTAATGGCTGAGCCAGACAAAGCTAGTAGTTTGCTGGTACGGCAGAGCAAGGAATGGGCTGGGAAATAAAAAAAAGAAAATTTTTAAAGAAAAATCCGCTTAGCGGATTTTTTGTTGTCAATCTGCTTATTTATGTCTATACTTGGTATTAGATATATAAAAATATGAGTGTTTTAATATTAGGAGGAAGAGGAAATTTAGGAACTCAGTTAACAAAAGCTTTTGTTTCTGATTTTGAAACCGTGTCTTTAGACAAGGATGATTTTGATATTTTAGATTTCAATTTGTTATCTGAAGCAATAAGTAATTTAAAGCCTGATTTAATAATCAATGCCGTTGCTTATAATGCAGTTGATAAATGTGAAAACAAAGAAGACTTTGCTTTAGCTTATAAACTTAATGTTGAGCTCCCTAGTTTTTTAGCAACTCTATCGCGACAGTTAAAAACAGTCTTTATCCACTTTTCAAGTGATTATGTTTTTAATGGAATAAATGAAAAAAGAGAATTTTCTGAAGATGAAACACCTAATCCAATTAACAAATATGGTGAGAGTAAATTTGCTGGTGAAAGGGAAGTGATAAAACAAGGAGAGTTTGGTCTTAACTATTATCTTATTAGAACTTCTAAGTTATTTGGTCCTAAGGGAGAGAGTGATTTATCAAAACCTAGCTTTTTTGACTTAATGCTAAAGGCGGCGAGTATTAAACCAGAGGTTTCTGTTGTTAATGAAGAATTAAGTTGCTTTACTTATACGCCCGATTTAGCAGCGGCTACTAAAAGATTGTGGGAAATTGAAGCTCCTTATGGCATATATCATCTGGTTAACGAAGGTCCGGCGACTTGGTTTGATGGAGCTGAATTTCTTTTTTCTCTAAAAAAAATGCCAGTTGTTATTAAACCAATTAGAAGCGAGAACTTATTACGGGCAGCTCGTCGTCCTAAATTTTCCATTTTAAAAAATAATAAAATTAAAAAATTACGTCCTTTTTCAGAAGCTTTAAAGGAGTATTTAAGAAATTAATTTATGCGCGGAATTATCTTATCAGGCGGTTCAGGTACTCGTTTACGCCCTTTAACTAAAATTACTAGCAAGCAATTATTACCAGTTTATCATCGCCCAATGATTTATTATCCTTTAAATACGCTTATAAAAGCGGGGATAAAAGAGATTTTAATAATTGTTTCCCCGGAGAGAGCGGGTGATTACTTGAATCTTTTAGGATCAGGAAAAGAATTCGGTGTACGTTTTACTTATGAAATTCAGGACAAGCCAGAAGGCTTGGCTCAGGCTTTTATTATTGGCGAAAAATTTATTGGTGATGATGACGTGATTATGATTTTAGGCGACAATATTTTTGAAGATGATTTTTCTGAAGAAATTAAAAATTTTACAAGTGGAGCAAAAATTTTTGCCAAAAAAGTTAGTGATCCAGAAAGATTTGGCGTTGTTAGATTTGACGAAGAGATGAAGGCTGAGGAAATTGTTGAAAAACCCAAAGAATTTATTAGTAATTATGCGGTAACTGGTTTATATATATATGATAGCAGGGTAGTTGAAGTCGCTAAACAAATAAAGGCTAGTGAGCGTGGTGAGTTGGAAATAACCGATGTTAATAATTGGTTTTTAACTAAAAATGAATTAACCGTGGCCAAGGTAAAAGGAGAGTGGTTAGATGCTGGCACCTTTGATAGTTTGTTAAAAGCTCAGCTTTTTGCTAAAGAAAAATTAGCCGATAAGATGATAATTTAATTTTATGAAGCTTGTTATTGGTTTTATAACCTATAATGAATCTAGCGCTAAGTATTTAGCTGATTTTCTAGATAGTCTAAAAGAGGCGTTGTTTTTCTTATCAGAAGAAGATTTTCAGGTTTTAGTTTTTGATAATAGTGATCATAATAATCTTTTAAATAAGGAAAAGATTAATTCTTTTAATGAGCTTAACCCTGGTTTTTTAAGATATATAAGTACTGATAATAACTTAGGTTTTAGTCGAGCTTATAATATTTTAATTAGAGAAGCGTTAAACCTTCACGCTGAGTATTTTTTAATTATTAATCCAGATATTGTTTTAGAAAGAGATTGTATTAAAAATTTGTTTGAGGCTTTAAAGAGCCAACCTGATTTAGCAGCTGTTAGTCCGAAGTTGAGAAGATGGGATTTTGCTACTAATACTAAAACAAAAATTATAGATTCTTGTGGTTTAAAAGTTTTTTCTGGTTTGCGTTTTCGTGATTTAGGTCAAGGGATAAGGGATGAGAAGCAATTTGATAAAAATGATATTCTTGCTCCATCGGGAGCGGCTGGCCTTTTTCGTTTAAAGTGTTTAGAGGATATAAAAGATGAGAACGGTTATTTTGATGAACGTTTCTTTATGTATAAGGAAGATTGTGATTTAGCCTATCGTTTATTTATAAAAGGATACAGATCAACTTTGGTTCCTAATGCGATTTTATATCATGATAGAACGGCTGCTGCTAAAGCAAATGTTTTTTCTCGTTTATTTTCCCGTCGAAAGAAAAGTCGTCAGATAAGAACCTGGTCTTTTATTGGTCAACACTTATTATTTATTAAATATTGGCAAAAACAGACAATTTTTAGTAAATTTTTCATCATTTGTCAATTGTTAGCTATATTTTTTATTGCCCTATTCTTTGAACAATTTTTGTTAAAAGAATATAGGAAAATAAAGGTATTGACTAATATAAAATAATGTGATAAGGTGACCTTAATTACAAAAAGTGCTAATTATTTTTTTATGGAAAATGTATTAGAAAGAATGATAAAAGAAGAAAAATCTGAGGAGCTTATAAGACTTGACGCTATTAACATTGTTAATTCACTATTCTCAGAATTAATGGATCGCGAGCGGGATATTCTTTCCCGTCGTTTTGGCTTAAAAGGAGAGAAGGGTGAAACGCTAGAAAAAATTGGTGGTCTTCATAAGTTAACCAGAGAAAGAGTTCGTCAAATAGAATCATCTAGTATTAGAAAGATAAAGAAATTGGAAGCCTTAAATGAATCTATTGAGATTCTGAAAAAAACTGTTTATGACTTATTAGATGAACATGGTGGTTTATTACGTCGAGATTATCTTTTAGACATTTTGACGGTTATGGCTCTAGAAATAAAGAATGAGAATGATATTGATAGCCCTAACTATGAACAAGAAAGAGCTATTTATAGAAATCATTTTAATTTTTTGATTTCCAATTTAATGAATGATGATTTAGAATTTGTATCTAAAAATGATAATTTCAATCCTTCTTTAAAGGCAAAAGACAGAGAGGTTTCTTATTTTGAAGAATTAGCAGAAAATTTACTTTCTAACATTGAGCTTCTTAAAAAGACATATACTACTGAAGAATTAATAGAGTTGTTAAAACAATTAGATGCTTATAATAAACACCAAGAAAAGTTTAATCGTGAAAAATCAGCTGATATTTTTCGTGTCTTCAAAAGCAAGGTTTTCCCTGATAAGGCTGAAATTATAAATAGTAATAAGGTTTTATATTCTTTTGTTCAAGCTATCAAGAATTTAGAGCAGAATAAGTACGGCGATTGGGGTTTAGCTAGTTCTCAAGAAATTAAACCAAAAACTATAAATGATAAGATTTATTTAGTTTTAAAGCATGAAGCAAAGCCTCTACATTTTACAGAAATTGCTCAGAGAATAAACGAAGTTAAATTTGATAAGAAAATAGCCAATCCAGCTACCGTTCACAATGAATTAATCTTAGACAATCGTTATGTTTTAGTAAATCGTGGTACTTATGGACTTAAAGAATGGGCTTAAAAAAGAGATATAATTTCATTTTTTAGTTAAAAGAAAATAAAAACCTCCGCTAGCAAGCGGGGGTTTTTTGTTTTTTACAAAAATATGCTAAAATATAATCATTAGAGTACGAAAAAAAGAGTAAATATGACGATTGATTTGAGCCGTTTACAAGCTTTTATCAACCTACCCGCTGATGAGATTTTTTGGGTTTTTATGGCAAATTTTGGGTGGGTTATTTTAGGTATAGTTTTTTTAATAGGCGCTCGTGACGTTTGGCTTTTTTATATCCAAGGAAAGTGGAGTGAAGGCCATAAATTTATTCTTTTGGCGGTTGATATTCCTAAGGGAAACGAGCAAACATTAAAAGCAGTAGAAAACATGTTTTCTTATTTAGGCGGAGCACATGGTTCACAGAATTTTTACGAAAAATGGTTTGAAGGACAGTATCAAAAGTCTTTTAGTTATGAAATAGTAAGTTTAGAGGGCTATACACAGTTTTTAATAAGAACCCCAATAGAATTCAGAAATTTAATAGAGTCTTCAGTGTATTCTCAATATCCAGATGCTGAAATATCAGAAGTTGATGATTATACAGAAACTGTTCCTAAAAAATGGCCAGATGAAGAATGGGATATTTTTGGAGCTGAATTTATATTACAAAACAATTGGTATTTGCCTATAAAAACTTATCCAGAATTTGAACATCAAACTGGACCGCTAGAAACACAGTTTAAAGATCCAATGGCATCACTAATGGATTTATGTGGTTCCTTGCGTCAAGGAGAACAGTTTTGGTTTCAAATGATAGTTATTCCAACTGGTTTTGATTGGGTAAAAGAAGCGCAGCAGGCAGCAGATAAAATTTTAGGGAGGAAAAAGAAATATAAACCAGGTTTGTTTATTAGATTTTTGGAGTTTATTGGTAATGTTAGTGAGATATTTTATTCAATTTGGGGAGATATTGAAAGCAAAAAGAAAGAAGAGAAAAGCAAAACCATGATGGATTTAAGTCCTTTAGAACAAAAACAAATAGAGTCTATTTACAAAAAAGCTGCCAAAATGGGCTTTATGACAAAAATTAGGATGGTTTATGTAGCTAAAAAAGATGTAATGAATAAGGCTAAAGTTTCTAATGGATTTGTTGGTTATATTAAGCAATTTATTGCTCTTGATTTAAATAGTTTTAAGCCAGATTTAAAGAAGACAATGACTAAGACTGTTTATTTTAACAGGGCCCCTAGATTAGCAACAAAGAAAAGAAAGATTTTTAATAACTATGTTAATCGTTCTTCTTATGGTAGAGAACCTTTTCTTTTAAATATTGAAGAGCTGGCTACTTTATGGCATTTTCCAATTGAAGCTAATGTTAAGTCACTTTTAGTTCAAAAAGCTCCTGGAAGAAAAGCCGACGCTCCGTCTTCTTTGCCGCTAGCTGAAGATATACCGCTTTCTTCATCTGTTGATATTTTTAGTAATTTTTCATCAGAGAATAAAAAAGAAACAAATGATGAAAATTTAAGAACGTCAAATGGCGTAGTAGATTCTTCACGATCCACTCCGCCGCCTAATTTGCCAATTGTTTAAAATTAATAAAATGCGCATTGGAATAGACGCCCGTTTTTATGGGCCAATCGGCAAGGGCTTAGGGAGATACACCCAAGAAATTGTTGATAATATTATAAAGATGGTTGATTTAAGCCAGATTTCCGTGGTTGTTTTTTTGAGTCCAGAAAATTTTAATGAATTTAGTATTTCTCATAAAAATATAAAAAAAATAAAGATAAGAATGCATTGGTATTCTTGGCAAGAACAGATTTTCTTCCCTTGGTTTATCTGGCGAGAAAAATTAGACCTAATTCATTATCCTCATTTTAATGTTCCTGTTTTTACCCCTTGTCGTTTTGTAGTAACTATTCATGATTTAATATTAACTCATTTTCCAACCACTAGAGCAACTACTCATTCTCCATTGGTATATTATTTTAAAAATTTAGCCTATCGTTTTGTTATTAAGCAAGCGATTAAGAGATCACAAAAAGTTATCACAGTTTCAAATTTTACAAAAAATGATATTTTAGAGCAATTTAAGATTCCTGAAGAAAAAATTGTTGTTACTTATGAAGGCGTTGCTAATTTGCATAAGGGGAATGACGATTTATTTAGCGTAAAATTAAATTATCAAGAAAATAATTTAATTGAAAATGTTTTGAAAAATGATTTTCTTTTATATGTTGGCAATGCTTATCCTCATAAAAATTTAGAATTTTTATTACGAGTTTTTAAAAATATAAGAGAGATAAAACCAAATTTACGTTTAGTTTTAATTGGTAAAGAAGATTATTTTTATAATAAATTGCGTAATTTTGCTCTTTCTATAAATTTACTTAAATCTAACTCTGAAGATAGTCCGGTTGTTTTTGCTGGTTATGTTCCTGATAGGCAGCTGCTTGTTTTTTATCAAAAAGCGAGCGCTTATATTTTTCCGTCTTTATATGAAGGCTTTGGTTTACCCCCTCTTGAAGCAATGGCGCAGTCTTGTCCGGTTATAAGCGCTAGCGCATCTTCTTTGCCAGAAATACTAGGTCAAGCTGCTTTATACTTTAACCCCAAAGAAGAGGAAGAGTTAAAAAAACGTGTTTTAGAATTATTAGATAATGAGTCACTCCGCAGCGAACTAATAAATAAAGGCAAGGAACAGATAAAAAAATATAGCTGGGAAGAATGTGCTCGCCAGACTTTTTCTGTTTACGAGCAAGCTTTAATAAAAAAATGAAAAGCAAACGTCTAACAAAGAAAGAATGCTCTCAGAAAGCTAAAGAAAGCTATTCGCCTTTTGTAGTTGATTTAAGAACTCCTGTTGCAAATAATTTTCAAGTTTCTAAAGTAAAGAAAGAAAAAATAAAATCATTTAAAAAAAATGGATTATTTTTTAAGAATTCTCATCAATCATCTGATAAAAAAATTAGGCCAAATTTAATGCGGCCCAATCTTTTTTCTTCAGATCTTTTTAAGATAGGTGGTATTAGTCTTTCTGTTCTAACTGTTTTAATTTCTGTTAATAGGATTTTTAAAAAGAAAAATAATTTTTGGTTTAAAAATTATCAGTCGTCATTAAATAATTTTCAGAAAATTTTGGATAATAATTTAATAAGTTTGAAAAAAAAGAAACGGCAGTCTTTTTCTGTAAGAAATTTTTTTAAAAAAGAAAAAATTGACGCTGAAACAAAATTATCTTGGTATCGTTCTGTTTTTTCTTTTGCTTTTATTCTTATTCTTTTGATAATTCCTTTTAAAATATTTTCTTATTTTAACTTGCTTAATTTTAGTAGCCTAGAAGAAAGAATTGGTAATTATTCAAAAGATGCCTTTAATAATTTATTAGCTGCTGGAAGCGCAATAGAAGACTTAAATTTACAAAAAGCTGATCAGGCTTTTGAAGAGGCAACGAATAATTTCTTAAGTGCCCAAAAAGACCTATCTTTTATTAGTGATTCCGTTTTGTACTTAGCTTCTTTGGCAGATAATCCAAAATTAAAGTTAGCAGCTGAAAGCAAGAATTTTCTTAAAGTTGGAGAACTAGCTGCTTCTTTTGGTCGCCAATTAGTTTTAGCGACAGATAGTTTGCTTGATAGTGAAAATAAAGACTTTGCCAATAGATTACAAAAATTTATTGAATATGGTAATTTAGCTTCCGAAGAAGCTAAAAAATTAAATATAGAATTAGAAAAAATAAATAACAATAACTTGCCGGTAGAATACCGCCAACAATTTGAACAGATCACCAAACAATCTGAAGTTATTGCTAATAACTTGGAAAGTTTTTTATCCTCTGCTGTACATTTAGAGAAGATATTAGGAGTTAGCCAGGATAGGCGCTATTTGTTAATTTTTCAAAATAATTCTGAACTGCGAGCAACTGGAGGATTTTTGGGAAGTTATGCTATTTTAGATATAAGAGAAGGTGAGATAAGAAATTTAGAAATTCCTGGCGGAGGTTCTTATGATACCGAAGGAGCGATGAGTATTAGATTGGTAGCGCCAAAGCCATTATGGCTAGTTAATCCTCTTTGGCATTTCTGGGATGCTAATTGGTGGCCTGATTGGCCGACAAGTGCTAATCATTTGATGTGGTTTTATGAAAAAAGCGGTGGTTCTACCGTTGATGGCGTTATTAGTCTGACCCCCGATGTAATTGAAGATTTATTACGAATAACTGGCCCCATTAATTTAGAAGAATATGGCCTTACTATAAATGCTGATAATTTTTGGGAAAGTGTTCAGACGGTTGTAGAATATAAAAATCTACCTGAAAATTATCAAGTAGATTTAGATTTAACACAATCTTCAACGTCAATAGAATCAACTCTTCCTTTAAAACAGGGGCTAGAAACTAATACAGAGAATAAGCCAAAGAAAATAATCGGTGATTTAACAGTTAAGCTTTTAGAAATTTTACCTGAAAAATTAAATAAAGATAATTTGTTGAAAATTGTTGGATTATTTGAAAAAAATATTGCTGCTAAAAATATCCTTTTATATTTTAGTGATGAGGAATTACAAGAAGAAGTGGTTAAGCGTAATTTTAGTGGGGAAATAAAAAACGCTCCCTTTGATTATCTTTTAGTAGTTAATACTAACATTGCTGGCCAGAAATCTGACAGAAAAATAGAAGAGAAGATAAGGCATGAAAGTGTGGTTGATTTAGACGGCTCTATTATAAATACACTTACCATTACCAGAACCCATACTGGTTTAAAAAATGAAATTTTTACTGGAGTGCGTAACGTGAATTGGTTAAGAGTTTATGTTCCTTTGGGAAGTGAATTTATTTCTGCTTCTGGTTTTAACAGTCCAGACATAGAATATTTACAAGAGCGACCAGAGCCATCTTGGCAAGAACATGAATTATTACAAAAAGAAAATAACGCTGTCTTTGACTTTGAAAGTCAAACCTCCATTTATGAGGAGAGTGACAAAACAGTTTTTGCTAATTGGCTAATGGTTGATCCGGGAGAAAGTCGAACTATTGTTTTGAAATACAAATTGCCTTTCAATTTTTATAACGAAAAAGAAACTTTAAATTTGTGGGACAAGTTAAATAATATATTTAATCCAGAAAGTGGTAAGTTGCAGTCTTATAGTCTTTTAGCGCAAAAGCAACCAGGAGCTAAAGCAAGCGATTTTAGCAGTCATTTAATTTTTGAAGATGATAATAAAATCATTTGGTCTTATCCGGAAAGCATTATTACTTTAAATGGTTGGGATATAAAAGACTCTTTGATGACTGATAAATACTGGTCAATTTTAATGGAAAAAAATAATTAATATAAACACATATGACTGGAAACAAAAAAATAAAAAAAATTCTCAGAGTTGATAAACAGGAATCTTCTAGTTTGTCTGCTTTTGTAGAAAGGCCAGTTCCTAGCGATCAAGAAGTTTCTAGTTTTGAAAAAGCAGTTGGGCATGAAGTTCGTAACCATGAAATTGATAGTAATCTTTCGGAAATATATAGCGATAAAAGAGGTGGTATAGTTGACGTAAAAAAGATGAAGGTAAAAAGGCGCCAATCTCTTATAATCAGATTTTTTAAAAAACTATCTTTACTTATCTTACTTCTAATTTTTTCCTATTTAGCTTATTCTTATTTTTTTGATAAAAGTGGCGACAGTAGTGCTCTCGAATTTAAGATTGAGGCTCCTGAAAAAACAATGATAGGAGAAGAATTTTCTTATCAAATAAAATATCATAATCCTAGTAAGATTGTTTTAAGAAAAGTATATTTGGAAATGCAATATCCAGAAAATTTTATTATTACTAATTTTTCCACTCCACCGCAAAGCGGTAATTATGGCTGGAATTTAGACGAAATAAATTCTGGTGCTAACGGAACCCTAACTATTACCGGTAAGTTGATAAACAAACCAGAGTCAGTTAATGTTATTTCAGGTCGTTTAAGCTATGTTCCGGCTAATTATTCAGCCCAATTTAAAAAAGAAGCCTCTGTTTCTACTGTATTGTCAGAATTAGGATTTAGAGCTGATTTAGAATATAGCCAAACAGCTTTTGTTGGTCAAGAAAATAGTATTAAATTAATATTGTCTGACTTAAAAGAAAATTTTCTTGGTGATTTTAATTTAAGTTTTTCTTTGCCAGAAGAGACAAACATTTCAGTTGAGGAAACTGCTAGTAGTACTGACCAAAAGGGAATTATAATTTCAAAAAGCGGCGGGGTTAGCTGGCAAATTAGTAATTTAAATGTTGATTCTGGTAGACAGGAAATACCTCTTTTTTATAAGATAAATACTTTAGTTGATAATCCAGAGATAAAAATACGTTTAGAGAAAAAAATGGAAGATGGTCAGGCTTATACTTTTTGGGAAAAATCCTTTATTCCAGAACTTGTAAAAAGTGATTTAAATTTAACCATGGAAATAAACGATTCTAAAAATGATGGTGCTGTTAATTTTAACGATAAGCTAAATTATAGAATAAGTTATAGTAATCAAGGGAAAAACACTTTTAAAGATGCAGTTATTTTAGTTGCTTTGCAGGGTGATTTTTTTGATTTAAATTCTTTAAAAATGGATGTTAAAGGGGATGTGAACGGGCAGACTGTTATTTGGACTAAAGAAGATATTGAGGCTTTAGCTGAAATTAAGCCTGGACAAACAGGTGAAATTAATTTTTCTATTAAGATAAGTGATTTTAGTGAAAATGACCTAGGAAAAGAAATGGAACTTGTCTCCTATGCGCAATATGGAGTTAACAATCAGGGAACAAAAGGGGATGACAACAAAAGCAACACTGTTACTTTTAAAATAAATAGCGATTTAAACTTATCTGAATCAATTCGCTATTTTAATGAGGATAATTTACCGGTTGGCTCTGGTCCCTTGCCACCAAGAGTTGGTCAAGATACTTATTTTAAAGTTTATTGGACGGTAAAGAATAATTTACATGAATTAACTGATGCACGAGTAGTTTTAAATTTGCCAGCTAACGTAGAATGGGATGGGCGTAATTTTACAAACGTTGGTAATATTTTTTATGATAGCGCCAATAGGCAAATGATTTGGAATATTGGTCGCCTGCCACTAGCAGTTTATAGAGCAGATGCTGAATTCGGTATCTATCTTCGTCCTTCTGAAAATGATGTTGATAAGATATTAGTATTATCTCCTGGAGCAGTTATTACAGCTCATGATATAGAAACTAGTAATGTTATTACTAAAAAAACTGGCGTTAAAACTACTAAACTTGAAGATGACGATATTGCTAGCTTGAATAATTCTGGCCAGATACAACCATAATTTATGTTTACTCTTATAAAGACTAGAAAAAGGGGATTGCGTTTAGGTATCCTTAAAACAGCTCATGGTTCACTTGAAACACCTTTTTACATGCCAGATGCAACGAGAGGATTTATTAAGTTGACAAGCAACGATGAAATAAGAAGAACTAATACATCTGCTTTAGTTGTTAATACTTTTCATTTATTTTTACAGCCAGGATTAGATATTATAAAAAAAGCTGGTGGCTTGCATAAATTTATGAATTGGTCTGGCCCACTTTTATCAGACTCCGGCGGTTTTCAGATATTTTCCTTAATACATAAAAACCCTAAGATGGGGAAGATAAACGAAGATGGTGCTGTTTTTAAATCTCCTCTGGATGGATCAGTTCATGAAATAAGTCCAGAGAAATCAATTCAAATCCAATTTTCTTTAGGAGTTGATATGATGGTTTGTCTTGATGATTGTCCGCCTAATGAATTTTCTCGATCTGATCTGGAAAAAGCAGTAGAGAGAACAATTAAATGGGCAAAAAGATGTAAAGATGAATATAATCGTCAAATTAAAAAAAGAAAACTGCGTGGTCTTAAAAAACCTTTATTATTTGCAGTCATTCAAGGCGGGGCAGAAATTGATTTGCGTGAACGTTGTGCTCGTGAATTAGTTTCTATTGGTTTTGATGGTTATGGCTTTGGTGCTAGACCAGTTGATAAAAATGGTAAATTTTTAGATGAAGTATTAAAAAAAACAGCCAGCTATATTCCAGAGAAATCATTACGCTTTGCCCTGGGAATAGGAACACCAGAAGATATTAGGCGCTGCGCTTTAATGGGTTGGGATATGTTTGATTGTGTTATTCCTACCCGTGAGGGTAGACACGGCAAGCTTTTTAAATTATTAAAAAATTTCAAATATACTAATTTAAATATAAAAAATACTTCCTTTTCCCATAATTTTAGAGAGATTAATAAAGAAAGCGCTATAAAAGAATTAAGCAATAATTCATTAGCCTATCTTCATCATTTATTTCGTCTTAATGAGCCTTTCGGACAAAAATTAGCTAGTTTAAATAATTTGGAGTTTTATCAGAAATTTTTAGCAAGAATTAGAAAGCTTTAATCAGATTAATTTATAAGAATAATAATTAAAATTAAATAAAATGAATATTGAAAAATTATCAGCCATCTTGCAACTGGAACCAAGGTATCGCTTTACACAGGTAAATAAGGCTTTATGGCAAGACCATATTTCTTCTTGGCAAGAAGCTTCGGCCCTGCCACAAAAGTTAAGAGAAGAGCTGGAGAACAATTGCCCCTTAGAAATAAAAGCAGAACTGGAAGAGAATGGCGGTCGAAATAAAAGTGTTAAAGCTTTAATTGTTTTAGAAGATGGGGAAAAAATAGAAACGGTTTTAATAAGGCAGGATAAAAAGAGAAACACAGTTTGTCTGTCTTCACAAGTTGGTTGTCCTTTAGCTTGTGAGTTTTGTGCAACTGGTCATCTTGGCTTTCGTCGTAATTTAAGTTCTAATGAGATGATAGAGCAACTTGTTTTTTGGCAGAGGTATTTGAAAGCGGAAAAGAAAGATGAAAAAGTTGATAATATAGTTTTTATGGGTATGGGCGAACCGTTTTTAAATTATCCTGAGTTTATAAAAACAGTAAAGTTTTTTAATAATCCAGAAACTTTAAATATTGGCTCTCGCCGGATTTCGGTATCTACTGCCGGCATTATAGAAGGGATAAAAAGACTATCTGGAGAAAAATTACAAATTAATTTAGCCATTTCTTTGCATGCAGCCAGTGATGAGAAAAGACGCGATTTAATGCCGATCGCCCTTAAATATAGTCTTTATGACCTTTTTCGAGCAGTTGATAATTATATTACTAAAACTGGTCGGCGAGTCATGTTTGAATATCTAATGTTAAAGGGGGTAAATGATAGTGATCAGGATGCTTTGGAATTAGCCAAGTTAATGGCTAAGCCACTTTATATGTTAAATCTTATTCCTTATAATCCTACTGGTCGTTTTCAGGCATCAAGTCGAGAAAGAATAGATAAGTTTAAAAAAATATTAGAAGATAAGAACATCCCAGTAACTGTTCGTTTAAGTTTTGGCGGAGAAATAAAAGCTGCTTGTGGGCAACTGCGCGGATCGAAATAAATTATGTTTAGGGTTGTAAAAAGGACTATAAAACTAGAAAATGGTGATTTAGATTATTTTTTGCGTTTTAGTTTTAGGACTAAAAATATAAGAATAACTATTAAACCTGATTCTTCAATTGTCGTAAGTCAGCCATTTTTATTGAGCGAATCAAGAACAGAAAAATTTATTCGTCTTCAGGAAAAATGGATTGTGGAAAAAATTGAAAAAATAAAAAATAATCCACCTATTTTAACTTCAGGTTTAGACAAATTAACTAAAAAAGATTATTTATTAGAAAAAGAAAAGGTCTTAAATTTAGTATTAAGGAGGTTGGAGTATTTTAATAAATTTTATAACCTTTCTTTTTCTAAAGTTTCTATTCGTAATCAAAAGACTCGTTGGGGAAGTTGTTCTGGCAGGGGGACGCTAAATTTTAACTTTCGTATTTATCATTTAGAACCAGCTTTGCAAGATTATATTATTATCCATGAACTTTGCCATTTAAAAGAGCTAAACCATTCATCTCGTTTTTGGGGTTTAGTTGCTTTAAAGGCGCCAAACTATAAAGAACTTAGAAAAAAATTAAAGAAAGGAAATTATTAAAATAAATATAAATCTATGTTTACACTAAAACCATTACCTTTTGAAAAAAATGCTTTAGAACCTTATATTTCTGCTAAAACTTTAGATTTTCATTACAATAAGCATCATCAAACTTATGTAGATAATCTAAATAAGCTTATTGCTGGCAGTGAATTAGAAAATAAGACTCTAGAAGAAATGATAAAGAAAACTGCTGATAATAAAGAGCAAATAGCTATTTTTAATAATGCTGCTCAAGTATATAATCATGATTTTTTTTGGCGTAGCTTAAAGGAATCATCAAAGGAGATGATGATAGGAGAAAAAACTAAAAAGATGATAGATGGTTCTTTTGGTAGTTTGGAAAATTTCTTTTCCGAATTTAAAGCAGCTGCTTTAGGGCAATTTGGTAGTGGTTGGGCTTGGCTGGTAAAAGATGAATCTTCTTTAAAGATTTTGAAGACAGCTAATGCTCAGAATCCTTTAACGGAAGGAGTATTACCTCTATTTGTTATAGATGTTTGGGAACATGCTTATTATTTAGATTATCAAAATCGTCGGGCTGATTTTATTGAAGCTGTTTTGCGAAATTTAGTTAATTGGGATTTTATTGAATTAAATATTTAAAAATTATGTATCAGAGTCCTTACGCCAAAATAAAGCCAAAAACAAAAAAACCTTATACAGAAATTTTTTTAATTAGACATTGCCACCCTGATTATAATAAGGCTAAGGTTTTAGGAGAGGCAAATATGCCTTTATCTAAACATGGCATAAGACAAAGAACTTATTTGACTAAAAAGCTTGTTAGTTTAGAAATTGATAAAGATTATTCAAGTGAGCTTAAAAGAGCGCAAGAAAGCGCCGCTTTATATATAAAAAAAGTAAATAGGCAGCTTTTTATTGATGCTCGTTTAAATGAGATAAATTGGGCACACTGGGTGAGAGTAAAATATTTTAACACTACCGAAGAATCAAGAAAAAAGAAGATGGCAAATCATAAAGAAGTAGATAGGCAACTTGATAGAATGCAAACTATAGCTCGGCGCACTTTAGCTGATATTTATCGAAAAAATAAGGGAAAGAAAATAGCCTTATTTTCTCATGGTAATTTTATTAGAGCTTTAATTACTGGTATTTTAAATGCTGACGTTATTGGGTTTTTGTCTTTAGAAATATTTCAATCTTCAATAAGTAAATTAGTAATTGATAGGGATGGATATGTAAAAATTTCTTATATTAACGATATTAGCCATTTGCCAGCTCCGCCACACGAGGATTTATTCTCAACTTTAGTGGATTAATTTTTTAGAAATGAAATTTGTTTTACAAAAAAAAATATTTCTATTTTCTTTAAGTCTTTTTTTATCATTTGGCTTTTTCTTTTTTGTTGTTAAAACAACTCAGGCCGCGTCTGATTTACGTGGTCGCATTCTTCTACAAGTTGAAGAACAGGGAAGAGCTTGGTATGTCTATCCGCCGAGTAATAAGAGATTTTATTTAGGCCGGCCAGAGGATGCTTTCAATTTAATGCGTTCCTTGGGTTTAGGGGCCAGCAATAAAGATATAAATAATTTTCTTTCAAATGGTGCTCCAGCAAGGCTTAAAGGATTTATCTTGTTACAAGTTGAAGATAAGGGACAGGCCTATTATGTAGATCCCTTAGATTTAAAATTATATTATCTTAGCCGCCCTAAAGATGCTTTTAATTTGATGCACACCAAGGCATTGGGAATAAAGAATACTGATTTGTATTTAATAGAGGAGGCAATTTTAAATATTGAAAAAACAGATAACTTAGAAAATGCTAGTAATTATTGGCAAAAATTTTCTTTTAAATATAAAAATGAAAATTATGAGTTAATTCAAAGTTTTTCTGATGAGCTTTATAATTCCTATAAAAATTCTCCTAAAATCTATACTTATTATAGTAGCAATCCTCCAACTGATCTGCGAGATGCTTTTTATTCTTTATTTTTTTCTTTTAAGAAAGAAGATTATTTAATAAAAGAATTAGTTGCTAATTTACGAAAATTAGCAGTTGAAAAGAATTTTACAGAAGATGAATTTTTGGAATTTAGCTTAGCTTTAGTCCAATATATTCCGTATGCTAATGATAAGGTTGTAGACAGCTCTTTGACAAACAACAATCCTTATTTTCCATACGAAACCTTGTATTTAAATAAAGGTGTTTGTTCTGATAAGACTTTTTTAGGAGTAGCTATACTACGAGAACTTGGATATGGTGCAGCTATTTTAGATTTTCCAGAGATAAACCATAGCGCCTTAGGGCTTGCTTGTCTAAAAGAACAATCTTTTAATTTTTCTGGTTATTGTTATGTTGAAATGACAAATTATTTTCCACCAGGTATAGTTCCTCAAACCATTTCTGGTGGACAAGCTCAATCTAATAATAGTATTGGTGATTATTTTTCTGGTCAAAAGTTGGGTAAGATGGAAATTTATCAAAAGAGTTCCGGTAAATTTTATCAAGGAATACCCGCCTTGATTAACAAGATAAATCTTTTGCAAACGTCTTATCAAAATCTAAAAACAAAAGAAAGTATAGTTTCTAACCTAGAAGGTGTTTTATCTCAAAAGGAAGAGGAATTGGCTTTAGTCAAAAAAGATTTAGATTATTATTATAGTGTAGGCTCTACTAGAGAGTACAATGAATTAGCGCTTGAATACAATATTTTAGCTGATGAATATAATAGTATTTTGGTAGATTATAAAAGTAATATTGAAAATTATAATCTTTTAGTACAGACTTTTAATTCTTTATCAAAAGAGCTGTATCAAAGGTAATTTTAAGCTTGACAAGAAAGCTTTTTTGCCCTATCTTTAAAGACAGAGCTTTGCCTTTATAGGCAAGCTATTGTTATTTATTAAATAATCATGCTCCTTTTTAATTTCTTGTGTAATATTACTTAAATATTACATAACGGAGCAGTAGTAAAAAAGAAAAAATATGATAAAAATTCCACAACTAGAAGACATGTTAAAAGCCGGCATGCACTTCGGCCATCGTACTAATCGTTGGCATCCAAAAATGAAGAAATTTATTTTTACTTCAAAAAACGGTATTTATATTATTGACTTAAAAAAAACACAAGAGCAAATGCAAGCTGCTTTAGAGTTTATGTCTAAGTTGGTAAGTGAAGGAAAGAGTATTCTTTTTGTTGGTACTAAGAGTCAAGTTTCTGAGCCTTTAAAGAAAATGGCTCAAGAAATTTCTCAGCCATATATTGTTGGTAAATGGTTAGGTGGTTATTTAACCAATTTTGCTATGGTTAAAAAATCAGTTAAAAAATATCTTGATTTAATTGAGAAGAAAGAAACAGGTAAATTAGAAAAATACACCAAAAAAGAAAGATTAGATTTTGATAGAGAAATAAAAAAACTAGAAATGCGTGTAGGTGGTCTTACTTCTTTAAATAAACTCCCAGATGCTTTATTTGTTTGGGATATTAAGGAAGAGGAAACATCTATTAAGGAAGCACAACAAAAAAATATTCCAATAATCGCTGTTTGCGATACAAATGTTAATCCAGATGAAGTTACTTATCCAATTCCTGCTAACGATGATTCAACTAAGACTATTAAAGTTATTTTAGCATCTATTAGAGAAAATCTTCTTGCTAGTCGCCAGAATTCAAAAATTCAATCTGGGGAAAACAAATAAGTTCAATAATTAATCTTTAATAATATGGAATTAATAAAACAACTTCGTGAAATCACTGGCGCAGGCATGGTTGATTGTCAAAAGGCCCTAAAGGAAACTAACAATGATTTAAATTTAGCAGTTGATCTTTTGCGTAAAAAAGGAATTGCTAAGGCTGCTAAAAGAACCGATAGAGACGCTAGTGAAGGTGTTATAAAAGTAGCAACAAATAACGAAAAGACTGAAGCTTATATCATAGAACTTAATTCTGAAACTGACTTTGTGGCTCGTAATGAAAAATTTCAAGCTTTTGCTGATTCTATTTTAGAAGTAGTTAAAACAAAAAAACCAGCTAATTTAGAAGATCTTTTATCTTCTCAGTTAACAGTTGGAACCGTTTCTGAAGATTTAGGTAGTTTATCAGGAACTATAGGTGAAAAGATGAGTCTTAATCGCTTTGCCGTAATAGAGGGTCAAACTGTAGCTGCTTATTCTCATTTAGGCGGTAAAATTGGAGTTTTAGTTGCTTTAGATAAACCAGGTCAAGAAGAATTGGCAATTGATTTAGCAATGCAGGTAGCCGCTTCTAACCCTAAGTATTTAATGCCAGCCGATGTTAATCCTGAAGAATTAAATAAAGAGAAAGAAATTTATAAAGAGCAACTACTAAAAGAAGGAAAACCAGAAGCAATGATAGAAAAGATTTTAGAGGGCAAAGCAGCTAAATATTACAGTGAAGTTTGTTTGGTTGAACAGGAGTATATAAAAGATGATAAGAAAAAAGTTAAGGATATCCTTGGCGGAGTAAATATTCTCAAATTTATTCGTTATTCTCTTCAATAAAAACAATATTTAAGCCGAAAGAAATTTCGGCTTATTGTTATCTATGATGAAAGCACAGGTACAATTTGCACCCTGGGATAAGTCTTATAGCTTTTCTTTTGATGATTTGCCTGTTTCTGTTGGCAATTTTGTGGTTGTAGAAACAGAAATGGGCATGGAGCTTGGTAAGGTTTTGTCTATTTCTGAAATATCTGAAAAGATAGATGAAACACGTGAATTAAAACCAGTTTTACGATTGGCTACATATGATGACGTTTCTTCTCTGATGGATTATAAGCAGAAGAAAGAAACTCTAGATTTTTGCCAGGCCAAAATAGATTTCTATAAACTACCAATGAAGTTAGTTGATCTTCATGTTTCATTCCAAGGAGGGCGTTTGAATTTTGCTTTTGTGTCTGACGGTCGAGTTGATTTTCGAGAATTAGTAAAGGATTTAGCCGCTCATTTTGGTGTTAATATTAGATTGACACAAATCGGTACGCGCGATGAAGCTAAAATTACTGGTGATTGCGGACCATGCGGACGGCCACTTTGTTGCCGTGGATTTCTAAATGAGTTTTCTTCAATTACTTCAGAAATGGCAGAAGCACAACAGGTTGTTCATCGTGGTAGTGAAAGAATTTCTGGAATGTGTGGGCGCTTAATGTGTTGTTTATCTTATGAATATGAAGGGTATAAGGATTTGGTTGGAAAATTACCACCAATAGGAGCCAAGGTTAATGTTGATGGTATTAAAGGAGTAGTGATAGGACACCACATATTAAAGCAGACTGTTGATGTTAAAATTCCAGCTGATAAACCAGGCGAAAGAGATGTTATAATTGAGGTAGATATAAATCGTCATCATAAAAAAAATAAAGAAAAATAACAATAATTTTTTAGCATAAAAAGAGAAATACGTTATCATTAACGTATTTTTTATATTTTTTTAAATATGCTATAATATCAGAGTATTTATTAATTAATTTTTTAAATTATGCCAAGAAAAAAGTTAAAAATAGCGATTAATGGCTTTGGCCGTATTGGCCGCGCTTCTTTTAGAATAATTTTAGAAAAGTATCCTGAATTAGAAGTTGTTGCTATTAACGATCTAACAGATACTAAAACTTTAGCTAGTCTGTTGCAATATGATTCTTGCTATGGCAAATATCCTTTTGTAGTTAAATACATTAAAGATGCTCTGCTTATTAAAAACAAAAAGTATCCAGTTTTTTCTGAAAAGGACCCGACGGCTTTACCTTGGAAAAAATTACAAGTTGATGTTGTTTTAGAGTGTACTGGTCGTTTTCGTGGTCGCGATGATGCTGCTTTGCATATTAAAGCTGGTGCTAAAAAAGTTATTATCTCTGCTCCTGGTAAGGGGTGCAAATCTATAGTTCTTGGAGTTAATCAAGATAAATTAAGTAAAAGCGATGATGTTTTGTCTTGTGCTTCTTGTACTACTAATTGTTTAGCGCCGGTAACGGCAGTAGTTAAAGATAAATTTGGTATTAAAAAAGCTTTAATGTCTACTATTCATGCATATACTGCTGATCAAAATTTAGTAGATGGTCCTCATAAGGATTTACGTCGAGCACGTTCAGCCGCTTTAAATATAGTACCAACGACAACCGGAGCAGCTATTGCTGTTACCGAAGCAATTCCTTCCTTAAAGAATAATTTTGATGGTATGTCTCTAAGAGTGCCTGTCCCAGTTGGTTCTTTATGTGATGTTACTTATCTTTTAAAAAAGAGAACAACTCTTGAAGATGTTAATAAGGAATTTGTAAAAGCGTCTAAAGGAAAATTAAAAGGAATACTGGAGGCGAGCGAAGAAGAGCTTGTTTCTAGTGATATTGTTGGCAATTCTCATAGCGCAATTGTTGATTTAAAATCGACTGCCTTAGTTTCCGGAGATTTGCTGAAAGTAATCGCTTGGTATGACAACGAATGGGGATATTCAAATCGTCTAGTTGATTTAACTGTTTATTTACGTAAATTTATTAAATAAATTTTCTTTGATTTGGGTATGCCGAAAAAAGAGAGTATTATTGAAAAAATAAGTGAAGCTAATCTTGTCGGAAGAGGAGGAGCTTCTTTTCCGGTAGCTTCAAAGTGGTTAATGGTAAAAAAATCTTTACGTGGTCAAAAAACAGGTTATATTATTTTAAATGGAGCTGAAGGAGAACCAGGAGTTGATAAAGACGGCTACATTCTTAATCATTACCCAGAAGAGCTTGTGCATGGTCTTTTTTTAGCGGATGAATTTTTAGGAAAAGAAAAGATAAAAAATATTTATTTTTTTCTTAATAAAGAATATTATCAGAAGTATTCATCTGGGATAAAAAAAGTTTTATCTTTAAAAAAATACTCTTCTTTAATAAAGAAGTTTGTTTTTGTTGTTAAGCCTTTAGATCTTACCTATATAAGTGGAGAAGAAACCGCCCTTTTAAATTTAATTGAGGGTAAAAAAATAGAACCGCGCCTAAAGCCACCCTATCCTAATTCTTCCGGTTTATTTGGCAAGCCAACACTTATAAATAATACAGAGACTTTTTATAATATCAGCCTGGTTGCACGAAATAAATATCGCCACGAGAGGTTTTATACTCTAACTGGAGCTGTCCGTCGTCGGGGTGTTTATCTTTTGCCAGAATCATTAACTATTAGAGAAATACTAGAAAAAACTGGGAATATGCCGTCTTTTAAGTTTTTTGTTCAGGTTGGCGGTGGTGCCTCTGGAGAGGTTTTGCATTATAGCCAACTAGATAGGCCAGTTAGCGGCCTAGGCTCTATTATGGTTTATGATTTTTTAAAAACAGACCATGATAAATTACTGCGTTATTGGCTTGGATTTTTTAAAGAGCAAAGTTGCGGACAATGTACTATTTGTCGAGAGGGAACTTATAGAATATTTGAAATGTTAAGTGAAAAAAAATTTGATGAAGAATTGTTTTCTGATATTCTAAATGCTTTAGATGAAAATAGTTTTTGCTATTTAGGGCGATCTGTTTCTATTCCGATTCGTAGTTATTTTGCTAATATACTGAGAAAAAAGATTTAATAATTTGAATTTAAATACATGTCGGTAAGAATAAATAATAAAAAAGTAAATTGGCAAAAAGGGCAGACCATTTTAGACATTGCAAGTGAAAATGGAATTACTATTCCCACTCTGTGCCATCATCCTGATCTTAAAGTTCAAGCAAATTGTCGTATTTGTGTTGTAGAAATTAAGGGATGGAAAAATTTAGCAACAGCTTGCTCAACTTTAGTTGAAGATGGTATGGAAATTTTTACAGACACAGAAAGAGTCGCTAGAGCTCGTTTGCTTAACCTAGAATTAATTTTTGCTGAACATGATATAAAGTGCGCAACTTGCACTTTTCGTTTTGATTGCGAATTACTTAAATTAGCCGCTAAATATAAGGTAAAAATAAATCGTTTTTCTCCTCGTAAAGCCAAGCGTAAAGTATATAAATTTGCCAATGCGGTTGAAATTGACAGTAGTCAATGTATAGATTGTCGCAATTGCATAGAAGCCTGTTCTACTATTCAAAAGATTGGTTATTTAAAATTAACTGGCAAGGGTATAGATCAAGAGGTGGTGCCGGTAAAAGATAAAAATAAAGCTTGTATTTATTGTGGTCAATGTTCTTTGCACTGTCCAGTAGCAGCTGCTCAGGAACAGTATCATGGAGATAAACTAGAAAAAGCTTTAGGTGATAAAAATAAAATTGTTGTTGCTCAATTTGCGCCTTCGGTTAGAGTTTCTTTAGGAGAAGAATTTGGTATGCCTTATGGTGAAAATTGTGAAGGGAAGATAGTGACAGCTTTAAAAAAAATGGGATGTAAAAGTGTTTTTGATATTAATTTTGGGGCTGATATTACCACCATGGTTGAAGCGGAAGAGCTAGTAGAGAAAATAAAAGATAAAAAAGCGCTATTTCCAATGTTTTCTTCTTGTTGTCCGGCCTGGGTTGCTTATGTTGAATTTTATCAACCAGATCTTATTCCTTATCTAACTTCAGCTCGTTCACCGCAAATGCATTTAGCTGGAGCTATAAAATCTTATTGGGCGAAAAAGCATAAAGTAAAAGAAAAGGATATAGTTTTAGTTTCTATTGTTCCTTGCACGGCCAAGAAATATGAAGCTAGCCGAAAAGAATTTAATTCACTAGTAGACATCGTTTTAACTACTAGGGAAATTGCTTATTTATTTAAAAAAAACAAAATAGATTTTCCTAATTTAAAAGATACAAATAGTGATAAGCTCTTTAATTCCGGTTCAGGCGCAGCGGCGATTTATGGTGCTTCTGGCGGAGTTATGGAATCAGCTCTAAGAACGGCTAGTAATCTTTTAGGTGAAAAAGGAGATAAAGGTGGACGCTTGGAATTTAATGAAGTGAGAGGATTAAAAGGTTTTAAAGAGGCTTCTATTGTTTTAGAAGGAAAAAAGATAAGAGTGGGGGTAGTTAATGGGATTGGTAATATTGATAAAGTATTGCCAAGATTTAAAAAATATCATTATATAGAAGTAATGTCTTGTCCTGGTGGATGTTTGGGCGGCGGTGGGCAACCTATGCCAAACACTAAAGATATTTTAAAAAAAAGATGTGAAGGATTGTATAAAATTGATAAAAATAGACCGCTACGCAGGGCGCATGAGAATAAAGAAATGCTCGCTTATTATAATTTTGTTAAAGAAGAGAAATTAGAAGATAAGCTTTTTAAAACAAAATATAAAAAAACCTCTGGATCAATTTTAAAAACTACTAAGCCGAAAATTAATAAATAATTATGATTCCTGTTTATATAAAAAAAGTAACACAAGAGATAAAAGCAGCCGGCTTTGAAGCTTATATAGTTGGTGGTTGTGTTCGAGATATTTTAATGGAAAAAATTCCTAATGATTGGGATATAACAACCAATGCTCGTCCTGAGGAAATAATGTCTATCTTCTCTGATGCTAGATACGAAAATGATTTCGGTACTATTTTATTACCTATTAGAAAAAATGTTTCTTCAAAACAAGATAAAGGAGATGTTTTAGATGTTGTTGAAATAACTACTTATCGAAGCGAGCAGGGTTATTCGGATCGTCGTCATCCCGATGCGATTGTGTTTGAAAAACAAATAGATAAAGATTTGGAGAGACGTGATTTCACCATTAATGCTTTAGCACTTGATCCAGAAAAACCAGAGGAAATTATTGATCTTTTTGGAGGGCGAAAAGATTTAAAACTTAAAATAATTAGAGCCGTGGGCGAACCAGTTGACCGTTTTAAAGAAGACGCTTTGAGAATGTTAAGAGCTATTCGTTTTCACTCTCAACTTGGCTTTGAATTAGAGCCAAAGACGCAACGCGCAATAGTTAAGTTGGCAGGTAGCTTAAAATTTGTTTCCAAAGAAAGGATAAGAGATGAGTTTATAAAAATATTAAAATCTGAACGCGCCTATGAAGGTGTTAGTCTTCTTCATGAATGCAAGCTTTTACAATATATTTTACCAGAATTAGAGCAGGGTGTTTTGGTAAAACAAGACAGGCATCATATTTATCCTGTTTTTAAACATAATATTTTAACCTTAAAGTATTGTCCTAGTGCTAAATGGCAAGTACGTTTAGCTGCCCTGCTTCATGATGTTGCTAAGCCGAAAACTAGAAAAATAATAGATGGTATTGCTACTTTCTATAATCATGAGTATTTAGGAGCAAGAATGGTTGCTAAGATTATGGCTCGGCTTAAATTTTCAGCTGTTGATCAGGCGCAAGTTGTTAATCTTGTTAAAAATCACATGTTCTATTATAATGTCGGAGAGGTGAGCGCTGCTTCCGTCAGGCGGCTAATCGCCAAGGTTGGCAAGGAAAATCTACAAGATTTAATTGATCTACGTGTTGCCGACCGTCTTGGCTCAGGAACACCAAAAGCCATGCCATATAAATTGCGTCATTTGCAGTATATGATGGAAAAGGTGCAAAATGATCCAGTTTCGGTAAAAATGTTGAAAATAAATGGCAATGATATAATGTCTTCTTTGAAAATGGAACCAAGCCCGAAAATAGGAGCTCTTCTTGACGTCTTGTTAGCTGAAGTCATTGAAGATCCTTCGCTTAATAAAATTTCTTGGCTCAAGAAAAGGGCGGGCGAGCTTGATAAATTTAATCTTGAGGAGCTAAGAGAAAAAGCTAAAGAGGTTATTGTCCAAAAAAGAGAAGAAGATGATAGACAAATTAAAAAAAACTATAAAGTTTAAATAAATATATGAAAAAAAATATTCTTTTTTTTACACTACTTTTTATACCTTTTGTTCTGTCAGCTTGTAGTTCTAAGCCGGCTATAAACGAAGAACCACTAGGTTTAGAAGAGCTTGGTAATCAAAATATAGAAAGTGAAGTTGTGTCAACAAACAAAGAAACAGAAAATGAAATAAAAGTTAATAATATAATAAAAAATAATGAAAATAATATGATAGAAGAAAATAAGATTGAAGAAACAAGTAATGAAATTTTAAGTCCAGATAAACAGCCAGACTTAACTTCAGAATATTCCCAAGCAGTTATTAAAACTAATTTAGGAGATATTACAGTTAAATTATTTACTGACGAATCCCCAATTACTGTTAATAATTTTTTGTATTTAGCTAAATCTGGCTTTTATAACGGCACTAAGTTTCATCGGATAATAAAAGACTTTATGATACAAGGAGGCGATCCTTTAAGTCGTGACGGTGATCCTCGTTACTGGGGAACAGGTGGACCAGATTACCGCTTTCAAGATGAAATTAATGATAAGAAATTGGTTCTTGGTAGTTTGGCAATGGCTAATGCTGGGCTTAATACTAATGGTTCTCAATTTTTTATTGTCACTATACCAGAAACCCCTTGGTTAGATGGAAAGCATACTAATTTTGGGCAAGTAGTTGCTGGTATGGAAATAGTTAAAAGAATAGAAGCGGCTGAAACTGGCATAAACGATAGACCACTAGCTGATGTTGTAATAGACAGCATAGAGTTGCTTAAATAAATATATGCGTGCTTATTTAGATAATGCTGCTACAACACCTCTTGATACTCGAGTTTTAAACAAAATGAAGCCTTATTTTAACTTAGAATATGGTAATCCTTCTTCTATACATCAATTAGGTCAAGAATCGTTTATAGCTATTTCTCGGGCAAGAGAGAATATCGCTAAGATAATAGGAGGAAAAAGTGAAAGTATTATTTTTACCTCTGGTGCTAGTGAATCTAATAATTTTATTATCAAAGGAGTAGTCTTGGCTAATTCTGGTAAACGTAATAAGATTATCACCTCCAATATTGAACATCCTTGTGTGCGCGAAGCCGCTAAAGAACTTGCTCGCAATGGTTTTGTGTTTGAAGAAGTTTCGGTAAATGAAGATGGAATTGTTACTCCTGAAGCTCTGGAGAAAGTATTGGATGATAAAACTATTTTAGTTTCTATCATGACTGTTAATAATGAAATAGGTACTATTAATGATATTGCTAAATTATCAGAAATAACTCATCGTTTTGGTGCCTATTTTCACACTGATGCCGTTCAGGCTGTTCCATATTTAAAGCTAAATATTGAGAAAATGGGTATTGATCTTTTAAGCCTATCAGCCCATAAGTTTCATGGTCCAAAAGGAGTGGGTTTAGCTTATGTTAAAAAGGGAATAAAGATAAAGCCATTAATACATGGCGGAGAACAGGAAGGTGGTTTACGTTCCGGTACTTATAACGTTCCCGGGATTATTGGTTTTGAAGCAGCTTTAGAGTTGGCCTATAAAGAGAGAACTGTTTATTTAAAGAAAGTTAAGTTTCTTCGTGACTATCTTTGGAAAAAAATAAAGACTGAAATAAAAGATGTTCATTTAAATGGCTCTATGAGAAATCGGGTTCCAGCTAATTTAAATATCATGTTTTCCTCAATTGAAGGGGAAGCTATTTTAATGGATATGTCCTATAAAGGTGTTTATGTTTCTACCGGTTCGGCTTGTTCAGCTTCTAACCTGCATTCTTCATATGTTTTAAAGGCTATTGGCTTAAATGATAATAAATTAAATAGCAATATTCGTTTTTCTTTAGGCAGACAAACAACAAAGAAAGAAATAGATTATACTGTTAAATGTCTTAAAGATACAGTTGCTCGTTTAAGAAAGTTTAGTCCTATTAAATAATAAAAAATTATATGGCTCTTAATTATACTAAAAAAACAATGAAACATTTTTTGCATCCCCAGAATGTTGGTGAAATAAAAAATCCTGATGGTTATGCGCAAATTGGTAATATGGTTTGTGGTGATCAGCTTGATTTTTTTATAAAAGTGCAAAAAGGGAAGATAAAAGATGTAAAGTTTTTATCTTTCGGCTGTGCTTCTAACATTGCTACCGCCTCAGTGCTAACAGAAAAAGTGAAGGGGATGACAATAGAGGAGGCTAAAAAATATAAGTGGGAAAAAATAGTAACTGATTTGGGCGGTTTACCTCATCAGAAAGTACACTGCTCAGTAATGGCTATTTCTGGTCTTAAGAAAGCAATTACTGATTATGAGAAGAATCAAGTAATAGAACCAGAATTTGGCAAGAAGAAAAAGGTTGAGAAAGTAAGTAAGAAAAAATCTTCAGTGAAGAAATAAAAACACTCCCCGTAAGGGGAGTGTTTTGCTATATCTAGAGGATAAAAAAATCAATTAAAATCTTTTTTCTAGAGGACGAGCTTCATTAACAACGACTCTGCGTCCGTCTAATTCCTTTTCGTTGTACATTTCGATTGCAGCGTCAGCGTCAGCATCATTTTCCATTTCTACGAAACCAAAGCCTTTAGAGCGATGAGTTAAACGATCGGAAATGATAACAGCGGAAAGAACGGTGCCGGCTTTTGAGAAAGCTTCAGCTAAACCTTGTTCAGTTGTCTTGAAAGACAATCCGCCAACAAATAACTTTTTCATTTTGTTTGCTTGTTTACACTTTTTAATAAAACGTAAGACGACCTTATTTTAAATAAAAAGCGGTTTTGGGCCGCCTTTATTTTTAAAATAGCTTACCTGAAAACAATTATATCCTAATTATTACCATTAGTCAATAGGGGGAATTAATAACAAAAAACAGGCCTTTTCAGGCCCGTTTTTTTAAGATAAGTATCTATAACTCTATTTTAACACCTGCGCTCATTGAAGAGGAAATGCTGATATTTTTTATAAACGTTCCTTTGGAAGCAGCCGGTTTAGACTTTCTAATTGTTTCAAGAAGAGCATTATAATTTTCTAGTAGTTTTTGATTATCAAAACTTATTTTTCCAATTACAGCATGAACATTGGCGGTATCATCATTTTTAAAACTAATTTTACCTTTCTTTAATTCTTCTATAGTTTTAATAGGATTAGTAGTTACAGTATCATTTTTAGGAGAAGGCATTAAGCCGCGTGTTCCAAGTATTTTAGCAATAACTGCTAAATTTTTCATCATAGCTGGTTCAGCAATAGCAACTTGAAAATCAGTTTTTTCAGTCTTTTTTATTTCTGCTACTAAATCTTCTCCGCCAGCATAATCAGCTCCAGCTTCTTTAGCTCCTTTTTCGTTTTCTGAAGAAACAAAAGCAGCAATCTTAATAGTTTTGCCAGTTCCATGAGGCAAGCTAACTGCACCACGAACTTGTTGATCTCCTTTTTTAGTATTAATACCCAAGCGAAAGTGAACTTCAACAGAAGCATCAAATTTAGTTTTATCTAATTTTTTAACTATCTCTAAAGCCTCAGAAACCGGATAGGACTTGAAGCGATCATAAATAGTTGAATAATTAGCTTTTTTCACTTTTGGTTTTTCTGTTTGTTTTTTATTTGTTTTTTTTGCTTTTTCCAAAGCAGGTTCTTTTTTAGCCATATTATTTTTTCGTGGTTTAGCGTCTTAAATAGACTCCCACAATTATTAAATTATTATTTAATTTCTACTCCCATTTGTCTAGCCGTTCCAGCAATTATTTTCTTAGCTGCCTCAATATCGTTAGCGCTTAGGTCAACTAGCTTGTTTTTAGCAATTTCTTCTAATTGAGCTTCGGTGATTGAGCCAATTTTTTCAGTTAATGGTTTACCAGACCCTTTTTTAATACCAGCTGCTTTTTTTATCATTTCTGCTGCCGGGGAAGTCTTGACGATAAAAGAATAACTTCTATCTTCGTAAACAATTATTTCCACAGGAACAACGTCTCCCATCTTATCTTTTGTTTTGTCGTTAAAGTCTTTACAGAATTCAGCAATGTTTAGACCGTGTTGGCCTAAAGCGGGACCGACTGGAGGAGCTGGATTAGCTTGTCCGCCAGCAATTTGTAATTTTATTTTTGTTTTTATTTTCTTTGCCATATTATTATAAATTATTTGGAGCGCAGAAGCATCGCTCTTTTTCTTTTAGATCTTTTTGATTTGTAAAAAATCAAGTTCAACCGGAGTTTCTCTTCCAAAAAGGGAAACAGAGACTTTTACCTTACCACGCGCCTCATCAATTGCCGTTACTTTTCCTTCCATATTCTTAAATGGTCCTTCGTTAATTTTTACCGGACTACCTTCAACAACATCAATTTGGAATTTAGGATCTTCAACTCCCATTCTTTTCTGCAATGCTTTAACCTCTTCTTCGCCAATAGGGGTTGGAATAGTGCCTGTGCCGATAAAACCAGTGACATTAGGAGTATTTCGAACTATATACCAAGATTCATCAGTAACAGACATTTCTACTAAAATATATCCAGGAAAGATTTTTTCTTCCACTACCTTTCTTTTGCCATTTTTGATTTTAATTTTCTTTTCAGTTGGAATTAAGATGTTGAAAATCTTATCTTCCATGTCTAAAGATTCAACTCTTTGTTTAAGATTTTGAGCCACATTTTCTTCATATCCGGAGTAGGTGTGGATGACGTACCAGCGTCGGCCCTGGTTTAATAGTTGTTTGGCCATATTTTTGAAATTTTAATTGCTTATTACTGGGCAATAAGCTATTTTTTATCTAATTTTAAATAAAAATTCAGTTTTATTTACTGATTAAAAATTGGAAGCCAGCTGTAAAAACAAGGTCCCAAAGACCAAGAAAAAGGGCAACAGCAATGCTTATACCAATTACTAAAATAGTATAATTTTTTACTTCTTTTTTAGTTGGCCAAGTTACCTTCTTCATTTCCAAAATTGATTCCTTGACGTAATTTGTTAGTTTGCTCATATTGGCTAAAATTCGTATTTAAAAATGACCTTTCGGCCATATTTTCATCTAAGATAATAATACAAAATATGCCAGCTCGTGTCAAGGGTTTTATAAATTGTTTTTAGGTTGCTTTTTTAGTCCAAAAAAGCTACAATAAATTTGAAATTTAAAGAAGAATTTTATTATTTTCTATGGTTAGTCCTAATTTAATGAAAAAACAAGAAGAAGCTATTCCGGCCGAAATAAATGAAAGTGCCAAAAAGCTTTTTCAGGTAATTTTTAGTGAACAGAATAAAAAGGAAGAAATTGATGATGATATTCCTAAAATAAAAGTTTCTAGCCTTATTTCTAAGGTAGCTTTTTTTTATGAAAAAATACGCAATGCTGTTCAATATGATGAAGAGCATCTTTTACGTAAAAACGCCATCTCTCGTATTTTACGTCGCCAGGTAATAATAGAGGGTGTGGTTAAAGACTTTGATAGTGAAGGTTTATCTACTCATCTTTTAACCGAATTAATTCGAGCTGGCTATTTGCCGAACAATAAGATTCCAGAAGTGAAAATAAAAGAAATTTCTTTATTACTGGAAAAATATATTTATTTAAAAGATAGTATTTCTGAAAAGATAAACTTTTCTTTGACTTTAAAGACGGATATTAAAAAAGCTAAAGATTTAATTGAAGAAAAAAATGAATTAAATAATTGGATACTGACCATGGCTGCTTGTGAAATTGAAGAAAATTTAGCTCCCAATAGAATAAAACAAACAGTTGTAAATAATTTATTTGATATTTTATCAAAAAATATCGCCTTGCCAGATAATCTTCCTTATCAAGATGATTTGTCTATCCAAATTTATTTAAGTATAGGCCGTACTTATTTAAAACTTGATGAAGAGGCTTTGAGTTTTGTGTTATTTAAATATTATTATGGCGATTGGTTAAAATTAGGGAATGAGAAAAAATTAAATTCGGCAGAGGAAGAAAAGATAAAGAAAATAGCTGAGCAAATTTCTGTTTTAAGAAATTCTATAAAGAATCAGTTAAACCATCCTTTAATTAGACAAGTAGATAAGATTGCCCGTGTTTATTCTCTTTATTTTTCTGTTTTAACAGAAGCAATTGAAAGTGATCCAGTTAAAGTTTATAGTGAGCTACAAAAAAGTGAGAAGATTTTTATTGCTAATTTACGTAAAGTTTGCACGCAGAGATATAAAAAGGCGAAATCAAGATTATGGCGAGCTGCTATTCGTAGTATTATTTATATATTTTTGACTAAGTCTATCTTTGTTATTGCTATTGAATTACCGGCAGTAAAATGGTTTGGGGAAGCAGTTAATCCTATATCTTTAGCTATTAATATCGCTTTTCCGGCCATTCTATTATTTTTTATAGTGCTAATGACCAAGACTCCAAAGGGAAATAACACAGATAAGATAATAAATGGCATAAAAGAAATTTCTTTTATTGGTCAAGAAAAGAAACAGGCGCTTGTTTTAAGAAAGCCGATAAAGAGAAAATCTTTTTCTTCTATTGTTTTTGGCTTGATATACTTTTCATCTTTTATTGCTTCTATTTATTTTGTTATTTGGCTTTTGAATTTAATAAATTTTAATTGGGTTAGTATTATTATTTTCCTTTTCTTCTTGGCTTTTGTTAGTTTCTTCAGCATAGTTGTTACCAAAGGGGTGAAAGAGTTAATTATCGTGGAAAGAAAAGAGAATATCCTTACTTTTCTAATAGATCTGTTTTACATGCCAATAATTATAGCTGGCAAATGGCTTTCTCGGGGTTTTTCTAAACTTAATGTTTTTATCTTTATCTTTGATTTTATTTTAGAGGCGCCTTTCAAAATTTTAGTAGAAATTGCTGATGATTGGACTAAATATGTTAGAGAAAGAAGGGAAAACATGGAATAATTTATGGCTAATTTATATGTTGTTGCTACTCCAATTGGTAATTTAGAAGACTTGAGTTTTCGAGCTTTGCGTATTTTAAAAGAAGTTGACTTTATTCTTTGTGAAGACACTAGAGTAACAAAAAAACTTTTAGATCATTATCAAATTAAAACTCCAACCATTTCTTATCATCAGCACTCTGATAATTTAAAAGTTGATAGAATTATTAGTCTTTTGCGGGCTGGAAAAAACTTAGCTTTAGTAAGTGACGCTGGAACGCCAGGACTCTCTGATCCAGGTGGTAAGCTTATCTCTATTTTACGTCATGAGTTAAAAGGCGAATTGGAGATTTTTAGTTTGCCAGGTGCTTCGGCTTTGCTGGGAGCAGTAGCTGTTTCTGGAGTCGGTTTTGATAGATTTTTATTTCTTGGTTTTCCTCCGCATAAAAAGGGCAGACAAACTTTTTTGAAAGAGATATTAAATAGTTCTTATCCGGTTGTTGTTTATGAATCAAAACACAGGATTGTTAAATTTTTGCAAGAATTATTAATTTTAGATAGTAAAGAAGAATTAGAAATATCATTGGTTCGCGAGATTACCAAATTACATGAAACTTTTTATCAAGGCAGAATAGAGGAGATTTTAAAAAAAATATTGTCCGATCCTAATAATTTAAAAGGGGAGTTTGTTGTTTTAATAAGACAAAATAAATAATATTAAATTTATGTCTATTTTTGACATTAGCCTGCTTATTATTTTAGCTGGCTTTATCATAAACGGGTTGGCTAAAGGATTAATTCGTTTACTAGGGCGTATTCTTGGTTTGTTTGCTGGTGTTTATATTGCCAGCAATTTTCATGTTCAAATTTTTCTTTGGGCACAAGATAAATTTAATATCACTGGCAATGAATTTGTTGGTAAGATTATAGCTTTTATTGTTATTTTTATTATTGCTACTTATCTAGTTGATATTTTTATAAAACTTTTAGAGAAAATTTTTCATCTAATTGCTTTTATTCCCGGAAGTAAATATATTAACAATTTAGCTGGCGGGGTTATTGGTTTTTTAGAAGGCGCTTTATTTCTAGGTTTGATTATCTTTATTATTTCTCATTATGTTTCTGCTGGAAATTTGTTTGGGCTTAAGGACATAATGGACGCTTCTTTTGTTACCCCTATTTTACTAAAAGTTGTAAACATTTTCTTGCCACTTTTACCAGATTTTTTTAAGACTTTAAAAGAATTGTTTTAGCAGAAAATTTTAATTTTAACTTAATGAATTTTTTGAGAATAAATTCAAGAAGGCCGGCTAGTTCGGCCATTATTTCAATTAGCCACTCCCTAAAGAGCGGTCAGGTCGTGGTTTTGCCAACGGATACTATTTACGGCTTAAGTTGTTTAGCAAGCGATATAAAAGCTGTTAAAAGAATATATCGTTTAAAAAAGAGAAATTTAAACAAATCTCTTTTGGTTTTGGTAAGTAGTTTAAAAATGGCAAAAAAATATGCCTTTATTTCCAAGCGTCAAGCGAAAATTTTAGAAGATATTTGGTTAAAGAAAAATCGGCCACACACTTTTATTTTAAAAAGTCGAAAACATCTTTCTTTTGAAAAGTTAAGTAATATTAATACTCTAGCTCTGCGTTTGCCTAAAAGAAAATTTTTGATTAAGATAATAGAAGATGTTGGTTTTCCTATCATCTCCACTAGTTTTAATATAGCTGGTAAAAGTCCTATAAACGATGTTTCTAATTTATCGTTTAAAAAAGAAAAAGATAAGCCAGATTTAATAATAGACGCTGGGAAGAATCAAAACACATCTGCTTCACGTATAGTAAATTTATGTGATGTTGATAAGCCTATTTTGATACGATCTTAAAGTTTTAATATTTATTTATGAATATAAAATTACATAAAAAAGAATTAAAGAAATTTATCCCTGGGATAATTTTAATACTTATTTTAGTGGGGGCTTTTTTTGTTGGCTTCTATTCTGGTCGTCAAAAAAACAGTGCTTCGACTAATATATTTAAAGCAATTGCTTATTCTGAAGAAGCTAAACAATTTATTTTAAACGGTGATAATCCTAAAGAAACTTTTGATGCTAATATGTATTTTGAGGTTTGGGATGCTATAAAACAGGGCCACGTTGATAAAAATAAAATTAAGGATAGAGATTTATTCTACGGCTCTTTAAAGGGCCTGGCTCAATCAGTAAATGATCCGTATACAGTTTTTATGGATCCAGAAGCAGCCAAGGAGTTTGCTGATGATATGGCTGGAACATTTGAAGGCATTGGCGCTGAAGTTGGTATGCGAAATGATATTATTACCATTATTGCTCCACTTGAAGGCATGCCTGCACAAAAAGCTGGTATTTTAGCTGGTGATAAAGTTTATGCGATAAATGGTGAGCCAACTATGGGACTAACTGTTGATGAAGCGGTTAAGAAAATACGCGGCGAGAAGGGAACTGATGTTGTTTTAACTGTTATTCGCGAGGCTAATGAAGGGGCTAAAGAAATAACAATTACTCGCGATGTTATTGTGGTTAAATCTTTAAAGACAGAAATGCGTGATGGGATATATATTCTTAAATTAAGCAATTTTAATGACGATACTTTATTTTTGTTTAATCAGGCGGTTGATGAAATATTAGAAAAGAAACCCAAGGGAATAGTTCTTGATTTAAGAAATAATCCTGGTGGTTATTTAGATACCTCAGTTTCTTTAGCGTCGGAGTGGATAGAAGAAGGGCCGATAGTAGCTGAGCAGTTTGGTGAGAATAGACGCAGTGAGTATCCAGCTAGAGGATTAGCCCGTTTAAAAGATTATAAAACAGTGGTTTTAATAAATACTGGCAGTGCTTCAGCTTCAGAAATTGTCGCTGGAGCTTTGCGTGATTATAAAAAGGCAACTTTAGTTGGCGAACAAACTTTTGGCAAAGGCTCTGTTCAGTCTTTACAAAGTTTAAGCGATGGTTCTTCTTTGAAAGTGACAGTTGCTAAATGGCTTACTCCGGCTGGTGACTTTATTAACGAAAAAGGAATATCGCCAGATGTTCTTGTAGAATTAACCGTTGATGATATAAATAGCAATCTTGATCCACAACTTGATAAGGCTCTAGAAATACTCAAAGACCCTAAAAAATAATAAATTAAAATAAAAGGCATTCCCCACAAGGGACTGCCTTTTAACTTTATAATCATTATGTCTATTTCAAAAAAAGAAAAAAAGATGATTAACTCAAAAGTTACTCCTAAATTTATTTTTGTTGTTGGCGGAGTAATGTCTGGTGTAGGGAAGGGTGTAACAACTGCTTCAATCGGCCAAATTCTACAAGCACATGGTTATAGGGTTAGCGCTATTAAAATGGATCCATATATTAACGTTGATGCCGGAACCATGAATCCAGTTGAGCATGGTGAGGTTTTTGTAACAGCTGATGGGGATGAAACTGATCAAGATATTGGTAACTATGAAAGATTTTTAGGGCGAGATATATATAAAGATAATTACATGACTACTGGCCGTATATATCAAACTGTTATCGCTCGGGAAAGAAATTTAGAATATAAAGGAAAATGCGTTCAAGTAGTTCCACATATTCCACAGGAGATAAGGAGTCGGATTGAAAAAGCTGTAGAAAAGACTCAGGCAGAAATAATGATAATAGAAGTAGGCGGAACTGTCGGAGAATATGAAAACCTTTTATTTTTAGAAGCAGCTCGGGTAATGAAATTATTTGCCCCTAAAGATGTTCTTTTTGTAATGGTTTCATATCTGCCAATTCCTAATAAAATAGGAGAGATGAAGACTAAGCCAACTCAACACGCTGTTCGTAATTTACAATCAGCTGGAATACAGCCCGATTTCATTATTGCTCGTAGTGAAAAGCCAATTGATATGATACGTCGGGAAAAATTGTCCATAAATTGTAATGTGCCACTAGAAGCAGTTATCTGTGCTCCTGATGTTGATTCTATCTATGATATTCCTTTAAATTTTGAAAAAGATAATTTAGGAAAAATAATTTTAGAAAAATTTTCTTTACCCGATAAAAAGAAAAAAGATGCTAATTTAGCTTGGAAAAAAATGGTTTTAGCTTCTAAAACTAAAAGTCCAGAAATTAATGTTGGGATTGTTGGTAAATATTTTTCCAGTGGCGATTTTAACTTTAGTGATTCCTATATTTCAGTAATTGAAGCAGTCAAGCATGCCTCCGCCTTTAATCATGTAAAGACTAAATTGCATTGGTTGGGAGCGGAGGAGTTGGAGAAAAAAGGTGCGCAGATATTAAAGAAAATGGATGGCGTTATTGTCCCGCAAGGCTGGGGTTCACGCGGTTCAGAAGGGAAGATAAAAGCAATTAAGTATTGTCGGGAAAATAAATTACCTTATTTTGGTCTTTGCTATGGTATGCAAATGGCAGTGATTGAATTTGCTCGTAATGTGGCTGGCCTTAAAGATGCTAATTCGGCTGAAATTAATTCTAAAACAAAAAATCCAGTTATTCATATTATGCCTGGGCAGGAAAAACTAATAGCTGAAAAAGGTTATGGCGGAACTATTCGACTTGGGGCTTGGCCTTGCAAGATAGCACCTAACACTAATCTAGCTAAGGCTTATGGGAAGTTTAGTAAGTACAAAACAATTGAAGAGCGTCATCGCCATCGTTATGAATTTAATAATGATTATAGGGATATTTTTGAAAAACTTGGTTTAATCGTAGCAGGAACCTCGCCAAATGGGGAAATAGTTGAAGCAGTGGAAATAAAAAATCATCCTTTCTTCATCGGTGTACAATTCCATCCCGAATATATTTCTCGGCCACTTTCTCCGCATCCATTATTTGTGGAATTT
>CAZFUP010000004.1:0-33980 GCA_964522055.1 uncultured Gammaproteobacteria bacterium
AGAAATACTACTATTCCAACTTCCAAATCTCAAGTATTTTCCACTGCCGCTGATGGTCAGACAGCCGTTGAGATACATATTGTTCAGGGAGAACGTCCTATGGCTAGTGATAATAAAACTTTGGGGCACTTTACCCTAGACGGAATTCCTTCTGCTCCACGAGGCGTTCCTCAAGTTGAGGTTAAGTTTGATTTAGATGCTAATGGTATTTTAAATGTTTCTGCAACTGATAAAGCAACTAACAAACAACAGAAAATAACCATCACTGCTTCTTCTGGTTTATCTAAGGAGGAAATTGAAAAGATGAAAAAGGAAGCAGAAATGCATTCTGAAGAAGATAAAAAGAAAAAAGAAGAAGTAGAAATAAAAAATCAGGCTGACTCTGTTGTTTTTACTATGGAAAAAATGTTAAAGGAATCTGGAGATAAAATGAAACCAGAAGAGAAGAAGGAATTAGAAGAAAAAACAGAAGAACTTAAAAAGGCAAAAGAAGCCGGTAATGTTGAGGAAATGAAAAAGAAAATGGAAGAAATAAATACTTTGGCCCAAAAAATTGGCGCTGCTATGTATCAGCAGCAACCAGGTGCGCAAACAACCCCTGGGGCTGAAAATCAAGAAGCTGAGACAGAAAAGAAAGACGATGTTGTTGAAGGGGAAGTAGAAGAAGAAAAGAAATAATTAAATTAATTATTTGCTCTTAGCTCGCCTCTTAGATTGTTAAGGGGCGAGTTATAGAATAAAAAATTATGTCTAAAGATTATTACGATTTATTAGGTGTTTCTAAAAGCGCCTCAGCCGAGGAAATAAAAACAGCCTTTCGCAAAAAAGCTCACGAACATCATCCGGATAAGGGGGGTGATGCTGAGAAATTTAAGGAGTTAAATGAGGCTTATCAGGTTTTAGGTAATGCGGAAAAACGTAAACGCTATGACCAATTTGGATCGGCTGCTTTTGAAAATGGCGGTGGCGCTAATTGGAATGGATTTAATGGCCAAGGTTTCGGTGGCTTTCAGGGTGGTGGGTTTAATGTTGATTTTGAAGATTTAGGTGATCTTTTTGGCGGCTTTGGTGATATTTTTGGCTTTGGTGGTGATAGGCAGAGATCGTCTCAAACAAGACAAAAACGAGGTCGAGATTTAGAAATGTCTTTAAATCTAGATTTTTTAGAAGCAGCTTTTGGTTTAGAAAAAGAAATTAGTTTTACTAAAAATGTTGTTTGTAAGCATTGTAGCGGGCAAGGAGCTGAACCGGGTTCTAAAATTGAAACTTGTCCTACTTGTGGCGGTGAAGGAAGGAAGTATAGTAAAAAATGTACAAAATGTGGTGGTAGCGGCATCTCTCGTGATAACGTAAAGATAAAAGTCCGTATCCCAGCTGGTATTAATAATGGAGAATCAATTAGATTAAGTGGGCAAGGAGAAGTAGGGGAGAAAGGGGCTCAATCTGGCGATTTGTATTTAAGAATAAAGGTTAATTCTCATCGCCGTTTTATTCGTGATAATTATGATATTAAAACTGAAGAAATAATTAGTATAAAACAAGCAATTTTGGGAGATAAGATAGAAATAGAAACTGTCCATGGAAAAGTGAAACTAAAAATTCCAGAAGGAACTCAGTCAGGTACAATTTTTAAATTAAGAGATAAAGGGATTGTTAAGCTTCATGGACGCGGGAATGGAGATCAGTATACTAAAATAATAGTGAAAATTCCTGCCGGAATTAGCAAAAAACAACAACGTTTATTAGAAGAGCTTGATTTTTAAGATTTATTGACTTTTGGCTTTAAAATGATATAATAAAAGTGCTTAAATTAGCGCTTTTATTATTAATTTTACAATAAATTTATGTGTGAATGGTTAAAAAAACTTTTTGGCTGCAAATGTTCTTGTAAAGATTGTAATTGTGATGAAGAAAAAAAAGAAGAAGCAGCTATAGAAGTAGAAACTCCAGTAAGCGAACCCTTAAATGAAGAACCAGTTTCAAGCGGTTCTGAAGATGAGGCTCAAAATCTCTAAATAAATTATAAAATTTAGGCAAAAACGCGCTAATCCGCGTTTTTTGTCTAAAAAAACCTTTTTCATGTTTATAGACACTCATGCCCATGTTAATTTTAATGTTTTTAAAGATGATGCCGAAGAGGTGATACGTCGTTCTTTAGATAATGAAACCTGGATGATACTAGTTGGTTCTGAATATAAAACATCTAATCGTGCTCTTCATTTGGCTAATAAATACCAAAAAGGTGTTTATGCAGCGATAGGTCTTCATCCCATTCATTTGCAAGACATTCCAATAGATAGCCAAGAAGAGGGTAACTCATATAATTTTAGGTCACGTTGTGAAAATTTTGATTATGGAAGTTATGAAAAGCTGGCTAAGTTTGAAAAAGTAGTGGCAATTGGTGAAATTGGTTTAGATTATTACCATCTTGATCCATCTAAAGATATTGAGGCGGCAAAAAAGAAACAACAAGAAGTTTTTGCTGAGCAACTTTTGTTAGCACGTAGCCTTGATTTGCCTGTTATTATTCATTGTCGTCAAGCGCATGATGATTTACTTGGTATCTTAGAAGAGTTTAAGAAGGAATATGGTCATATTATCCCTACTGATAGACCTTGGGGGGTAGTCCATTGCTTTTCTGGAGACGAGGATTTAGCTTGGAAGTATTTTAACCTTGGTTTATTTATTTCTTTTACCGGTCTAATTACCTTTAGTAAGCAATGGGATGAATTAATACGCAAGATGCCTTTAGATAAAATAATGATAGAAACCGATACCCCTTATATGACACCAGAGCCACATCGAGGACAGAGAAATGAACCGGTTTTAGTACAGTATGTCGCTAAAAGAATCGCTGAGATAAAAAATTTAAAGATAGAAAAAGTAGCTGAAGTTACCTTTGAAAATGCTAAAAACCTTTTTCGAATCTAACTTGACTTTTACTTTTTATTAGCTTATATATATTGATAGAATGGATAAAAAAATAATAAGAGAAATAACAGTAGCCAGTGCTATGTATAGTTTAGGTTCAATTTTAGGGCCTTTGCTTATTTTTGGTGGGCTAGGATTATTACTTGATAAACTTTTTTCTACCCATCCTTGGATTTTATTAATTAGCATCTTAGTAGCTTTTATTGTTACTAATATTCTCTTGTTTAAAAAAATCAAAAAAATAAATAAGATGATGGCTGATTATCGTCAAGAAATTTTGACTGAAAAACAACAAACTTTAAAGTCTGATTCGACACAAACAGATCAACACTCTTTATAATATGGATTTAAATATTTCACTTGCTCCACAGATACTTTTTCATATTGGCTCTTGGTCCATTACCAATACATTTTTTTGGTTCTTTTTGCTTTGGTTATTTTTAATTATTGGAGCAATTTTTTTAAAGGTTAATTTAAAAATGGTACCAGGTAAGATGCAGAATTTAATTGAAATGCTTATTTCAGGCGCTTATGATTTTACAGAATCAATTATTGGGCCAGGCAAAAAAGCGCAGAGAGTTTTTCCTTTAGTAGCAACCATGTTCTTCTTTGTTTTAATTGCTAATCTATTAACCTTTATTCCTGGTCAAGCAGCTTTTACCTGGCAGACAGCCGAAGGCCCCGTTTCTTTATTTAGAGCGATTATTGCTGATTATGGGTTAGTTTTTATGATGACTATAGTTGTTGTTTTGTTGTTTCAAATTATTGCTATTGTTGTCAGTGGCCCTTTAGCTTATATCGGAAAATTCTTTAATTTTCGTAGTCCCTTGAAATTCTTTTTAGGATTAATGGATTTAATTGGTGAAATCGCTAAAGTTGTTTCTTTGTCTTTTCGTCTTTTTGGTAATATTTTCGCGGGAGAGGTTTTGGGAGCGGTAATGTTGTTTTTAGCCCCCTTCTTTTTGCCTTTACCTTTTCAGTTTTTAGGTTTATTAACAGCGGTTGTCCAAGCTTTTGTTTTTTCAGTTTTAACATTGGTATTTATTTCTATGGCTTCTGAAGCGCCGGCAAAAGAAGAAAACAAAGCTTAATAAAATTTAAAATTTAAATTATTAATTATTATAAAAACTATGGAAATTGAATCAGCTAAGTATTTGGCGGCTGGAATCGCCGTCGGGTTAGGTGCTATTGGTCCTGGTATCGGTGAAGGTATCGCTGCCTCTAAAGCTTTAGAAGCAATTGGACGCAATCCAGAAGCAAGTGATAAAATTACGCCCTTAATGTTTGTTTCTATGGCGATTGCCGAATCAACGGCTATTTATGCTTTAGTTATCGCTTTAATCATTTTATTTGGTTAATTAGAAAACAGTGATAGTCCAGTTCTTTTAAAGGACTGGATTCCTTTGCTTTTTAATTACTTTTATTGTTATGAACAGTTTGATTTCTGCGTTAGGTCTAGATCTTAAAATCTTGTTAGCGCAATTTGTTAATTTTTCTATTTTAATTTTTGTGCTATGGCGTTTTGCTTATAAGCCGATTTTAAAGTTGTTGGAAGATAGGCGTCTAAAAATTGCTCAAGGTATTAAAGATAGTGAAGAATCGGCTAATAAATTACAGGAGGCAGAAGAACAAAAAAAGATTATAATGGCCGAAGCTCACAAAGAAGCCAATCTTATTATTGAAGAATCAAGAATAAGGGCAGAAAAACGTTACCAGGAGATAATTGGTAAGACTAAAGAAGATTTACGAGTAGTAATGGCTGAAGAAAAAGAGAAAATTATTTTTGAAAAAAAAGCTGCTATCGTTGAGATAAAAAAACAGACAGCTGAACTCATTGTTTTGGCTTTAGAGAAAATTTTATCTGAGAAAGTTGATAATAAAAAAGATGCCGAAATTATTGCTCGCGTAGTAAAAAATTTATAGTTATGAAAATCAGCAATAAACAATATGCTCAAGTGCTCTTTGATCTTGTAAAAGACACTTCTTTAGAAAAGACAAAGAAAATTGTATCTGATTTTTCTAAGCTTTTAATAGTTCGTCATGAAACTTGGCGACTTGATAGAATTATTAGCGAATTTAAGGCGCTTTATAATAAAGAATTTAAAATTATTAAAGCAGAAATAAATAGTTTTTCGCCTCTTGATAAGAAAATAGTTGATTTACTTTTAGATTATATAAAAAAAGAAGCAGCTGCCAGTGAAATAGAGGTTGGTTTTAAAACAGATAAAAATATTTTAGGTGGTGTTATTATAAAACATGAAGATAGAATTTTTGATGCTAGTTTAAAATTTCGTTTAGATAAATTAAAAGAAAAAATAATTAATTAAAGATAAAATTAGTAAAGGTTAAGAATAATATATGTCACAAAATACTAAAGATTTTATAGTAGAAGAGCTTAAAAAACAAATTACTTCTTATGAAGCTAAGAGCCAAGAACAACTTTTTGGTCAAGTAATTGAGGTTGGTGATGGCATTGCTCTTGTTTCTGGTTTATCAGAGGTTATGATGTCAGAAATGTTAGAGTTTAAAACATCCTCCGGCTCTGTTTATGGTGTTGTCCTTAATTTAAGTGAAGGTAATGTTGGTGCTATTATTTTAGGCAGTTCTTTGGAAATTAAAGAGGGGGACGAGGTTATTGCTACTAAAAGAATCCTAGAAGTGCCAGTTGGTGAAAATTTGATAGGCCGAGTGGTTAATCCTTTAGGTTTACCACTTGACGGCAAAGAAGAGATAAAAACTGATAAGTATTATCCAGTTGAAAAAATTGCTCCAGGTGTTATTTCTCGTGAATCAGTTAAGCAGCCAGTTCAAACCGGTATTAAGGCAATTGACGCCATGATTCCAATTGGTCGTGGGCAGAGAGAACTTATTATTGGTGACAGACAAATCGGTAAAACAGCTATTGCTATTGATGCTATTATCAACCAAAAAGGCCAAAACATGAAATGTATTTATGTTGCTATTGGTCAAAAAGAATCAAAAGTTGCTTCTATTGTTGCTAAGTTAGAAGAAACTGGTGCGATGAAATATACGACAATTGTTTTAGCTGGTGCTAGTGATCCGGCTCCACTTTTATATATTGCTCCTTATGCTGGTACAGCCATGGCTGAATATTTTTTAGATAAAGGGGAAGATGTTTTAATTGTTTATGATGATTTATCTAAACACGCTGTTAGTTATCGTGAAATATCACTATTACTAAAAAGATCTCCAGGTCGCGAAGCTTATCCTGGTGATGTTTTTTATCTCCATTCTCGCTTACTAGAACGTTCTTGTAAATTGAATAAAGATTATGGCGGTGGTTCTATTACCTCTTTGCCTATTATTGAAACTCAGGCTGGCGATGTTTCTGCTTATATTCCAACCAACGTTATTTCTATTACCGATGGTCAAATATATCTTGAACCAGATTTGTTTTATCAGGGCAATAGACCAGCGGTAAATGTTGGTATTTCTGTTTCTCGTGTTGGTTCGTCAGCTCAAATAAAGGCGATGAAAAAAGTTGCTGGAAAAATAAAATTAGAAGCAGCTCAATATAGAGAATTAGCTGCTTTTGCCCAATTTGGTTCAGACTTAGATGATGAGACTAAAAAGAAATTAGAACGTGGCAAAAGATTATTTGAATTATTTAAACAAGGTCAATATTCTCCAGTAGCAGTAGAAAATCAAGTTCTTCTTTATTTTGCTTTTTCTAATGGATTTTTAGATAAGGTACCGGTTGATAAAATTTCAGTTTTTGAAAATGATTTACTTTCTTATGCTCAAAACAATTTACAAGAAGTTTTATCTAGAATAAAAGAAAGCGGACAACTGGAAGAAGATGATGAGAAAAAAATGGCTGAAGCAATTGATAATTGCCAGAGTTCCTTAGATTATTTGCTTGAAACAAATGACTAATGCTAAAGAAATAAAAAAGAGAATAAAATCAATCTCTAACATCAAGAAGATTACTAGTGCGATGGAGATGGTGGCAGCAGCTAAAATGCGTCGAGCAATTGAGGCGGTTTTAAAGACAAGAACTTACGCTAATTTAGGTTGGGCGACTATTGTTAATATCTCTGAATCAGCCTCTTTTGGGAAAATAAAACATCCCTTGCTTGAAAAAAGAAAAGAGATAAAAAGAGTTTTGCTTGTTTTAATTGCTTCTAATCGTGGTCTATGTGGTGGTTTTAATTCAGCTGTTATAAATAAAGCTATTTCTTCTATTAAAACTCACGATAATTTGCCGACTGATTTTATAATAATCGGTAAAAAAGCAGCTACAATTCGCAATCGCTTTGGCTATGAGATTATTTCCGAATTTATAAAAAATGATGTTAAACCATCAGTTGCTGAAGTAGCTCCTATTGCTAAAACAGCGATAGAACAATTTTTAGAAAAGAAATATGATAAAGTTATTTTAGCTTACACGGATTTTGTTAGCCCTGCTAAACAAGTTCCACGCCTACGTCAGCTTCTTCCTGTGGAAATTGATGCCGAAGATAAATATTTAGGAGCCACAGCAAAAAGCGAGAAATTAAAAACAGATTATGATTTTATTAAAGAAAAAGAGAAAAAGCATTTAGGGGGAAGTTCTCATTTCTTTACTTATGAGCCAGATGATAAAGAGGTTTTAGACAGTTTACTACCTCGTATGATTGAGGTTCAGCTTTTTCAAGGTTTGTTAGAGTCAAATGCTTCTGAGCACAGTGCTCGGATGAATTCAATGCATCAAGCTTCGGGGGCAGCGGGAGATTTAGTAGATGAATTAACTCTTTTCTATAATAAAGCGCGGCAATCAGCCATTACTGCTGAAATAGCAGAAATTTCTTCAGGAGCGGCTAGTTTAAGTTCTTAAAATAAAAATAATTTTAATTTAGATATTTAAGTAACAAGTATTTATAAACTCATATGGAAAAAAATAAGAATAATTTAGGAAAAGTAAAACAGATTATCGGCGCAGTCGTTGACGTTTCTTTTAGCGGTAAACTACCTTCTGTTTATACTGCTCTTGAAATAAAAAAAGGCAAAGAAACTTTGGTTTTAGAAGTTCAGCAGCATATTGGTTTTGAAGTTGTAAGAACTATTGCCATGGGCAGTACAGATGGACTTAAAAGAGGTGATGAGGTTATAGATACGGGTCGTGGTATTAGTGTGCCAGTTGGTAAAGGCACTTTAGGCCGTATTCTTAATGTGCTAGGAGAACCGATTGATAATGCTGGAGAAATAAAGGCAGATAAAAATTATGAAATTCATCGCAGTGCACCTGATTTTGCCGATCAATCTACTAAAACAGAAATTTTAGAAACAGGTATTAAAGTTATTGATTTAATTTGTCCTATTGCTAAAGGTGGAAAAGTTGGTTTATTTGGTGGTGCTGGTGTTGGAAAAACAGTTGTTATTCAAGAATTTATTAATAACATTGCTAAAGCCCATGGCGGATATTCTGTTTTTGCTGGTGTTGGGGAAAGAACTCGTGAAGGTAATGATTTGTATCATGAAATGAAAGACGCTGGTGTTATTGATAAAGTAGCTATGGTTTTTGGACAAATGAATGAACCACCAGGTTGTCGTGCTCGTGTTGCCTTAACTGGTCTTTCTATCGCAGAGTATTTTCGAGATGAAAAAAATCAAGATGTTTTATTCTTTGTTGATAATATTTTCCGCTTCACTCAAGCTGGTTCAGAACTTTCAACTTTATTAGGTCGCATGCCTAGTGCCGTTGGTTATCAACCAACCTTAGCGACCGAAATGGGAGAACTACAAGAGAGAATTACTTCCACTAAAAATGGTTCCATTACTTCAATTCAGGCCGTTTATGTACCCGCTGATGACTTAACTGATCCAGCTCCGGCCACTACTTTTGGTCATCTTGATTCAACGGTTGTTTTATCTCGTCCTTTATCTGAGCTTGGTATTTATCCAGCAGTTGATCCATTGGAATCATCTTCTATGATATTAGACCCAAAAATTGTCGGTGAAGAGCATTACGAAGTTGCTCGTGGCGTACAGAAGATTTTACAACGGTATAAAGAATTACAAGATATTATTGCTATTTTGGGTATGGAAGAGTTGTCTGATGACGACAAGGTTATTGTTTCAAGAGCTAGAAAAATTCAAAGATTTCTATCACAACCATTTTCTGTAGCGGAAACATTTACCGGTCGCCCTGGCGCTTATGTTAAATTAGCTGATACAGTTTTTGGTTTTAAGCAAATTTTAGAGGGGAAATATGATCATATCAGCGAAGCAGAATTTTATATGAAGGGTGCTATTACTGATATTGATGTTAAGGCTTCATAATTATTTTAATTATGGCAAAAAAAATAATAAAATTTGAAATTGTTACTCCAGAAAAATCAGTTTTAAAACGGGATATTGTATCTGCTACTATTATGACAACAAGCGGTGAAATTACCGTTTTAGCTGATCATATTCCTTTGGTAACAGTTCTAAAGCCTGGTGTTTTGGAAATGAAAGATGAGGATGGGGAAATAGAAATTATGTCTTTATCTGGTGGTTTTATGGAGGTAATGCGTGATAAAATTGTTGTTTTAGCTGATACAGCCGAAAGAGCTTCTGAACTTGATGAAAATAGAATAGAAGAGGCTCGACTTAGAGCTGAAGTTAGGAAGAAAGAAGTCTCCAATGTTGATCAAGTTCAATTTACCAATATCTCCGCTCAACTTGATAAAGAATTAGCTCGTTCCAAAGCTTTAAATCGTTGGCGTCGTTTAAAAGGGATAAATAAATAAAAGATTAGAAAATACTGTAAAAACCGGCTTAAATAGCTGGTTTTTGTTTGTCTTGACAAATGTTTATTATGGGTATATACTCATTATAGATAAAAACAAAGGTCGGTTTATCTAGTTATAAAAAACTAATTATAAAAATATGCCAAATTTAAATGGAACAGGCCCCATGGGTCAAGGTCCTTGTACTGGTCGCAGTATGGGTAATTGTGGTGGTGCTAAAAATGTAGCAAGAGGTGGTTGTGGTTGCAGACGTCGTTTCGGTGGTGGTGCTAGGTTTTCTCAAAATAATACCCAGTCTTTAGAAGATGAGGAAAAATCCTTACTCAAAGAACTAGAAGCTGTTAAGAAAAAGAAAGAAAATTTAAAGAAATAAAAATAAAAAAAGGATTTTTACAATCCAGTTTAATTTTGCTATAATTAAAAAATATGACAAGACCGAGGTTGTCTAGAAAAATCGGCTTTAATCCCCGTGTTACTTATTTCAAGCCTCAAAGAGTCCCTTTGCGGAGTCTTGAGGTAGTTGAATTATCCGTTGAAGAAGTTGAAGCCTATCGCTTGCGGCATTTAAAAGGATTAGATCAACGTCAGGCAGCTTCTTTTATGCAAACGTCTACCAGTACTTATCAGAGAATTTATTATTCTGCTAATAAAAAAATTGCTGATGCTATTATAAACGGCAAAGCGATTAAAATAATAAAATAAATATATGAAAGTATTAAAATTTGGGGCAGTTTGGTGTTCGGGCTGCTTGGTTATGCGACCATTGTGGCAAGAGATAGAAGCAGAAAATCCTTGGCTTGAAACAGAATATCACGATTTTGATGAAGATAAGGAAGCTGTTGAAAAATATCAAATTAATGAAATTTTACCAGTGGCCATCTTTTTAGATAAAGAGGGAAATGAAATTATGCGAATTAACGGAGAGAAGGATAAGAAGAGTTTAGTGGAAATAATTAATCAAAATAAAGATAAATAAAAAAATGTTTTCTAAATTAAAAACAATTGTTTTTTCTTCATTTTTTGTTTTGCTTTCTTTTTTCTTGGCTGGACAAGCTAAGGCAGAGGTTAATGCTTATTTTTTCTATGGCAATGGTTGCCCTCATTGTGCTACAGAAGAAATTTATTTTGAAGAAGTTTTAAAAGATAAATATCCGGATTTAAAAATTTACGAATTTGAAATATATAATAACAGAAAAAATGCTTTGCTTTTACAAGAAGCTGCTTCAAAGTTGGGTGTAGGTGTAGATGGTGTACCATTTTTAATAATAGGTAATGAGCATTTCGTTGGTTTTTCAAATAGCCTTAGCCCTGAAATGATAGAAGAAAAAGTTGAAGAGTGTCTTCAAAATAGCTGTCCTGATTCAATCGCCGCTTTAGCGGGAGTGGAAGTTTCAGAAGAAGATAATGTTTTCTATGGCGATCAAAAAGAAGAAGTGGAAGAAGATTTAAATAAAGAAAAAATAATAGATGTTCCTTTTTTAGGAAAAATTAATACTTTAGATTTTTCTTTACCAGTTTTGACTATTGTTTTAGGGGCACTTGATGGGTTTAATCCTTGTGCTATGTGGGTGCTTCTATTTTTAATTAGTTTGCTTTTGGGTAAGGATAGACGAAAAATGTGGATTTTGGGAACAGCTTTTATAGTTTCTTCTGCTTTTGTCTATTTCTTATTCATGGTTGCTTGGCTTAATCTTATTCTTTTTTTAGGGTTTGTTATTTGGGTAAGATTACTTATTGGTATTTTGGCTTTAGCTGGTGGCGGCTATAGTCTAAAAGAAGCTTTATTTAATAGGGATGATGGTTGTAAAGTTGCAAGTAGCGAGAAAAAGCAAAAGATTTTTTCAAGAATGAAGGCAGCTATTTCACAAAACAATCTCTTTTTAGCTGTATTTGGAATAGTTCTTTTAGCTTTTGCTGTAAATTTAGTTGAACTTATTTGTTCTGCAGGCTTGCCAGCTATTTATGCTCAAGTCTTAGCTTTAAATGAAATGGCTGGTTGGAGATATTATTTATATATACTATTATATATATTTTTCTTCATGTTAGATGATCTATTCATTTTTTTTGTAGCCATGATTACTTTAAAAATGACAGGAATTACTACTAAATATACAAGACTTTCTAGATTAATTGGTGGGCTATTAATGTTGATTATTGGATTATTGCTGATATTTAAACCTGAATGGTTAATGTTTGGATAAAAAATAATCTTTAAATATAAAAAAAGAGGCTAACATAGCCTCTTTTTGGTTTTAACTATCTTTATTTAATAAAAAGGAATAATAAAATAAGGGCGCCAAAAAATATTCTATACCAAGCAAATGGCTTGAAATCATTCTTTTGAACATATTTTAATAAAAATTTAATACTAATTATAGCGGTGATAAAGGCAGAAATAAAGCCAATTAAAAAAAGAAGTAAATTAGTATTACTAAAAACTTCTAGATTTTTATAAACATCTAAAAAAGTGGCTGCTAGCATGGTAGGGATAGCTAAAAGAAAGGAAAACTCGACAATAGTTTTTCTTTTTATCCCCTGAGCTAGTCCGCCAATAATAGTAGCGCCAGAGCGAGAAACTCCAGGAATAATAGCGATTGCCTGGACTATGCCTAAAATAATTGATTGTTTGTAGCTTATCTTATTTAAATCAATATCGCTTGCATCTTCTTTTATTCCTTTCTTGGCGTACCAATTTTCAAAGAAGAAAATAATAATACCGCCGATAATTAAAGAAATAGCTATTAAGCTAAGGCTTTCCATTAAATAGTTTTTAACTATTTTATAAAAAATTAAACCAATTATAGATGTAGGGATAAAAGCCGCTGCTAATTTAAAGATAATGGAAAGATTTTTCATTACTCTTTGCCAGTACAGAACAACAACAGATAAAATTGCACCTAGTTGAATAGAGATGCTGAATGTTTTAAGAAATTCGCTATTTTCAATTTTAAGAAATTCGCCAACTACTAAAAGATGGGCAGTTGAGGAAATGGGCAAAAATTCTGTTAAGCCTTCGATTATTCCTAAAATCAGAGATTGGAAGATATTCATAATTTTTATTAATTATTTTTTATCTTCTTATATTTTAAACTAATTTAACAAATAAATAAACCGCTTCAGGTTTAGCGTTTTTTTTGTTATAATAAAGACACTTGATTATTAATTTTATTACCATGTTAAATAAGAATAATTCAAACAAAAAGAAGCCCATTGTTGTGGCTGTCTCTGGTTATTTTAATCCCTTGCATATTGGTCATTTAGAGATGATTTCTCGTGCCAAGAAATTAGGCGATAAATTAGTAGCGATTGTAAACAGTGATTATCAGGTTGGTTTAAAAGGAAGCTTTCCTTTTATGAAACAAGCCGATCGTTTAAAAATTATAGCTGCTCTTCGTGATGTTGATGAGGTTTTTTTGTCTATTGATAAGGATAAGACGGTGTGCAAATCTTTAGAAAAGATAAAGCCGGATATTTTTGCCAATGGTGGCGATAGAAAAAATTTAGGTGATGTTCCTGAGTTGCCGATTTGCGAAAAGCTTAACATTAAAATGGTTGACGGTTTGGGCCGTAAAATTAGAGCTAGTTCAGAGATTATAGCTCTAGCAGCTAAGAATAAAAAGAAATGAATATCAAAAAAATAGTAAAATACTTTTTTCTAAGTGCCTTAGTGTTGTTTATTACGGCTATAGTTATTGTTGTTTTTTTTATTAAAACAATTGCTAATTTTAATAAACCGCCTTTTATTTCTGATTTAATAAATAAACTAAAAAAACCAGAGCCAGTAGTTATAGTTCCAGCTGAAGAAAAAACCGTTCGTATTTTAGAAGGTTGGAATTTAAGGGATATTGCTGATGTTTTAGAAGACAAGGAGATATCAAATCAAGAGGAATTTTTTAAAATTGCCGGCAAACCGCAAACTGATTATCGCCGGGTAGCTGAAGATACTTATCCCTTTGACTTTTCTAAGGAGTTTAGCTTTTTAACAGATAAGCCAAAGCATTATGGTCTGGAGGGTTATTTATTTCCTGACACTTATCGCGTTTATGCTAGCTCTACCCCCGTTGATGTTGTTCGTCGTTTTCTTTCTAATTTTGATAAAAAGTTAACACCCGCTTTACGACAGGAAATTTCAAAACAAGGCAGGACTATTTATGAAGTTGTTATCTTAGCTTCGCTAATTGAGAAAGAAGCGCCAATTGATTACCAATCTGGCGATAATACAGACGCTAAGTTAATCGCTGGGATATTTTTAAATCGTCTTGAGATTGGTCAGGGCCTACAGGCGGATGCTACGCTTTCTTATATCTTTGACGACAATAAGCCGGCTCATAGTGGTACAGAGTTGGAAGTTGATTCTCCTTATAATACTTATAAATATCGTGGTCTGCCACCTGGACCAATTTGTAATCCAGGGACATTAGCAATCGAAGCGGCGGTGTATCCGACAGAAAGTGATTATTATTATTTCCTTACTCCAAAGGGCAAAAGGGAAGTTATCTATGCGCGTACCTATGAAGAGCATTTAAGCAATAAATATAAATATTTAAGATAAAAATATGTTTGGGGAATTAGAGTCAGTCAATAATAATACCCAGAGGGAGACAGAATCATCCTTAACAAAAAAGAGTAAACCATCTCGCCTTCGTTTTTATATTATAGTAGTAGTGGTAGTTTTGTTGGTTTTAGCCTTGGTTTTATTTTTGTTAAAAACATTTTTATTATCCAAGTCAGAATCAGAAAAGTCTGGTTTAGAAAATTCAGAACTTGTTGAGATAAAAGAAGTAGAGAATCCAGCTACTTCCTCTCCGTCTCTGCCTATTCTTGGCCCAGCAGAAACAGAGAATAGCGAAGAAAATGGATCTAACTTAGATGATATTGCCATTGAATATCTTTCTTTTAATGATTTTTATAATGAGCCGGAAAAAGAGGAGATTGTAATAGGAGGTCAAAATTATTCTTTGCCTTTAAATGCTAAGCTGGATGTTGCCAATTATTATACTTTAACTAGAAAAGTTAATCTTGATTTAGCTCTCAGTGATTTAAATGAGTATGGCTTTGCGGTTATTGATAATCCTTGGCCTAAGGAAGCAAAAGATTTTGGATCTTTTTATAGTAGTTTAGAATCTAGACAAATACCCTTGTTTTTAAGCGCTGATTTTATAATTTCTGATTATCAAAATACTCTGAAGAAGGTTTATAAAGAAATTGAAGAAAAAATATTTTATACTAATCTTTGGGATATAAATAAAGAGCTTTATTTGTTAGCAAAAAAACGCTATGAAACACGTTTAGCAGCTATTGGTAATGTAAATGATTCTCTGCTTGAAGCTTTCCGTCTGCAGACAGTTTTTTTCTCAGTTTCTTTAGAACTTTTAAAGCCAGAAGCAAGTCAAATTTCTACAAAAGAATCATTTTCATCTAAACAGTTTACCGTTTCAGAATCAGAAAAATTTTATTTTTCGCCACCTCTTTATATCCGCGATGATGTTTTAAAAGAAGTCGCTTTAATTAAGGCAGCTAAAGAAAATACTAAATCGCCAACTTTACTTTATAAACGGGATTATAAAAAAGAATTTACTATCCCTAAAGAATACGATACTAGCGCTCGTTTAAAAAATCTTTATCTTGTTTTAAGGTGGCTTAATTCTAATTTTCCTTTAAATTATCAAGGTAGTAATTGTTCTAATTGCTTACTTGATAAAGAAGACTGGCGATTAACTACAATTGCGGCCTCCTTTATTGCTTTAGACTTTTCTGAGTCTGATAAATTAAAGAACAGTTGGGCGAGGATTTATAAGTTAATGTCCTTTTTTAACCCTATTCGTGATGATTTAAATTATGTTGTGTATCGTGATAGCTTGAGGGAGATTTTCGGCGAAGAATATGATTTAGAAAAACTATTTGCAGATAACAATGAAGAGGCTCAAGCTAATTTACATAAATTAAGAGATCTTTTAGATACTTATAAGTTCTCTTCATTTTTAGGAGCATTTGATTTAAATAATCCTGATGAAAATTATCAGCGAGGTTTTAAATTTTTATCTCTTCCTTATTCCCCTGGAGAATATGTCTTTAAAAATTTAACCTATCCATTAGTTGATACTTATGAAGGTGAAGATTTAAAATCAGAACTTAATATCACTGCTTGTTTGCAAAAATCTTTTAATCGTCGTTGTCTCGGTAGTGCCCTTGATTTTATTAATCTTGTTTTGCCTATTGATAACCATCCATATTTTGAAGAAAATACTAATTATTTAAATTATAATAGTCAAGTAGAAACCTTAAGGCTAAAATTAATTGAAGACAATCCTTGGCAAGCTAATAATTATTGGTCTACTTTGTATTACGTTGGGCGTTATTTAAATAGCGATAAAAATAATTTACCTTCCTTTGTCTCTACTTCTAAATGGCAAGGCAGGGAACTAAAAGTTGCCACTGCAGCTTGGATTAATACGCAATTGCCTTTAGAGTTTTCAGGAAACGGCCAGGGTAGTTTAGCAGTTAGTGCTGATAATTTTGCTGAATATAGTGAATACTCATATATAGAGCCTAATTTAGAATTAATAAACGAACTTCTTGCTAGTAATAAGATGATAAGTAAGATGCTTCTAGCTCTGCAAATTAACAAAGAAGCGCCACAGGCTTTTGTTATGTTGCAAAATTTAACAACCGATCTTGAAGAGTTGAAGAAGATTGTAAAAAAAGAACTTTCGGGTGAAAGTTTAAGTGGTGAAGATAATGCTTTTATAATCTCGTTTTCTAAGAAAAATAAGGGAGATGTTTTAGTTTCTGGAGAAAAGAAATTGACTATTTCTTTTCCTTATTATAAAAATGGCTTAAAAGAAGATTTAAGCCAATTAAAATTAATGGTTATAGTTCATCAAGAAGGTGACGGGAAGTTTATCTCTGCTGGACCAGTTTGGGATTATATAGAAAGTCGTTAATTTAAAGAGTATTTGAAAATATAAACTTCATTATTTATATTTTTAAATTCATTAGCTTGAAGTTCTGCTTCTTTTCTCACCATTTCACTTTGGTGCCAGTATTTATTAATAACTAGGTAAGCTTCAGAAACACCGCTTAATTCCATTGCTTCAGCCATTGTTTCTCGGCTTGGTTTTTCATAAACCATTTTTAGATAATATTTGTAAAGCTCGCCGCCAGTTGGGATAGGATAAAAAAAGAACTTCCCGCGGTAGTTGTCAAAGCCAAATTCTTTTAAAGCAGCGGCGCTTACTTGCTGATTAGCTAAAACTATATAAGGTTTTTCTGACCACTCATCTATTAAATGAACAGCCTCAAGGTCATGCTTTCCAGTACTGTAACCACGAGAGTTGAAATAATTATCAAAACGAGGGTAGGAAATATACAAACTGATAGCTAAAAATATAAAAGCAAAAACAAGCCAGATTAACTGAGTCAATCTGTCTTTTTTTAAAATTAAAGAGATGAGTTTGTTAAATAATAAAATAATCAGGGGGAGGGAAAAGAGCGTTATTAAAACCGGGATTCTATCAGCAAAGTTATTTTGTTCATAACTTATTACATTATTAAAAGTTATTTGATTAGAGAGCAGAAAGGAAATAAAAAGAGAGATATTTATAAACAAAAGACTTTTAAAATAACGTCTATATAGTACAAAGGAAATGGTAACTAAAAGAAAAAGCCAGAAAGAATAGTTATGCCCAATAAAATAAGTTAAGTTAAGAAGCCAATTTTCGCTATTTGCTAATTGAAAGTTGTTTATAAAATTAGGTAGCCAATTATTTCTTAAAGTTAGATTCTTTAAGTTGTTTTCACCAGATAAAAGCAGGGCGACTGGCAAAACTAATGAGCCTATAAAAAGTAAAGTATATTTAATAATCTGGTAGCTACTTCTTTTTATCTTTTCCTTTCTTTTTTATAAAAACAAAAAAATAGTCCAGATAAGTGCTGGTAATCCAGATAAAGGATGAATGGCAATAGTTGCAAGAGAGGCGCTAAGTGGCCAAATTAGGCTTTTTTTAGTTAAGCCCAGTACTATAGTTAATATTAAAAAAAGATAACTTAAACTTTGCGGAGTGGTGATTATAAAAGGAGAAAAACCAATAATTAATAAGAAAAAAATACTTAAATAAATTGCTTTGCTGTCTAACTTAGATAAATGCTTTAATTTGTTTAAAAGAGAAAGTTTCCATATAGACCAGGGGAGGATAATAGCAGCTGCTATTGGTACTAGAAATTTATTTAGAAAGTATAAAGACAGGCCGCTAATTTTATGAATAATTATTAGAAAACTATATTGCCCTAGATAATAAAAAGGTTTAGGGTAGACAGCGCCTTCTTTCGCGATTAATTCCATGGTAGCTTGATGAATAAAAGGATCATAACCATAGGCAATTTTATATAAAATAGCAGTAAGGGAAAAGCTTAAGAAATAAAAAGTACTCAGACAAAAAAGTTTGCTAAAACAAGAAAAACCTTTTTTTCTTAAAACTAAAAACAAGCCAGTGGCGCTAAGAAGATAGGCTATAAAGAAATTAGACCCTATTATTTCAAAAGGGGAGATGAGGGCGCGGTCACTTTGATTTTTATAAAGAAGAAAGAAGCTTAAAGTCAAAAAGAGCAAATAAATAATTAGAGGCCAGAAGTTAATTAGTCTATTATTTCTTTTTAGTTCTTCTTTTAAAAGAATGTCTAAATCAGGGTCATCTTTTAGCCAATACTTTTTTATAAAATAAGCGCTTAAAACGCTTAAGATTAAAATTAGGGCAATAGAAAAAAAATTCAGTGCGTAAAAATAATAAATTATTGCTCCGTAAACAAAAGTAAAAAGAAGACTTAAGAAGCTTATTTCTTGAATTTCGTGTTTTTTATCCATATTATTTAATAATAGCAAATTCTTGCTTAAAATGGCAATTTTAGGTAACATTTAATTAATGAAAATAGATAGAAAAAAAATTATAAATCCTCTTATTATCACCATTTTGGCGCTGCTTTTTTTTATTTTTACCAGCAGTTTTAACGTTTTAACCCAAAAAGATGGTTTTGTAAAATGGAATTCTCCTGATGAAACAGCTAACTATTTTTTTAGTAAAAAGTTTGCCGAAGAGGGTGATTTAAAATATTTTGAGGATGCTAGTGCTTTGGGCGGCAATATTATAATGCCTAGAAGTTTAAGAAGCGATGACGGCTGGGTTAAGCCGGTTAGCTTTTTAGGAATAATATTAACCTATGGCGGCATAGGGTCGGTTTTAGGTAGTTTTGTAATTCCTTTTTTAACACCTTTTTTCGCAGCTTTAGGAATTATATTTTTCTATTTGCTAATTAAGAGATTGTTTAATAATGAACGTATAGGGCTTATATCCGCTTTTCTCTTAGCCAGTTTTCCGGTTTATATCTATTATACGGTAAGGAGCATGTTCCATAATATTCTTTTTATCGTTTTTTGTCTTATTGCTTTTTATCTTTTAAGTTTAGCTCTTGGTTCGCCTCGTCCACGTGGGGTATTTAGGGAGTTAAAACGGAAGTTTTTCAGTTTAAAACAAGAAGGCCAGCGTTGGCGACAGTTTATTTGGACATTTTTAGCAGGAATTTTTGCTGGCTTGGCGATTATTACTAGAATGTCAGAACTTATTTGGCTAATTCCGGCAGTTGGCTTAATTTGGCTTTTTTATTCGCGTCGTTTTGGGTTTATAAAATTATTTTTGTTTTTAGCTGGTATATTCTTAACATTTATTCCCCTTATTTATTACAATAGTGTTTTATATGATAATCCTTGGCGTGGTGGCTATAATGAAATGAATCGTTCTTTAGAGGAGATAGGCGTAGTTGGTGAACAACTTGTTACTGCTGATTATAGTACTTATTTAGAAAGAACTAGAGATTACGGAAAAACATTATTTAACAATATCTTTTATTTTGGTTTTGATAGCAAGCAATCAATTACCATGTTTGAAAATTATGTTCTTAAAATGTTTCCGCTTTTTACCAGTGTAGCTTTTTTTGGCGCTTTTTTACTGTTGCTACAAAATGTTAGTAATTTTAAGAAAAAATATTTAGCCTATTTTTTAGCAGGAATAGTATTAAGTATTATTTTAGTTTTTTATTACGGTTCTTGGCTTTTTAATGACAACCCGGATCCAGATAGATTTACCATTGGTAATTCCTATACTCGTTATTGGTTGCCTATTTATTTATTTTTAATGCCACTGGCCAGTTTTGCTATTTTTAAAATTAGCCAGGCCTTTTCGGCTGTTATTATTCGTCATGAAAATAATTTTAGAGAAATAATTTCTGGTAGCGTACAATCTTTAATAATACTCGTATTTGTGGTTGTGGGGATAAGATTTGTGTTATTTGGTTCAGAAGAGGGTTTGGTTTATACTTATTACAATAATTTAGCGGATAAAAAAACGACTCAAGAAGTTATTGCTTTAACTGAAGAAAATTCAATTATTATTACTCAGTATTACGATAAATTTCTTTTTCCAGATAGAAAGATAATAATGGGGCGCTTGCCCCAGGATTATATTTTAGAAGCGGTTCAGAAGTTATTGAATTCTTATCCAGTCTATTATTATAATTTTTATTTACCAGAAAAAGATTATAATTATCTAAACGAACGTCGCTTGCCAGAATATGGCCTACAGCTTGATTTGATAAAAAAAATGAATGCGAGTTTTGGTTTATATCAACTTAAAAACGTTTTTGAAAGTTCTGTATATGAAGAGAAATAACAATTATCATATTATTACTATTGGCTGCCAGATGAATGTTTCAGACAGTGAACGCTTGGCGGCTTTTTTGGAAAAGAATGGCTGGCAAGCTGTTTCTTTAGGAAAAAAAATAACTGACGCTTATTTGGCAGATTTAGTTATTATTAATACTTGTGGTATTAGGCAAATGGCTGAGGACAGGGTCTATGGTTTGGTAAATTCTATTTTGCAAACCAATCCTGAAGCGAAAATAGTTATTACTGGCTGTCTCAGTAGGCGCTTAGATGTTAAACGTCGTCTTGAAGGAAGAGTCTTGGCTTTTATGCCTATTAATGAAATGTTTCAGTTGCCAAGTATATTAGCTGGAAAAAAGTTAAAAGAAAAATTTAGCTTAGATGATTTTCGCTTAAAATCAGGAGAAAAATATTTAAAGATAAAACCTAAATACAGCCGGCAGTTTAGTGCCTGTGTGCCTATTGGAAATGGTTGTAATAATTTTTGTTCCTATTGTGTTGTTCCTTATGCGCGCGGACGGGAAGTGTATCGTCAGGCTAAAGATATTATAAAAGACGTCAAAGGTCTTTTGAATAATGGTTATAAAGAAATTATTTTGTTAGCTCAAAATGTAAATAGCTATAAAAATGGCAATTATGATTTCTCCAAGTTATTACAAGAAATAGCTTCTTTGCCTGGAGATTTCTGGGTTCGCTTTTCTTCTAGTCATCCTAAAGATTTAAGCCCTAAGCTTATAAAAGTAATTACTTCTAATCCTAAAATCTGTTCGCATCTTCATTTAGCTGTTCAGTCTGGTGATGACGATATTTTAAAAGCGATGAATCGTAAATATACAGTTAGTCGTTACGAAGATTTGGTAAAAAAAGTTAGGCAAGCGAGACCAGAAATGGCTATCACTACTGATGTTATTGTTGGTTTCCCTGGAGAAACTAAAAATCAATTTAATAACACTGTTAAGTTATTTAAAAGACTTAAATTTGATCTAGTCTATATTTCTCAATATAGCCCACGTTATGGCACTGCCTCTTATTTGTTAAAAGATAATGTTAGTTCTTTAGAAAAAAAGAGGCGTGAAGAGGTTTTAGATACACTACTTAAAAAAGAGGCTCTTTTAAAGACCAAAAAATATATAGGAAAAGAAATTAAGGTTTTAGTAGAAGGAGTTAATAAGCGGGGAAAATATTATGGCAAAACATCATCATATCAGACAGTTTTAATAGAAAAAAGTAAAAATAAAAAAGATTGTTTATTAGGTCGTTTTGTAATGGTGAAAATTAAAGAAGCCTTGCCTTTTGCTCTTAGTGGTGAGTTAGTTCAAGATTAATATGAAATCTTTTCAAAAAGAAAAAACAAAAAAATTGAAAATCTTAGTTGTCTTAGGACCGACTGCTTCGGGTAAAACAGCCTTAGCTGTTTCTTTAGCGCGTCGTTTTAAGGGTGAAATAGTATCAGCTGATAGCCGTCAAGTCTATAAGGGGATGGATATTGGTAGCGGAAAAGATTTACAAGAATATGGCCGTGGCGCTAATAAAATCCCATATCATTTAATTGACGTTGTTTCTCCTGAAGAAGATTTTAATGTAGCTAAATATCAAAAATTAGCTAAAGAGGCAATAGAAGATATCGCTGGTCGTAATAAATTACCAATTTTAACTGGTGGCACTGGTCTTTATCTGCAAAGCATAATTGATGGCTTTAGACTTTTTCCTAAACAACCTGATTTAGATAAACGACGAGAACTTGAAGCTAAAAGTGTTTCTGAACTTTATCACTTACTTGAAAAGATTAAGCCAGATTTTGCCATTAAATTAAATAATAGCGATAGAAATAATCCACGTCGTTTAATTAGATACCTGGAAATTATTTCGGGTGGTGGTTCTTTAGAAAAACCTAAGGTTGATAAAAGAATGGATTTTCTAATTTTAGGTTTAAGGCAAGATGATAACTTAATGCGTGAGCGAATTTTAAAAAGAATTATTATTCGTCTTGAAAAACAGAATATGATAGACGAGGTTTCGCGTCTACTTGATGAAGGTATCAGTTCTAGAAAACTTATTTCCTTTGGCCTTGAATATCGTTTTATCACTTGGTATTTAGAAGACAAGCTGAGTTATGATGAAATGATAGAAAAACTGCTACTGGCTAGTTACCGCTTTGCTAAGCGCCAAAAAACCTGGTTTAAACGTCTTGAAAAACAAGGCAAGAAGATAAATTGGTTAGAAGGCGATGTAAAAAAAGAAGCAGAAAAACTTGTGAATGCTTGGTTAAAGAAATAAGGATTTTAATTTTAAAAGTCTAGTAATTTTTTAGTTTTTATGTTATTGTTCTCAATTAAGTTCTTTTAATAATTAAATTATAAAAATATGGAAAAAACTATAGAATACCCATATTTGCCAGAAGGAAGATCTATCCTTTATGTTGGTGAAGATAATAGTTATATGCAATCAGCTAAAGAATTGTGGTCTATGGGTGGATGCGCTAAGCAACCAACAGCTGCTGTAGTTGTAAAAGACGGTGAAATAATTGGTCGAGGAACTAATGCTGGTATTAGAGTGTTAGAATGTTCTCGCTGGGGTAGTCCGACGGGAACTAATTACGGTCCTTGTAAGGATATTTGTAAACAAGAAGGTCATGCTGAAGCAATGGCGGTAAAAGATGCGATAAAAAATGGTTTTGATACTCAGGGAGCTGATTTGTATCTTTATGGTCATTGGTGGTGCTGCCAAAATTGTTGGGGAGTGATGATGAAAGCTGGCATTAAAAATGTCTATCTTCTAGAAAATTCTGAAAATATCTTTAACCCAGAAATTAATTTGGAAATGAAAGATTGGGGAAGACCAAGGGGATAAGAAAAATTGTGTATTATAAAACCCGTTCAAAGTTGAACGGGTTTTTAATTTGTATCAGACAAGTAATTTTTCAAGTATTTCTTGAACTATTTTTGGGTTAGCTCTTCCTCTGGTTTCGGCCATAACTTGGCCTATAAAAAACTGTATTAAATTAGTTTTACCGGTTCTATATGATTTAGCTTGATTGGGATTTTTGCTGATAATTATTTTTACGATTTTTTCCAGCTCTTTTCTATTATCCATCTGTTCCAGGCCCATAGAGCGCATGATATCGGTTGGGTCGCCACCATTTCGGTACATTTCTTCTAATATTCTTTGTCCAGCAGATGAATTAATTTTTTCTTGATAGACCAGACAGACAAGTTCTGCAAAATTTTCAGCTGTTAATTTTAAATTAGATATTTTGCGGTTATCAATTTTTAAGTGTTTAATTAATTCGCCGGTAATCCAGTTGCCAGCCGCTTTAGATAAGCGTCTTTCTTGGCGTTCTTCTTCGTCACCATTTGCCTCTATCCAAGCGTCTAGTTCTGATAAGACATTTTCTGACCAATTAGCCAAGTTTTTATCAGCTGTTATCGTTTCAGCCATTTCTTTAGAAAATTTAAATTCTTTAATAAAGCGCTCTTTTTTAGCCTTAGGCATTTCTGGTAGTTTTTGCGAAAGCTTAAGCAACAACTCTTCGCTTATTTCAAGCGGCGGAATGTCTGGTTCTGGAAAATAGCGATAATCAGCTGAACTTTCTTTAACTCTTTGGCTAACTGTTTCTCCTTTATTTTCATCAAAGCCACGAGTTTCAGCTACTATTTCTCCCTTATTATCTAAAATAGTGCTTTGTCTTTCTATTTCATATTTAATAGCTTTTTCTACTGCTTTAAAAGAGTTAATGTTTTTTACTTCCACTTTATTATTTAAAATGTTTTTGCCAAGCGGTTTAATTTGTCCATCTTTATACTCCCATGAGCCTTTATTTTGCAAGCTGATATTCGCTTCGCAGCGCATTTCACCTTTTTCCATATCAGCATTACTAATTTCAAGATAGCGCAAAATTTGTTGATAGGTGCTACAGAATTTTTTTGCCTCAGCGGCATCTTTTATTACTGGTTCAGTTACCAGTTCCATAAGCGGAGTGCCGGCACGATTAAAATCAATTAATGAATAACCAGAATCTTTCATGTGTATGGATTTCCCAGTGTCTTCTTCTAAATGTATGCGGGTAATAGCAATTTTTTTATCATCTATTTCCAAATATCCTTCGTAGCATAATGGGAGATCATATTGAGAGATTTGGTATCCTTTTGGCAGGTCGGGATAGAAATAATTTTTGCGGTCAAATTTAGAAAGGCGATTTATCTTACAGTGAAGAGCCAGCCCAGTCATAAGAGTGGCGTTTATCGCTTCTTGGTTAGGAACAGGTAGCGTTCCAGGATGTCCTAAGCAAACAGGACAAACATTAATGTTGGGTGCACTTGCCTGCGAATCGTTTGGGCAAGAACAAAACATCTTGCTTTTTGTTTTAATTTCGGCGTGTATTTCCAGGCCGATTATAACGTCATATTTCATATATTAAAATTTTCCCGTGCTACCAAAGCCTTGATCTAAACGGGAAGTATTATCATCTATTTTGTCTTCTAAAATAGAAAGAGGGCTTATCTCTTGGATTACTATTTGAGCAATTTTTTGTCCAGGGATGATGTTATAGACATCTTCACTTAAGTTTTTGACTATTACTTTTATTTCTCCGCGATAATTAGAGTCTATTACTCCGCCCATAGTTTTAAGACCCTCTGAAGCTAGTCCACTTTTATCCCAAATCAAGCCAGCGTGACCAGAAGGTATAGCCATTTTTATTCCAGTTGAAACAAGAATTTGTGAATATGGCGGGATGGAATAGACGTCGCTAGAATAAAGGTCAAAGCCAGCATCTTCAGGATGAGCTTTCTGTGGCAATTTAGCATTTTCTTTTATTTTTTCTACTAGTATTTTCGACTTATCGTTTTGAATAGATACTTCTTTTTTCTCTTCTTCGTTTAAAAACATCTTTTTAGAGTCGCTTACTTTAAGCTGGCTGCCAATAATATCTGAAATAGGACGAAAATATTTTTCCGTCTTATTATCATCTTGGCTATTTATTGCAATTTTCTTAGCCAGTATCCAGACTAAATCAGCAATTTCCTCTCGGCTTAAAATAGCACCATTTTTAGTACAGTTTATCAACTTAAATTCAGGATAGGTTTGGGCAATTTCTAAATAAACCTTTTCAGCGTTTTTTAAATGATTTAAATTATTTTCATGTATATCTTTTTGGCTGCCTGACCAATCAGTGCGTGCTCTGTCTTTAGCCATTTTTTGGGATATTTCTGCTTCAACATGGAGAATTATGGCTAAATCTGGTTTAGGGATGTTAAAGAGATGGAATTCAAGCTCATAGAGCCAGTTAAAGAAAGCTTTACGCTCTAGTGGGTTAGAAATTTTTCCACCCTGATGGCCCATGCTAGCGCTTACATAGCGATTAGCTAAAACTATTTTGCCATTTTTTAACCAATTGCGAATTTCAAAACTAGCATCAAATCTATCAGCAGCATAAAAAACAGAGGCTTGATAAGGGGTGACTTCATCGGCTTGACCATATTTTCCAGATAGATAATTTTCAACCAGTCCGGCTGATTTTTGATTATATTGTGGGAAATCAGCCACCATTACTTCGTAGCCCTCGCTTTCTAACTTATTTTTTAAAAGGTTAAGCTGAGTAGTTTTACCACTACCATCTGTGCCATCTATAACAATTAGTTTTCCAGAATAGTTAGACATATTTTTTCTCTAAATCAATAATAATTTTCTCAATTTGGCTATAAAGTTCTTTTAGAGAGCCGTTATTATTTAAACAATAATTAGCTGTGGCCATAACTTTAGGAATTTCTAGTTCGGTTTCTTTCTGACCATCAGCTAAAAACTGTTCGTAAGTTTTATTAGTGTCATCGGCATTTTCTTTTCTCTTTATCAGTCTTTCGTAGCGTAGGCGAGCGTCTACTTCTATTTTAACAAGAGTAAAGCCGGATAACTTTCTAAGATAAACAATATCAGCCTCTCTTCTGATACCATCAACAACAACTATTTCATGGGGATCATTTTTAACATCTTCGGTAATAATTTTAGCCAGTAAATCTTCACCGAAACGTTGGCGTAGAAAAGTGGAGATATCCTGCATGTTTTCTCTTTTAATAGGGAGATAAAGACGGTTTAAGATATCGCGTAAAATAGTAGAAAAACGATGACAACTAGCACCATAGTTTATTTCTAAGTATTTTTTAGTGACATCTTTGCCGCTGGCAATTTCTCCGGCTAAACCGATGATGATTTTAGGCATAAGTAGAGGCTATAATTACTGGTTTTTTTTAAATTGATAATGAAGCAGTATCGTGTTTTCATTTAGCTTTTTGCACTCTAGTAACTTTAAATCCGCTTCTTTTGAAATGTTAAAAAGAGAAAGTCCTTGGCCGAATATTTTTGGTTCAACCGTTAACATTATTTCAGATATTAAATTCTTTTCTAGAAATAAAGAATTGAGAAAGGTGCCCCCGCCAAGCAGAGCTTTGGTGTAACCAAGATCTTCCAGTTCCTTTAAAACATTTTCAATTTCACCGCTAACAAATTTTACCCCAGGAATGGCTGTTTGGTCTGGATTTTCGGTAAAGACAACGTTTAAGCGTTCTTTTAAAGGAGCAGGGAAAGTTTTAAAAGTATTTTCTCCCATCATAACAACACCGCAGTCTTTAGAAACTTCTACAAACAATTTTTTGTCCTCAGGACTGGTCCAATTAGCGAAATGGTCTTTATCTTTAGCAATCTTGCCATCAGCACTAACAGCCATCATAAGTATTACTTTTATCATATTTTTAAATGGCAATAGGCGCCTTAATTGCTGGAGCTGGGTCGTAATTTTCTAAAGTAAAATCTTCATATTTAAAAGCAAAAATATCTGTAACTTCTGGATTGATGATCATCTTTGGTAGTGTTTTTGGGGTTCTGCTTAGTTGTTCCTTTACCTGTTCTATATGATTATTATAGATATGCAAGTCGCCAAAAGTATGGATAAATTCACCAAGTTTTAAATTACAGACTTTAGCCAACATCATGGTTAATAGGGAATAGGTGCAAATATCAAATGGTACGCCTAAGAAAATATCAGCACTTCTTTGATACAGGTGGCAGGATAATCTATTATCAGCATCAACATAAAATTGGAATAACAAAGGGCAAGGTGGCGGGGCAGTTCTTTGTCCGGCAATTAAATTTTGTAGTTCTGCAACATTCCAAGCATTTACAATAATGCGACGTGAACTTGGATTTTCTTTTAAAGTTTTGACAACCTCGGCAATTTGATTAACAATTTTTCCATCTTTTCCTTCCCAAGCTACCCACTGCTTGCCATAGATAGGGCCAAGGTCACCGTTTTCATCTGCCCAATCATCCCAAATATGAACATTATTTTCTTGTAAGTATTTGATGTTAGTATCTCCTTTTAAGTACCAAAGCAATTCATGGATAATTCCTTTTAAATAAACTTTCTTAGTGGTAAGTAAGGGAAAACCAGCATTTAAATCATAACGAACCTGGCGTCCAAAAACACTGATAGTCCCAGTCCCTGTTCTGTCTTCTTTGCCACGGCCATTTGTTAAAACGTCTTGAAGCAAGTCTAAGTAGGTTTTCATAAGAGTTTAATTAATTTTTAATCATCATATTTAATTAATTCAGGTGATAGGAGAACAAATTCTAAATTAGCTTCTTTAAATATTTGTTTTGTTCTTTCTTCGCCATGACGATCTTGAGCACAGACCACTTTTTTGATACCAGCATTGATTATCATCTTGGCACAAGTATAGCAGGGTGTCATTTTGCAGTATAAAGTTGATCCTAAAAGAGCAATACCCATTCTGGCCGCTTCGCAAATTGCATTTTGTTCAGCATGAACAGTGCGAATACAATGTCGGCTTTGTGAGCCGTCTTCATTAATAACTGTATGCATTTCATGACCAACTTCATCGCAATGTGGCAAGCCGGATGGAGAACCAACGTAGCCGGTAGAAATAATTCTATTTTCACGAGTGATTACACAGCCAGCCCGTCCACGATCACAGGAACCACGGCTACCAACCATCTCCATTATTTTAAGAAAATATTCATCCCAGGTGGGACGTTTGTAATTCTCAGGCATAGTTTTATTTTTAACTTGTAAGTATATACATTTTAGTATATTTTGGCAATAAAATAAATCTTGACAGATTTCAATATACATCCTACTCTAACTTTGAAAAAAGAAGGGAAAGGGGTATAATGGAAGAAGGTCTGGTAATTTTAAAGAAGGAATAAATAAGTTTTATGCTAGAGGATTTTAAAAAAAATTTAGCCAATAATAAAGAAATTTATTTTAAAGTAAAGGTTATTGTTGGTGCCAGCAAAACAGAGCTTAAAACTATAATGTCTGATGGTGTAATAAAGGTGGCTTTAGCTGCCGCTCCCGAGAAAGGAGCAGCTAATAAAGCTTTAATTAATTATTTGGCAAAAGAGCTTGAAGTGCGTAAATATCAAGTGCAAATTACAAGTGGTCTGACAGATAAACTAAAAGTTATAAAAGTTACTCGATAGGAGATATGGATTTATCAATTGTTATTGTTTCCTGGAAAGTTCGGGAAAAACTGCAAGCTAATTTATCTGCTTTGTTTAAATCACAAGGCGGTTTTAAATTTGAGGTAATAGTGGTTGATAATAATTCTCAAGATGGGACTATAGAAATGATAGAGAAAAACTATCCTGAAGTTATTATTATTTCAAATAGTGATAATTATGGTTTTGCCTATGCTAATAATCAAGCTTTTTTAAAAGCACAGGGGAAATTTATTCTGCTTTTAAATCCCGACATGCAAGTTGAGACAGATACCTTGGCTAAAACACTTGCTTTTGCCAGAGATAATTCTCAGGCAACTGTTTGTGGTTGCAAACTAATTGATCAAAATGGTCAAAACATTAAACAAGTGCGTCGTTTTCCTAAACTAAAAGATCAGCTAGCAATAGTTTTAAAATTACCACATATTTTTCCTAAAATTAATCGTCATTATTTATTTTTAGATTTTGACTATAGCAAGGCGGCTAAAGTTGATTCAATTCGTGGCGCTTTTTTCTTAATTAATACTGAAAACTATTTAAAGATAAGTAAAGGGCAAGCGGTTGAGCTTGATGAGCGTTATTTTGTCTGGTTTGAGGAGGTTGATTTTTGTCGCAGTGTCTATCAAATGGGCGGAGAGGTTTGGTACAACCCACAAGCTTGTTGTCTTGATTATGTCGGCCAGAGTTTTGGACAATTGCCACGCCTTAAGGCCCAGAAATACTTTCGCGATTCTATGTTAAAGTATTTTAGAAAGTGGGGGAAAAAATATGAAGTCTTTATTTTGAAAATTGCTTGGTATTTAGTTTTATTTCTTGGTCAAAATAATTTACTATGGAAAAAAAAGTAGGAGTTATATTGATAAATTATAAAGATTACGCCAAGCGCTTTTTAGAGCCTTGTCGCGATTCTTTACGGCGTCAAAGTTATAGCCAAGATAATTTTCTTGTCTATATTATTGATAATGCTTCAAGCGATGAATCTTTAAATTATTTAAATAATGTTTATCCTGAAGCCAAGGTAATTCCTCGTTCTGATGGCAATTATTCAGCAGCGGGAAATTTAGGTTTTAAAATTGCCCTAGAAGATGGTTGTGACTTTATAGTTTCAGCTAATATGGACACGGAAATGGAAAGTGACTGGTTAAAAGAATTGGTTTTAGCTTTAGAAAAAAATCAACAAGCGGGAATCGCTCAATCAAAAATACTTTTATATCCAAAAAATGATGCCGAAAGAGATAATCCTAAAATTAATAGTTTAGGTAATGTTATTCATTTCTTAGGTTTTGGTTTTACCTCTTCATATAATGAAAATGATAAAGAGGCAAGTGGAATAGAGGCATACCCAGAGATAAAAGGTTATGCTAGTGGCTGTTCTTTTATTATCAGAAAAGAAGTGCTTTTAGCTTTAGATTGCGACAGAGATAATAAGTACTATAATGAAGAGTATTACATGTATCATGATGATCTAGAACTTAGTTTAAAAACAAAATTAGCTGGTTATAAAATAATTCTAGCTCCGCTTAGCCGTATATTCCATAAATATGAGTTTAGTCGTAGTACTAAAATGATTTATTTTATGGAAAGAAATCGTTATTTAACTCTTTTTATTTTCTATCCCCGCTTCTTTCTTTTTCTTATTTTCCTGCCTCTTTTCGCTTTTGATCTTGCCTTTCTTTTTTATTCTCTTTTAGGCGGTTGGTTTAAAGAGGAAATGAAAATCTATAAATATTTTCTGAAAACAGATAGTTATAATAAGCTTTTTGCTGCTAGAGAAAAAGTAAAGAGAATAAGCCGAGTGCCTTTTAAAGATTTGGCTTGTGATTTTTCTGGAAAAATTGAATTTCAAGAAATTTCTAATCCGCTTTTAGATTACCTTGTTAATCCTTTAGCCAATTGGTATTGGCGTTTAATCAAAAAAATAATTTAGTTATATGGATCTGTCAATTATTATTGTAAATTACCGCAGTTTAAATAAATTAGCCCTTTGTCTGGAGTCAATTTCTAGGGCGTCTTTAGAAGACGTTTCCTATGAAATTATTTTAGTGGAAAATAATTCTGGTGACGATCTTAGCTCTTTTATTTCTTCGGGTGTTTTTAAAGAAATTAAATTAATTAATAGCCCGCGCAATCTTGGTATGGGTGGCGGTAATAATTTAGGAATTAAAAAAGCACGCGGTAGATATATTTTAATTTTAAATCCGGATGTTTTTGTAAAACCAAAATCAATTGAAGGAATGTTAAATTATCTAAAACTTAATTCGCAAGTTGGTATTATTGGTCCAAAATTATTGAATTCTGATAATTCTTTGCAATATTCTTGTTTCCGTTTTCCCAGTTTTTTTATGCCCTTTTTACGCCGTACATTTTTAGGGCGCTACTTTTCCTCCCAGCGTGATTTATTTCAAATGAAAGATTGGGATCATAATTCTATCCGCGAAGTTGACTGGTTGCTTGGTTCAGCTCTGCTGTTTAAAAAAGAAAATTATTTGCCGAATGGCAAAACTTGGGAGCCGAGTTTTGACAAACGGTATTTTATGTATTTTGAAGATATTGATCTTTGCCGCCAAGCCTGGAGCCATGGCCTTAAAGTTGTTTATTATCCCGAGTCTGTATTTATCCATGATCATGCTAGACAAAGCGCTAAATATCCGTGGTGGCAAGCTGTTTTTTGTGATACTTTAGCTCGTCGTCATATTGTTTCTTGGCTTAAATATTTTTGGAAATGGCACTAATTATAAATAACTTTTGTATATGAAAAAAATTAAAAAAGCTATTTTCCCAGTGGCCGGTTTTGGCACTCGTTTTCTGCCAGCAACTAAAGCTCAGCCAAAAGAAATGCTTACCGTGGTGGATAAGCCAGTCATTCAGTATTTAGTGGAGCAGGCTGTGGCGGCGGGGATTGAGGAAATAATTTTTGTTACTGGACGTGGCAAAAGAGCAATTGAAGATCATTTTGATTATTCTTTTGAATTGGAAAAAACTTTAGTGGAAAAAAATAAATTAGATTTGGTAAAAAAAGTCCAAGAGATAGAACACTTAGCAAAATTTTCCTATGTTCGTCAGCCAGTTCCTTTAGGTGACGGCCAAGCAGTTTTATGTGCCGCTCATTTAGTAAACGAAGATGAGCCAGTACTGGTGATGTTTGGTGATACTTTATATGACGCGCCTATTTCCCCAGTTTCTCAAGTGATAGAAGCTTATGAAAAATATGGTCAGACTATTATTGGTTTATCAGAGGTAGATAAAAATGAAGTTAGCCAGTTTGGGGTAATTGATGGGCAAGAAGTGGAAAAAGATATTTACAAAATTAGTAGATTTATTGAAAAGCCTAAGATAGAAGATGCGCCTTCTAATCTTGTTCAAGTAGGAATTAATGTTATTACTCCTGAAGTTCTACAAGCTTTAAAAAATCTTAAAATTGGTCCATCGGGCGAAATTCGTTTAGCTGATGCCTATAGCAGTTTGCTTAGTGAAGGACAGTCATTATATGGCCGGAAAATAGAGGGTGAATGGTTGGACACGGGTAATAAGTTTAACTTTATCAAAGCTACTTTAAAAATAGGGCTAAAGAATAAAGAGATAGGAGCTGATTTAAAAAAGTTAATTAAAGAATTAGCCACTGATTAGAATTATAATTGCTATAAAAAAAGCGCTTCCTAAAAGGGAAGCGCTTTTTCTTTTAAAGTATTATTCCAAGCTTATTTTATATATTCCTTCGCGATTTTCTATTTTTCCCCAGAAGTATAGATTTTTGCCACGTTCATCTAAAACAGGTGAGCTGATGTTTTCGCCATTTAAAAGTTTAGTTGTTGTCCTGTTTTTAAAATCAAAAACATTTAAACTGTTTTTATCTGAGAAGATTAAATAGTTACCACTTTCGTTCCAAATAATGTCATTTAAAGCTTCGCTACGACGAGTTATAAGTTCACTGCGTTGAGTATTAAGGTCAAAAGTATAAATTTCTAAATTGTTAGTATAAAGAATAGAATCATTTCCTAAAACTTGCCAATTTTCTATGCCATTTATTACTATAGGTCCATTTTCAATTTTATTGTCATCAAAAAGATAAAGAGTTTTATTTTTTGAGTCGTAAATACTTAAAAAAGAAGATATTTCTGAAACAAATTCATAGTTGCCACTACTGGGCAAAATAAATTCATTACTTTTTTCTAAATTTTTTAAAAAATATCCACTTAATTTTATCTGTCCGTTTTTAACAATAGCAAATAGCTTGTCTTTGTAAGGGTGATAAGAAATAATGTTTTCATCTTTTAAAATAAGAGAGCTTATTTGAGTGTTTATTCCGAATTGATTAATGGTGTTTTGATTTTTATAATATAAGGTATTAGTTGTTTCATCAAAATGCCAATCAGTTGCGTCGCTGCCAATAATTATTTTGTAGTTATTGTCATTTTCTGGTTTAAGAGGATCATATAAGATGCCGTCTTTAAACAATTTATTATTTTTAAGCCATTTATAATCTGTCTGATATTCTTCTAAATTATTGAGTTTTCTTGTGCCCTCTGTTTTAAGGGAGATTATTTCATTTCCTTCTTCATTAAATAGATAACGATTATCTTGGCTTAAAGAAAGCTTAGTCTCAGGACTTTCTTTGATAAGCAAAGGTAAGTCGGCTTTAAATAGAATAACATCTTCAACAAAAGTTGCTTCTCCGGAATTAATATAAACTGTTTGTTGGTATGGCCAATAACCTTCAAGCTCTAAGGTTAATTCATATTTGTCCGGCAGTATATTCTTAACCTTTACCGGAGTTGTTAGATAGTCTTTTTTCCATGGTTTAAATGATAAGTCATGCTGAGCCTTGCCGTTTAAATAAACAATCGCCCGACTTGGTTTACTAGCAACAGCTAGTGTGCCGGTTTTTTGTAGTAATCTATTAAAACGTAGCGGCCAAGTTAAATTAAACTTATAGCCAGAAGCATAAAGAGAAGTAATAGTGGTTATAATAATAAAGAGAATGACAAATATAATCAGTAGTATGTCGCGTAATTTTTTAGGCATAAGTATTATTAATCAAGGCGTTTTATATCAGCCCCCAGTTTTCTTAGACGTTCATCTAGTTTTTCGTAACC
>CAZFUP010000005.1:0-30068 GCA_964522055.1 uncultured Gammaproteobacteria bacterium
ATCTTATTCATTTTTATTTATTATTAGCCATTTTATTTCTTATATAAAAACACCGCTTGAGACAAACGGTGTTTTTTTGTCGGGGTGGAGAGATTCGAACTCTCGATCTTCTGGTCCCAAACCAGACGCCTTAGACCAACTGGGCCACACCCCGTATAAAAATCAAACCTCGCAGATAACTACTAAGGCTAATTTTTTTTATTTTATTTTTTGTGCCCCGGGTCAGAATCGAACTGACGACACAAGGATTTTCAGTCCTTTGCTCTACCACTGAGCTACCGAGGCATTAGGATTTAGTAAAATCCTAATTGTTTTATTACTAAAACTAGTTGCGGGAGTCGGACTCGAACCGACGACCTCCAGGTTATGGGCCTGGCGAGCTGCCAACTGCTCTATCCCGCTATATTTGTGTGGGCGATGGAGGATTCGAACCTCCGACCTCAACATTATCAGTGTTGCGCTCTAACCAACTGAGCTAATCGCCCAATAAAATTACGAATAAAAATATAACAAATAATAAATAAAAAGGCAAGTTATTTATTATAATTGAGAAATAAGAAGCATTAATTCTGTTTTTGTTTGACTACTTCCAGTTTTATTAGCAAAATCAAGGGAAATTAGTTTGTTGAAAATTTTTAAAAGAGAATCTTCTGAAAAGTTGTTTGCCTGAGTTAAGCCCTTTTTTATTACATAAGGATGTAATTTTATTTTTTCCGCTATTTTTTCTGCTCTTACCCCAGATATTAAATGATTTTTTATTTGCAAAAGAATTTTAAATTGACGAACTAATATAGAAATTAGGTGCTCATCGCTTAGGCCAGCAGCATATTGTTTCTCTAAAAGACTTAGGGCTAATGTTTTATTCTTAGCGCTTAAAGCATCGGTAAAAGAGAAAATATCTTCATTAATAATACTAGCTGATAATTCTTGAACATCTTTTTCGGTAATGATATTTAATTGTTCATAAAAAGATAGTTTTTTAATCTCACTGGCAATAGTCCAAAGGTCGCCGTTGCTGGCAAGTATTAGTTTATTAGCGGCACTTACTATAAATTCTTTTTTATATAAAGCCGCTTCTTTTTTAATAAAAGCTAAAAGTTGCTGATTATTTAATGGTTTAAATTCTTGAACAAATTTTTGTTTGTTTAGAAAATTGAATAAGGTTTTAGCGTCAATTTTTAAAGAAGTATTTTTGGATATAATTTCTTCATCTAAAAATATAATTATTAAATCTTCTGTTTGCTCAAATTTTTTTAGATATTCTTGAAGACTTTTAAAAATTCCAGTTTTTTTGTTTTTAAAAATATCTTTTATTATTACTAATCTTTTTTTTACAAACAAAGATCCGGTGTTTATTTTTTCAGACAACTCTTTTAGACTAGTACTTTGCCCATCTATAAAAACCAAACTATTGGCATCTTTATCGGTGTCTTTTATAAACTTATTTTTCATTTCTTGGAGAAGACGATGGCTGCGAAAAGTGTCTGCTCCGTGGAGGAAAATAATCATATTATAATTCAGAAATATCTATTTGTTTTATATTTTTAACAGGTTTTTCTAAAAATTTTTCTGCTTGGACGCGAAAATTATTTAAAGAGTCTGTGACATAATAATTTAAAGATGGAAAACTTACTTCTTTTAACTTTAATTCTGGATGATTGTTAATATAATTTTTTAAACTATCAGCAACTATTTCACCAGGGTGTGGAATTTTTATATTTTTTCCCATTATTTTTACAACTTGCTTGTATAAAAAAGGGTAATGTGTGCAAGCTAATATCAGTGTATCTATTTGTTTGGTTTTAAGGGGGCGTAGATATTTTTTTAAAATCATTTTTGTCTCCGGTTTTTTTAGCCAACCTTCTTCAATCAAAGGAACAAGTAAAGGGGCGCTTTGTTGATAAACCTCTACGTCAGGATTTATTTTTTGAAGCTCGTTTTTATAGGCATCAGAGGAAACAGTAGCTTTGGTTCCTAAGACGCCAACTTTTTTGAATTTTTTATCAGAAGCGGCCTCTACTAATGGACGGATAACGCCTAAAATACGGCGATTTGGATAATTTTTTGGCAAGTATTCTTGTTGTAGTTTTCGTAAAGCTTGGGCTGAGGCAGTATTACAAGCAATGATAATAAGATTACAACCTTTTTGAAAAAGAAAATCAACTGCTTGGCGTGTATATTCATAAATCATTTCTGGTGATTTTGAACCATAAGGAAGACGAGCCGTGTCGCCTAAATAAAGATAATTATATTTTGATAGTTTTTGTAAAAAGTATTTTAAAACACTTAAACCGCCTAATCCAGAATCAAAAACACCAATAATATTTTTAGGTTTATTCTCTGGCATATTTTTTAAATAATTTGCCTCGTTCTTTGTAGTTTTTAAAGATACCGAAACTAGCACAGCCGGTTGAAAGAAGTATGATATCGCCCTTTATCGCTTCTCGTTTGGCGAATTTAAGCGCCTCAGACATGTCGTTTACTAGTTGTAATTTTTGAGATGGAAATTTTATAAGTGATAATTCTTTTTTTATTTTATCACTACCAATTCCTGGTAAAAGAATTAAAAATTTAGTTTTCTTTTTTATTTCTTTGGCTAAATTTTTAAAGTTAGCTCCTTTATCAGCACCGCCAGCAATTTGAATTATTGGTGAAGAGAATGATTTTAAATCAAGAATAGTGCTTTCAGGGGTTGTAGAAAAGCTGTTATTGAAATATTTAACACCGTTTATGTCATTTACTAATTCTAAGCGATGCTCTAAGTTTTTAAAAGAAGCAATGGTTTTTTCTGCTTGCCTTCTTTTTATTTTTATAATCTCTGCTACTTTTAAAGCGGCGGCAATATTTTCTTGATTGTAATCTCCCGTTAACTTGCTTTTTATCTGCAGATTAGAAAAATATATTATTTTTCCAGGTAAATTTTCTTTTTCTATTTTTGTTTTTAATTTTTCGTTTATTACTAAGTAGCGATTAGTTTTTTGTCTGGCAATATTTAATTTCGCCTGCCAGTATTTTCCATAGGTTTTGTGAAAATTTGGATTATTTGGATCAGCTGGTTTTAGGTGCTCTTTATAAAGATTGGTAATAACTGCTATATAAGGAGAAAAAGAGATATCTTCTAGTTGAAAGCTGGATAGTTCTAAAATAACATAGTCATCTTTTTTTATTTTATCAACAAAGCTTAAAGGTGATATACCGATATTTCCACCTAAGTAAGCTTTTTGTTTGCTATCTTTTATTATTTTATAAATTAAACTAGCCGTTGTCCCTTTACCCTTGGTACCAGTAATGCCAATAATTTTTTTAGTTGGACATATTGCAAAAAAAAGATTAAGAGGGCTACTTAACTCTGTTTTTCCTTTTTTTAAAGCTTCGCTTATTCCTGGACAGGAAACTGGCCAGCCAGGAGACCTAAATAATATATCAAATTCGTGGAGATTTTTATTAAAATTTTTTCCGTCTTGTCTAAAGTCTTTTATAGTTATTTCTGCTTTTATTTTATGTTTTTTAAGTAAGGCTAAAAGTGCTTGGTTATCAAGGCCAAGTCCTAAAAGAGCAATTTTTTTGTTTTCCAGATTTTTTAGAAATGGGTAGTACATTTTATTTATTTTATTTTAAATCGCCCCAATTATTGCCACTATTTTCGTCTACTATAACAGGAACCTTTAGTGGCATTATGTTTTCCATTATTTCTTTTATTTTTGGTGCGTAAAAATTTAGCTTATCTTTTTTTATTTCAAAAATCAATTCATCGTGTATTTGGAGCAACATTTTAATATCTTCTTCTTTTCCGTTTATTAATTTAGAAATTTTTATCATAGCCATTTTTATCATATCAGCAGCCGTGCCTTGTATGGGAGTGTTAGTGGCCATTCTCTCAGCACTTTTTCTAATAAAAACTAGGTTTGAATTTATTTCTGGTAAAGGGCGCTTGCGACCGAAGAGCGTAATGGCGTAGGAATTTTTTTGTGCATCTTTTATTGTCTTTTCAATCATTTTTTTGATATTTGGATAGGCTAAAAAATATTTTTTTATAAATTCATTTGCCTGATAATAAGGAATAGAGGCAGACTGGCTTAAACCGTGTGGGCCTTGACCGTATAGGATGCCAAAATTAATAGCCTTAGCTTCACGTCGCATTTTTTTAGTTACATCCTTTAAACTAACATCATTTATTTCTGCGGCAGTAGCTGTATGAATGTCTTCATTATTTTTAAAAGCTTTAATTAATTTTTTATCGCCTGAAAGATGGGCGGCTAAGCGAAGTTCAATTTGAGAATAATCTAGCCCGAGCAGTTTGTATCCTGGAGCAGCTATAAAAGCCTCTCTTATTTCTTGTCCCTCTTTGGTTTTTATAGGAATGTTTTGTAAATTAGGATCACTTGAAGAGAGTCGTCCGGTTGCTGTTATTGTTTGGTTAAAACTGGTATGAATGCGACCAGTTTTAGAGTTTATCATTTCTCCTAGGGCATTAAGATAGGTTGTTTGCAGTTTATTAAGTTCTCTATATTCACGTAAAAAAGGAATTATGGGATGATTATTTTCTAATTTTTCCAGTTCGTCTTCGGCAGTTGAAAATCCAGTTTTAGTTTTTTTAATATTACTAGTTGATATTTTAAGTTTTACAAATAAAATTTCTTTTAATTGCTTAGTTGAGTTGATATTAAATTTTTCTCCGGCTAATTGATATATATTTTTTTCTAATTTAATAATTTTTTCGCCAACTATTTTTCTTAAATCAGAAATTAGAGGAGGGGAAAGCTTTATTCCGTTTTCTTCCATTTGCCCCAGTACTTTTATAAGTGGCATTTCCATTTCATTAAATAATTCCCATAAGTCTTCTTCTTGTAAGCGCTTTTTTAGGATTTTTGTTAAACGGTTTATATAATCAGCTTCTTCGCAAATATAAAGACTGATTTTTTCTAAATTTATTTCTTTAAAATCAAGAGATAGTTGAGTTGCTTCTGTTTTTTTTGTGTCCTGGCTATTCATTTTTTCAAGCCCTAAATCATTAAAAACAATAGATTCAAGATTATGTTGTCGATTACCGGGATTTAAGAGATATGATGCTATCATGACATCAAAAGAAATTCCTTCTAAGTTTAAATTATTATTTTTTAAAACTCGCCAGCCTTGTTTTATATTGTGTCCAGTTTTTTTAATTTCAGGATTACTTAGAATAGGCTGTAATAATTTTAAATTTTCTTTATTTGTTTTAACAAAGAAAGCTTCTCCTTCTTTCCAGGAAAAAGCTAAGCCAATCAAAGTACTTTTAAAAGGATCTGGATCTGAGGCTAAAATACTTAAAGAAAATTCTTTTTGTTTTTTTAATTTTTCTAAGAAAGAAATGAATTTTTTTTCATCAGTAATTAATTCATAATTTGTAGTTCTTTCTTTACTACTTAATTTTTCATTTAATATTGCATCTGTTTTATTAGTTTTTTCTCTTAAGGTTTTTACTTTTGATAAAAGTGATTTAAATTCAAGTTCACTAAATATCTTTAAGACTTTATCTAAAGAAAAAGACGAAAAAGTTATTTTTTGCAAAGAAAATTCAATTGGGGCTTCTTTATTTATAGTAGCTAATTTCTGGCTTAAATAGGCATTTTGTTGGTTGGTTTTTAACAGTTCAATAATACGTGGCTTGATGTTTTTATTATTTTCTTCAACTGCTCTATAAACACCGTTTAAATCTTTAAACTCAGCTATTAAATCACTAGCGGTTTTTTCTCCTATCCCCTTAACGCCAGGAATGTTATCGCTAACATCACCCCGTAAAGCTTTGTAGTCAATAATTTGTTCTGGTCCAAGATTATAGCGGGCATAAACAGCCTGAGCATCATACAAAACACTATCATTTAAACCGCGACTCATGGTATAGACTTTGGTATTTTCATCTATTAGTTGTAGGGTGTCTAAATCGCCAGTAATAATTATTTTTTCTAAATCTTTTTCTTTTTTGGTTTTTTCACAAATAGTGCCGATTAAGTCATCAGCCTCAAAATCGCTTAATTCAAAAATTGGGATATTAAAAGCTGTAGCCACTTCTTTCACTAGTGGAATTTGTTCATATAATTCATCAGGCGCTTTAACTCTAGTTGCTTTATATTCAGTATAAGCTTCGTGTCTAAAAGTTGGCCCCTTTTTATCTAGTGTTAAAACAACGTATTCGGGATTAAATTCGCTTAAGGCTTTTAAAAGAAAAGAAGTAAAGCCATAGACAGCATTAACCAAGACACCTTTTTTGGTTCTGAGAGTTGGTGGTAGAGCATGGAAGCTTCTGTGTATTAAAGCATTTCCGTCAATAATTATTAATCTTTGTTTTATTTTAGACATAACTTAATTTTATCATCTTTAAAGCCGAGGGGCAATTTTATTTTTTTTAAAAAAATCAGCCATAAAACTGATTAAAATGTAAATAAAAATTGATTTGATGGGTGGACTATAGTGGATTTGAACCACTGACCTTCCCGATGTGAACGGGATGCTCTAACCAACTGAGCCAATAGTCCTTTTAAGAATAATTAAAGTGGGCAAGAGAGGACTTGAACCTCCATGATATTGCTATCACTACGACCTGAACGTAGCGCGTCTACCAGTTTCGCCACTTGCCCATATTTATTACAGTATCACTTAAATACTATTCTAGGTAGAAATTTTTTTCAACTGGTTTTAAATATAATGGATGATAATAAAAAAGCTTGGCATTAGCCAAGTCTTTTTATTTAGTGGTCGTTAAAAAAAGGATTTCCGACTCTTTAGACGCAATTATTGAGGAAATTAAGTATTGAGCGGAGTTTTTGGACAAGTAAAACTTTTATTCCACTTGGAATTTTACTTGGTTTGTTTCTTCTAGAATTTCGATAGTAGCTTTTACTGAGGGATTATTAGTATTTTTTAATAATAAATTATTTTGGTATTTTTGTTGAAGAGGCGATAGAAACTCGTCTCCCCAAGAAGGAGAAAAAGTAGTAATTTCTAAAAAATCAACAATAATTTTTTCCGTATTTTCTTTCGGGAGCTGAGAGGCTAAAGCCGCTAAAGATTCTTTCCCAAGTTGTCGAGAAGTCAACAAGTTGCCAAATTTTTTTAATTCAATAAGCATATTTTTAAAAATTAATTAAAGCTAAGCACCCACGAAAGGAAGAATCAACTTGTTTAACGGTTAGATTAGTTGTTTTGTTGTCCAAAATAATAAAAGCATTGCCAGACTGGAAATATAATTTCAATATTATATCCTTTTTAATGTCTACTATTACCTTTTTAACATATTTTAATCCATTTCCTCTATTTTCAGGGGCTCGTCCAGATATTTTTTCTGTAAATGCGGTGAGTAGTGCTTCGCTATCGTTCATTAAAGTCGGTCGTGCTCTTTTAAGGGTAGTTAAGACACCTTGTCCTCTATCTGCTAAAGCAATTTGCCTTTTGTTTAAATCGTAGGCGAAAAAGATGCCCCTAATATCAGGCCACGACCCGAGGTTGTGATCAAAGGAATTATTGCCAATTTCTCCAACCATTGAACTAATAAAAGAAAAATCATTTTTTAGTTCAGGAATTTTTTGTAAATCTATTTCTAAATGGTTGAGTTTGGTTTGGAAGGTTGATCCATCTAAACAAAAAAATTGACTATCTGGTTCAATGGCATTTGGTTTTAAAACCCATTCTTCGGCTAAAGAGAAAATATTTTTGGTTATTAGTTGAATGTCTGCCAATTTATAAAAACGATAGCCGGTAGGATTAACTCGAGTAGATTTAAGTCTACCCGACTGATCCCAGCGCCTCAATGTTTGTATTGAAACATTAAGCATTTTTGCCGCCTCGTTAATTTTTATTAATTTATTATTCTCCATAATAATCTTATCAATTATTAAAAAATATATACAAATCTATTCATTTCAATATCAATATATACATTATAACTCAAATTGTAAAAATGTCAATAAAACAAAAAAATCTCCAATATTACCTGGAGATTTTTATTTAGTGGTCGTTAAAAAACGGATTCCCAACTCTTTGAACGAAATTATCGAGGAAATGAAGTATTGGACGGAGTTTTTAGAAGATGGGGTTTATATTCATTAAATAGCTATGTTTTTTTGTGTCTCTATATTATACTAGTAGTATATTAATTTGCTTAATTGTTTTGGTAGTATTTACAAAAGTAGTTAAATATGGTATTATATTTAGATTAAAAAATAACTTTGAGCTTTAGAAAAATATATGAATTTCGAAAATATATTAAAAAATAGAAAGGGCACCCGCTCTATAGAAGATATGAATCGAAAAGAGGCGGAAGAAATTAATTTCGATTTATTTTTAGAAGATCTTTCAGAGGAGAATTTATGGCGGGAATTTTCTGGTAGGAAATACGTTACTTCTGATGTTATGTTTTTCAATTTTAATCGCTTAGGTGAAAAGGATGTATTAGGGAAGTTTGAAGAACTGGTGAAGGGCAATAACTATTATGTAGCCCAGGAATTAATTGGTTGTTTGGAGAGTGCGGTACAAAAAGCAAATAATAAAACTCAACATGATGGTTATGAATATATAATTTTAAATAAACCTAGCAAGAAAAGAAGTGAGAAAGAGAAATTAATGGTAGAGCAAATTAAATTAAGGGCCGAAAATTTGTCATTAATTAAAGACAAGCTGGTTGAAATATCAAAAGATGAGAATTTAAAGTATGTGATGAAATTAAAAGTGCTTAACTTTTTAGACAACTTCGAAAAAGGTCCCGACTTCGGAAAAAATAATTGGCTGCCCGATAAAATTTCTAAAGATAAATGGGCGATTGTGTTAGGAGAAGAGATGGTTCTTTCAAATAATAACCAGGAGTCTGCTCTTGCGGACTTTATTAAAGAAAAAGAGGTAGAGAATAAAAATAGGATTGCCGAAATAGCTAAAACTATTGGTAGTAATTTTGCCGATCAGTTAGCGATTAGAGATAAAAAAGATTTAGTTGGCGGTAATAAACCGACTGATTTTCAAGAGATAAAGAAAAAATTTCCGGATAGTATCTTATTGAAAGATTATATAGAGAGTCAAGCAGTTTTGTCAGATAGTAACATTAATAAAGAAGAGTATTATCGTGATTTTTTATTTCTCTCTTCTCCTCTTACTAGGGACTTGCTTGAAAAAGAACTTCATGTGAGGCTAGAAGAAGTTCCGGTTAAGACTCAATTTTTTCTATTAAATTTTTTAAAAAATAAAAACAGTAAAGATATTGAATCGGTTAAAACATTCTGTGCTAAGTATAGGGAAGACGGACTAGACTCTTTTTTATCCCTGGAAATGGGCGCGGAACTAGGAGACAAGATATTAAATATTGGTGAGAATCTGGATTTTTCGACGGCCAAGAAAGTTTTCGCTAAAGTTTCTGAGCTTACTAGTTTAATTGAAAAAAATGACGATGAGTTAAGAGACGCTTTTGGCGTAGCCGAACCCTTTGACTGTCGCGAATTACGTTTGGAGCTTTTGAAAAAAACTGCCAAAGTTATTCAAAGCTTTTCCGATTCAATTGGTCAGACTAGCGCGTCTAATGATAAAATAGACGGCTTGTTTTTAGAATTAGAAAGAACTAAAGGCGAATTAATTATTTTGACTACTATTTTAAAAAAAGCAAAAACGGAAGGTCAAGATATCAAGTTTAATTTAATTAAAGATATAAATTTAGAAATAAATAGGCCTGGCGAAGAAATTCAAGAGAAGGACAAGCAGCAAATTATTGAAATCGCTCGAGCCAATTGGCAAGAGCAAAATCCGGCGATTGCTGAAACAGTCGTTAAGGGTTTACAAAACTCTCTTCAAGATACAAAAAACCAGAAATGTTATACTCTAAAATATAAAAATGAAGTCATTGGATTTATCCGATTTGAACCCGCAACAGATAATAGGTTATATGTTGGGTCACTTAATATCGTTAAAGATTTAAGAGGTCTAAACGTTGGTAATAATCTTATGGATGCTAGCATTGCTCGTGAGGCTGAGGCTAATATTCTAGAGGCGACCGCTTCACCACGTATTTTAGCCGGCTGTAATTATATTGATAAATTAGGTTTTGTCGCGACTGGTATTATTCCTAATTATCATCAAACTGGTGAACCGCTCTTCACTATCGAATTAAATAAGGCAGAAAATCCCCAGTTTGTTTATAAGAAAGACAACATCGAATTAGAACAAATTAAGAGCCAAGTACAGGATTATAATAATATTGACCGACTTCTTGGCCAAGAGACTATTGTTTTGAAGTTTGATGTTGATAAAGAGTTTGCTGAGTACCAAAAGGTTTTGAATAAACTTTTGCTAAAGATAGATGATGTTAATCAGCCGGTCGATAGTCAATCTGGTAAAGATAAATACATCATTACTCGCTATTTCCCTGATCAAGAGAAATTGGGAAAAGGAAATGTTAGGTATCTAGTTTTCGAGAAAATTAACATTGTTGGTAAAAGGAGATTAGAGGGTCGCCCACAAGTATTCAAAAAGCAACTTGTTTAAAGAATAAATATTTTTATCATCGATAATTACCGATATAGTATTGGCTTGGTCCAGAGTCAAATAAGAAATCTTATTATTATATATTTGAAGACTGCTCTTAAAATGATAAAATTCTTTTTTGATAAATTTGACCTCAGTTATTTCGTCATTAAAGTTTTTAAAGAAATTTCTATTTTCCAGTGTATCAGCGACAATCAATTTTTTCTTTATTTTCATTTTTTCTCTTTGGGTTGCATATTTTTTATTTATTTCTCCAAATTCTCCCTCTAAAGCAGTCAAATCAACAAAAGCATAAATCTCTTCTTTGGTGATTAAAGTATCAAATGTGGCCTTTTCGAAACCGCTAATACCTTCATAAAATCTCACACCTGGTTTATTGCTGACTAAGTTATAGGTAGAGACGAGATCGGGGAGGGAGGCAGTAAATTCTTTTTTTGTTTTGTCGAGCTCTTTTTCACGACGCTCTAAAACACCAGCTAAATTAGAGGGATGCTCGGCCGTAAATAAAGCTACCCCGAGATTACTCTCTTTTTTTAAAACTAAACCCAAATCAATTAATTCTTCCAGACCCTTATAGGCAACGCCTCGGGGTCTTTTTGTTATTTTGGCAATATCGCTCGCTTTTTTTGCTCCATTCTGAAGCAAACAACTAAAAATTTCTGATTGGACTTTTGTTAGGCCAAGGCCTAAAAGTATTTTTTCATTCATATATTTGCCCTATTATTTTTATTTAATTTTTAGTCTTTTATATTAATTGGCTAATTTTAGGTAATTTTATCGTTAGATGGGGTGTTCGGCTGTGGATAACTTTACAAAAATAAGTTTTTATTGTATCAGTCGTCAAGCGATTTTCATATTTATATCTCTATTATAGCAATGTAAAATATATTTGTCAACTATAATAATGACAAAATTAATAAATAAATACGCCTATTTTATACAGTACTGTCTTATGTTTTACTAACAATTATAAGGAAATGTATTAGTTAGTATTGACAAAACTGTCAAGCTATGATAAACTGTCAGTATCGAAAGTGAGAGAAGGCAAAGAGAAATTCGGACACATCCAAAAGTTCATTCAATAAAAAGCCAAATACTTCTTGATTCTATACTTAGCTGAGTTAGAGTGGCGGACATTATAACGGAGAGAGCCATTAGATAATAAATATAAAATATTTATTTACGCACTCTCTCCATAAAAGAGAGTTTTTGAGTAGATAGTAATGAAGAGGAGAGAGTAGACGTTCCATACTTGTCTCAATTAATAATAATTTTTAACTCTCCTTCATCACTATCCACTTTAAACGAAGAGTCGAAAGAACGATGGTCAAATCGTTCTCCTAAATAGATTAAGGAATAATCTATATTGCACTTAAATAATTAAAAGCGAATCATGTCAGTTTTAGGAGATTAAGATGAATTAACATCTGCTCGTTGAAAAATATAAGAGTCAGGGAGAGAGTTTATTTCCTAAGATTAACAAACGCCCATTCGTTTGCTTCTTTCTTGGTCTACGGGTCAGAAAGAATTAACGATTAGTCGAGCTGATCCGGAGATTATGTTGCAAACCATAATTGAAGGCGCAAGCGACCTTAGTATCTTGTGGCTGTATTTCCGAAAGGAGAAAAGGCTCGGAGAAAAGCGACAATCGTAACCGTCTCTTATGAGGAGATCGGTCGAGCCTTCAAACCTTGAACAAGTTTGGGACTCGGGAATTTCCTCAAAAGGATTAGAGGGAAACAGTTCTTTTAAATAAAATATTTTCATTTTTTAGATTATTGTACGGAGTATTGTTGATTTCAAATTATTGGAATTTAGAATACTCCGGACAATGTTGCGAGGAGAAAAAAGAAAAAAATGAAAAAAACTATTAAATTTTTCGCCAGCCTGGGCGTTGTTCCCGGCTACGGACATGACAATGTAACCGACGCCAGCGCGGTTGATATCGCTGGAAATGCCTGGCAAGAGGCTGCCGCTAAAGTTATGGTGGCTAGTGGCAATTATATCGGGGCAGTTATCACCCCGGCTCGCACTGTGTACCACAAAGATTGGGGTTGCCCGGTCGGCGGCGAAAAAACGGTAAGTATAACTGGGGAATGCAATCCCGAATATACAGAGGTGTCCGCCTATAAGGCCGCTGTCATCGAAACACTGAAACAAACCGCCATGGCGCTTGGCCAGTCTACCACTCAGCTCACCTTTATCGAGGCGGAGTTCGATTATTTGGATTTTAGGTAAAGCTGAAAAATGAAATTTTTAGCTTCGTCACCCCTAGAGGCAGCTCTTAGAGCTGGTGGGTGCACCCTGGAACCGGAAATCGGCTGGTGGACTTATTCCGCCGAAGACCTTTCGGAAATCGGGTCAAAATTTAAAGGAGAAAGGGATGCACTCTTTATCCCGACCTTACAAAAGACGGGCGAGCCGGTGGAAACCAAGCACGTCCAGAATCTACGGGCTCGTGCCCGTCAGCTCGGTTTCAGTAATGAAACCCCGGCTAGTGGCATGTGGGTACTCTCTGAAACCGGAGAGGTCCAGATTGAGTATATTTGGATTCTCTGGGGTAAAGGCATCGCCAGTAAAGTTCGCAAGAACTTGGCTGGACTGGCCGAGGAAATTAAAAAATTTACAAACCAGGACGCTGTAGCTTACGAGCTCGATGGCCGATTAAATTTTGTGTAATGAAAAATAGTATATTTATCGTCCCTGCCAATGATGGCGAGGCGGTAGAAATTCGCAAAATTCTCCAGGCGGCCGGCGTTGACTATGTGGTCACTCGCCAAACATGGGGAGCAACCTGGGCAGGTTTAGAACCGGAAGTCACCCGAGTTGTAGAGGAGCTTTTATCCGCGAATCCTTCGGCTGTGGTTTACGGCATTGAGCTCGGCGGACCCGCTCATTGGAACGCGATCAATGTAGACCATCACATTTATCATGATGAAAATCGTTTCAACGAAAAATCCTCGATCGAGCAGGTGGCCGCTCTGTTGGGAGTAGAACTTACCCGCCACCAAACCTTAATCGCCGCCAACGATAAGGGGTACATCCCGGCCATGAAGGCCATGGGCGCAACTGAGAACGAAATCAAGATTGTTCGCGCCCAGGATCGCCTTAGCCAGGGTGTCACTCCAGATCAAGAGGCACAAGCCGTGGCCGATGTGAAAGCCGCCGAAGTTCGGGGTGGTAAATGGCTGGTTCGTTGTCCGCAAGGGTCGACGTCGGCCATTACTGATCGTATTTTTGGTCAGTACACCGAACTCCTTACTGTTGACGGCCTCAACGGGAAATGGATTTATTTCGGTCCACGCCACATGAAGTTCTATGCCTTAACTGAAGGCGGAACGACGTTGGCTCGTTGGGCTGGTGGTGATTCAAAGAATGGGTTCTCCGGGGTTGAAAAACCTACGGCTGAAACCCAGGCCAAGATTCTGGAATTCTTCTGGCGGGAAAAATAATTCAGGATTAATTCTCTCTTCTGCAGAGGATTTGGCATTAGCCAGCGGAAATAATTTCTCTTAAATGAGACGTAATTTTGTCCCCATTTTCTACGCAAGAAAATGGTGAGCCGAAGAGAAGCAGAGCTCTCTAGTTAATCTTGATACTTAAGCAAAAATCAAGAAAAAGTTCAAAAGAGCAGATAATTCAAATCTGCTCTTCCTTCCCAAGATGTGTGTCTTGGCTGATGAGTCAGAAATGACGAAAAGGAGTTCATTAAAAATTTCATATTTAGTTTGGTTATCATTTATCCAAAGTTTTTTAGTTTTACTGGTCGCTTATTTTGGCGCTCGATAAAACTAAAAAACTCGAAAAATGGAAAAACATAAAAGACAGATAGAGGGGGAAACCTTTCTCACCGTCCGTCACTTAAGTGATCAAAACGCTCTTAAAGCGTACGGTCACGATGCCCCATTAAAATTGGGACAAGAAGGACTTCTTATGACCACCGCCGAGAAAATTTTGACGGAACTAAAGGAGTCGGGGAGAAAAGTAGTTTGTTTTCTTTATACGGCTAAAACTCGCCGTGTTGTTGAAACGGCTAATCTTCTCGCTGAGGTTCTTCGCAAAAATGGAGTGAGTGTCGTGTTTGAACACGATGTCCGCCTTGAGGTGATGGATCAAGGTGACCTGATTTTACCGGATGGTTACCAGGATGGTGAGTGGTTTGATTCTCTCGATGTTGCTTGGGACGCTATCTGTGACGAGGCATATCTGAACCAGAATATTTTTTATCGGTTCGGAGATAATCTCGGCGGAAAGTACCCCGTACTTAGTACGGCCTTTTCTCGCCTTGGTGAAAGTCTTGGCTGGTCTATGATTAACAAGTATTCGTTAATCTATGATTTGATCCACGGCAAATTTGCCAAGGATGATGAGTTGTTGGTAATCGTTGCACAAAGCGATTTGCCCTTGCTCATCATGGAATTAAATGCTCTCGAAGGGCGACTTGATGTCACACCAGCAAACTTGCCGTACAAATCTTGGGAGGTCTATAAATCAGGCCTTCAAGATAAAATGTATGACAAGAATACTGAGGGCGACGGCAATTTCGATATTGCCATGGGCTATGTTGGTAAATTTAATTTGTCGAACTTTGTCAAAAGCGGATTCGACTTAATCATTAAAAATGCCAGTTTGCTGCTGGCGGAAAAAAGGAGGATATTATGAAAACAGAAAGAAAGACGATTCCTATCGTATTCACTTTCGATAATAACTACGCCTTACCCGCGGCAGTTGCCATTAAATCGTTGGTTTATACTGGCAATAAGGGCACGTGGTACGACATTTATTGTCTGTATCAAAACTTATCTGACCAAAACCGCCGGACACTCGACCAAGTGGCTAAAATCAACTGGATTAAAGTTGATTCAAGCCTCTTTAAAGGTGTCCCAGCCACTACCGAGTATCCGGTAGATGTCTATTATCGCTTGGCGATACATGACATTCTGCCGCAGTACGACAAAATTCTCTACAGCGATGTAGATGTGCTGTTCCAAGGCGATTTGACATCCATTTATGAAATGGATATAGAGGATACTTATTGGGCCGGCGTTCCTCTGGAAAAAAATGAAACGCCCAGCCTTGAGGCTCTCTCATCGCAGGTTGGCAATCCGGACGATCCAAAGTTTATGTCCGGGCACACCAAATTCACCGAGAACAAGAATGGTCTCATCTTCGCCTCCGGCTTCATGGTTATTAACGCAAAAAAAATGCGTGAAGACCATATGACCGAGAAATTTCTGGAAACTATTAAAAGGTTTTCAGGGAGGTTGAAAATGTTCGATCTTGAGGTTCTTAACCTCGCATGCCAAAACGGCACAATCAAATCGTTGCCATTTGGCTACTGTGTCCTTGAAGATATTGCGATAACTAATGATTACAGAAAAACCAATCTGTACCCATTTCTGTCTAGGGTATTTTCGGACAAAGAGCTTGCTCGCGCAATTCGTCGCCCAGTAATTTTGCATTATACTGGTGCGAACGAAGTAAGGGTCTGGCGTCGCGAGAAAAAAAATCAGCCGCCACAATACTGTTTTTTCTTCAGTATGGTTGTGGCACTATTAATCTAAAATTTAATTTCGTTTCCGGCCGAGGAGGGCTGACAAAATGGAAAAATTATTTTTTCCGAAGTTAGCACGCATTCTTGTGCTGGCACCACATCCGGACGATGAAAGTATTGGTTGCGGAGGACTTCTTCTGAAGTTTCCCGGCCAATGTGACGTCGTCGTTTTAACAGATGGGCGTTATGGTAACCTATCTGGACAATCTGAAATGGATACCATAGTGACGCGCAGGTCGGAGCTTGAAAAAGCCATGAATTGCGCTGGCGTAAAGAATTATTTATTCCTCGGAGTAGAAGACGGAAAACTGAGCGAAAATTTCGCGAAGTTTTCCTCCCTGGACATTAATGGTTATGATGCCATCTTTTGTCCGGTTCCGGAGGAAAATCATCCCGACCATTCTTGCATATATGGATTTCTCTCGAGATTAAAACCTCAAGCCAGGATTTTCACTTATGAAGTCTGGTCTGCGCTCCCGGTACCGTCGCACTATATCGATATCTCTGATGTAGTAGATGAGAAAAAAAGGCTGATTAGTTATTATGAGTCGCAAGTCGCTCAAGTCGACTATGTCTCTAAGGCAATCGGTCTCAATTGCTTCCGTGGCCTGCTACCATACCCCGCAGTGCAATATGCGGAAGCGTATCAAGAGATGTAAAAATTCTTTGTCTTCCCTAGACATAAAATTGGGCGCTGATAGTGGAAACGGCGAAACAAATTACCACAAAGTTCAAAAAATTGAGCAACGTCCGTTCAAAACGTTGCTCTTCCTTCTCGAGATGTGTATCTCGACCGATGAGTCCTAAAGGACGAAAAGGAAGTTCGTTAAAAATTTATTAGTTAGTTGTTTTTGGGTAAAAGCGTTTTTAATATAAAATTTGTATTAAGAACGCTCTTACTCAGGAACGTGCTACGCACCAGTACTCTCCGTATATCAACACTCAATATAGGCTAGTCGGCCAGGAGATGAGGTGAGTAAAACGCTATTGCCAGTAGAAACTGGAAAAAACTAGGCGTAATAATAAATCCTGTGCCTAGGCGGGTAAATGAATGAATATTTCTAAACAAATAGACATTCGTAATTCCAGGGAAGTGACTACCCCGGGCGGTATTTTTCTTTCATTTATTCCCCACCTCTTTAAAGGTGATCGGGGTAATCTCGTAATGGTCGAAAAAGCTATTATTGAGAAAATCAAAACCGGCGAGTCGGTAATGGTGAAAGAAAAAATGAACGATAAAGGCAAGTATTTTGTCATCCGTACCCCAAAAGGAGGAGAGGATAAATACCATCTGTTTACGATTTCTTGCGGTGGATCACAAGATCGCCGTGAGAGCTATGGTCACTTCACTGTAAAAAATATTGTGGATGGAATTACTATTTATGATATTTCTTCATGGTGGGGCGATAACCACAAAGTCTTGATTGCTTTAAAGAAGGATGGATATGTTGAGATTGAAGGTAATCACGGCTCTGGTTTTAAAGGGCGTAATCCTCAGCCGGATTTTTTAATCAGACTGAAAAGCGATGGTTTTCAAGAATCTATTACGGATCTGGATATTGACTAAAAAAAGAACCCGCGTGAGATTGACGAAAGCCGAGGTAAACGTTGGGTAAAAAAATGAAAAAAGAAAAAAATCTAAGGTATGGTATGACGGTCTCGATGAAAGTCATTATCATATTGAGAGAAATGGAGAAATAGTCGCCATCCATTTCTCGGACGGGTCTGTAAAGTTCTATCCCGGCGCGACTATCTGGGATAAAATCAGAATTCATTTTCTATGATTCTGATGTTCAAAAAATTGCGAACAGGTGGTTTAAACCTGTTCGCTTCTTTCCCGAAAATATCATTTTAAAATGGTGTTTTCAGAAGAGAAAATAAACTAAAACCCGCTAGCAATTTGTAGAGCGGAAAAGTAAAATCATATTTAAATAAATCTCTCTCCTTTAAATATGCGTTGGCTTTTCATTGCTTCGCATCAAAAAATGTGAAGTAGCGTTCTACAAATTATTGGCGGGTTTTTGTATATAGCAAATAGATACTTAACTAATGCTAAATTTCGCGAGGCGGTTTTTAAGGGATTTTTGCCTTGCTATGCAGGACATAACTAGTTGTCTATAATGATTCGTTAAGTGTTTATTTACTCGCGTTTATCGTCGCTTAGTTATTTGTCTTGTTTTCTGATTTAGCTTATATCTCGTTCATCGTCTTTTATTATTCATTAGTCGCGAATCTTTTATTAAAAAGACCTGACATTCGTCAGATCTTTTTATTTGTGGACCCTAAGGGATTCGAACCCTTGACCCCCTGCTTGCAAAGCAGGTGCTCTAGCCAGCTGAGCTAAGGGCCCATTTATTCTTAATGGGCATTTTGATTATAAACATAAAATAAAAATTTGTGAAGGGGATAAATCTATTGGTTGTATTTAACTAAAGGACTGACAATCCAACCCATAAAATCAGAGCCACTACCAGTCATAACTATTATACCGATTAAAACAGCGGCTAGACCAAGTAACTTATAGCCTAAACGGCTGCCGCCTTCAGCAGAAAGTTTAGCCTCAAACCAAGCAATGCGGCCAAAATTTTCTAACAACCATTCAGTTTTCATAATTAAAAAAAGACCACCAGCTAAAATAATTATACCTAAAAAAATTTGTCCCATATTTTTAACGAATATAGTTTAATGGATTATATTTTGTACCATTTATTATAACCTCAAAATGGATGTGTGGGCCAGTTGATCTTCCAGTAGATCCCATTGCAGCAATTACTTCTCCTCTTTTTACCGTATCACCAACTTTAACATATAGTTTTGAAGCGTGGCCATAGCGAGTTCTAACGCCATCGCCATGGTCTAATAATATAGTATTACCATAACCGCCGTTATAGCCACCTTGAGAAATTATAACCTTACCATCTTCAGCGGCATAAAGAGGAGTACCAGTTTTGTTGGCGATATCAAGACCAGGGTGACTCCAGGAGAAATATTGAGTAATACGATAGCCTTCAGTTGGCCAAGCCATTTTAGTGGTACTTGGTTTAGCAGGTGGATTAACTAAATCCTTAATAACAGAGACACCAGTATAATTTGTGTTTGAGGTGGTTTTAATAGCTGGAGAGCTAATTTTTTTTGCTCCTGGGAGTATAAGTTTAGCACCAACTTGTAAAGTGTTACCTAAAGAGTTAACAGCAATTATTTTATCCATTTCTACATCATATGTTCTAGAAATTGCTGCTAAGGTATCGCCTTTTTTGACAGTGTAAAGAAGTCCGCTTTGTGGAAGTATGGTTAATTTGTCGCCTATTTTTAATAAGCTATAGGCACTAAGATTATTAGCCCAAAGGACGGTGTTTACAGTTATGCCAAAGCTACGAGCAATTGATGAAACCGTATCGCCTTGCTTTACAGTGTAATAAACAATTTCTTGTCTGGTTGGAGAGGTAGTTTCTCCAGTTTCTCCATTTATATCCTCTGAATCAGGGCTGACTGGTTTTATGAGTAGATCATGATCTTCATTAAAATACAAAGAATCAATTGGTAGTATTTCTTCTGACCCCTCAGTTTCTAATTGTTTCTCTAAGGCAAGGATATCTTCGCTATATTTATCTCCAACAGTGGCCAGGCTGTTGGCGGTGGAGGCTTCTTCTTCTATTAACACTTCTTCAATGATAGCGTTAAATTCATTTTGAATTAAATTTGATAAAACAGTTTGTCTTATTTTAGTTTGCATAGCGCTAGCCCTTTTTGGGCCAATAATTCCAGATAAACTAATTGTTATTGTGAGTATAAAAATAAAAAGATAGGCCGGTTGGCGCCAAAGAAGTTCCAGGGGGGAGTTTTTAATAAGACCGCTATTTTTTAGACGGAAAATCTGGTAATAAATCTTTATTAAAATTTTATAGAAGAAGTTTTTAAATAAAAAAAGAAAAGAGCTAGAAATTAGCTTAATAGGGAAAAATAATATTTTTTTAAGCAGCATTAAAAATTTAAGAGAGAGAAGTCCAGATTCAATAGCCGCCTTTTTTAATTGTATTATCAACTTTTTCTTTATATATTTTTATTTTAAAAAATCCTTTACTTTATTCAACAATAACCGAAAAAGGTTTGGTTTGTCCATAGGCGCTTGGCCCTTCTTGGCAATATTTAGCAATATTTTTTTTAAAATAAGGTTTTTTTGTAGATTGAATCTTGCCAATTAAATAATAATTTAAAGCCATAGCTAAGCCTAATTGTATTTTTGAAGGAATTTTTATTTCCCATCTATTTTCTGGTAGGCCAAAGTATTTGTTTTCCCCCAAGCTTATCACTAATTCATCTTTAGAATTATTAACAAATTTAGCATGGCGGGCTCCACCAAAGCTAAAAGCTCTAAGAGAAACAAAGGGACCAAATAACTCATCTCTTTTTATCTCCAGCATTGGTGCGATTGAAGCAACCTTGTCTGGCAAAATAAAAGAATAGGCTTTGTATCTTTTGAAATCTGGTAATTTTAAGCCCATTATATATTTTTTTATATCAATTGCCTTTTCCCCGGTGATTGATAAAAGCATGCCTAGATAAGTGGAAACATTGTAAGTATATGGTTCGCTTAATTTTTGATAAACAATAACCTTATCAGCTAAAAGACTAGCTCCAGAATTAGCATTACAGGTAAGAAGAACAGTTTTTAATCCATATTTTTTAGCTAATTTTATTTCCCAGATAGAATCCTTCTCTCCTGAAGCTGAAATAATTATAGATTTATTAATAAGCCCTTTTTTTATTAATTGTTTTTGCTCGGCTAAAGTTTCTTTAAAATCACTTTCATTGCTAATAGCTATCGCACTTGTAGAAAAAATAGCGCGAGCAATGTTATAAGCATTACCGCTTCCAACCACAATAGAGTTTTTATATTTTTTTAAATCTAGTTTTTTAGGAGGATTTTTACTAAAAAAATCTAAGGCCGCGATAACAGTCTCATCTATGTTTGGTAAAGTGATATTTGTCATATTTTTTGTTATTTTACTTGTTTTTTTATTATAATTCATCTTGATTTTTATTTCAATTTAAGATAGTATAAAAATACTAATTAATAAGAAAGTTTTCTATGTCAGGACACTCTAAATGGGCGACAACGCATCGTCAAAAAGCTTTAGTTGATGCTAAGCGGGGCGCTATTTTTACTAAGTTAGGGAACATAATAACGATAGCCGCTCGTAAAGGTGGCGATCCAACAGCTAATCCTTCATTAAGAGCAGCAATTGATAGGGCACGAGAATCTAGTATGCCTAAGGATAATATAGAAAGAGCAATAAAGAAAGGGACGGGAGAATTGGGAGGAGAAGCTATAGAAGAATTATATTATGAAGGAATTGTTCCATCAGGCATACAAATAGTTGTTAAATGTTTAACAGACAATAAGAATAGAAGTGGTGCTAGTGTTCGGCATTTGTTTACTAAAAATGGCGGTGCCTTTAGCCCTGTGTTGTGGAACTTCTCCCAATTAGGAGTAGTTTTTCTAAATCAGGAAGAAATAAAAGAAAAGAAAGTTTCTTTGGAGAGTTTAGAACTTGAATTAATAGATAAAGGGATTATTGATTTTATAAAAGAAGAAGAGGGTGTTAGTGTACAAACAGAAATTAAAGATTTGCAAGTAATACGTGATTTTTTAGAAAACAAAGGATTAAAAATTGAGTCAGCAGAAATAGAATATGTAGCTAAAGATAAAATAGAATTAGATGAAAATGATAAAGAAAAAATGGAGAAATTTTTTGAAGAATTAGAAGATAATGAAGATGTAAGTGATTATTACACTAATTTATTGTAGTTTTATAATCCTGGCCATTATGGTTCAAGAAAAAATAATTTTAGGAATTGATCCAGGAATTGCCGATACGGGATATGGGGTAATAAGGGCTGAGGGAAGTCGTTTGACTTGTATTGCCTATGGTTCTATCAAAACTGCCTCTAATCAAGATTTAATTACTCGTTTAGATATTCTTCATAAAGAGCTAGCTAAAATAATAAAGAAGTATAAACCGCATTACGCCGCCATTGAACAACTATTTTTTAATAAGAACGTAAAAACAGCCTTGGTTGTCGGCCAAGCCCGCGGTGTTGCTTTATTAACTCTAAAGCAAAATAAATTGCCAGTTTTTGAATATACACCAGCTCAAGTGAAGTCAGCTGTTACTGCCTATGGGCAAGCTTCTAAGCTTCAAGTTCAAAAAATGGTTAAATTAATACTTAATCTATCGGTTTTGCCTCGTCCTGATGATGCAGCCGATGCTTTAGCGATTGCTATTTGTGCTTTAAATTGTCGCCTATGTCAAAAAAAATAAAAATTGTTCATATTGTTTCTGAGATTGCTCCTTTTTCAAAAACAGGTGGCCTGGCCGACGTGGCGCGTAGTTTGCCTAAGGCTTTAAAAAGATTGGGCCATGATGTCACTATTATTACCCCCCTATATGGAAGAACTATAGATAAGGATGAATATCATTTAAAATTAATTTTAGAAAACATTGATATTCGTCTTAATTCTCAGGAATCAGTAAAGGTTAATTATTGGCGTGGCTATTTAATGGATGGCTTGCCAGTTTATTTTATTGAAAACAAGAAATTTTTCTCTAAACACAAGAAGATTTATGGTTCAACACGAGAAAATGCAAGATTCTTAGTATTTAATGTAGCCGCTTTAAAATTGTTATCTCTTTTAAAATTGTCAGTTGATATTATTCATTGCCATGATTGGCAGACTGGCCTTATCCCTCATTATTTAAAAACCGATTTTCGTTATTCTAAAACTTTGAAAAACGCCAAGACTATTTTTACTATTCATAATCTGATTTTTCAATTAGGGCATAATTGGTGGGAAATTCCATTAGAAAAAAAAGATTATGGGCGAGGTAAAGTGCCACATTTAGATGATCCGAAACTAGAAACTATCAATTTTGCCAAAAGGGCTATTTTATCAGCTGATTTAATAAATACGGTTAGCGAACAGTATCGTGAGGAAATTATGACCAAAAAATTTGGTCAGGATTTGCAGCGAATTTTAAGGAATCGTTCTGATAGATTATTCGGTATTATAAACGGCATTGATTATAATACTTATAATCCAGCTAAAGATGAAAATCTTTATAAGAGGTACTCGCTTGGTAATTTGCAAGAAAAGAAAGAGAATAAAAAATATTTACAGAAGAAAATTGGTTTGCCTGTTTTAGATGTCCCTATTTTATGTACAACTTCCCGGGTAACTTTTCAAAAGGGTTTTAACTTAATACTTAAAATAATTGATCATCTTTTAAAACTTAATATTCAATTAGTATTTTTAGGCGATGGTAATAAAGAATATATAAGTCCAATAAAAAAATTACAAAAAAAGCATAAGGATAAATTAGTCTGGTTGCCTTTTTCTAAAAGGGCTAAAGATGAAAGCCTGCTTTATGCCGCTTCTGACTTATTTCTGCTTCCTTCCAATCATGAACCTTGTGGAATTAATCAGCTAATAGCAATGCGTTATGGCTGTATTCCAATTGTGCGGGCTATTGGTGGTTTACAAGATACAGTGGAAAATTTTAATCCAGCTTTAAATAAGGGAACTGGTTTTACTTTTAAAGCAGAAGATGAAATTCTTTTTTATGCAGCGATAATCAGAGCCTTGGAAAACTATAAACATCAAAAGGCTTGGCAGGGGCTGGTAAAACGAGCAATGAGTAAATCTACTAGCTGGGAAATTCCGGCACGTAAATATGTTAAGTTATATCAAAAAATGCTTAAGGTTAAATAAGAAAAAAAATTATTATGATTTGGTTAAATTTTTTACATCTTTATCAGCCAGCTAATACCGATTTTTATAATATCCGCACAGCTTTAGATAAAAGCTACTTACGTCTTTTGCGTTTAGTTGAAGAACATCCTGATTTAAAAATGACTTTTAATATCAGTGGCTGTCTATTGGAAAGACTAGTTGATGCCAAAGAAGATTCTTTTTTAGAAAGATTAAAATTTTTAGTAAAGAAAAAAAGAATAGAATTAACCGGTTCTGCTTATTATCATGGTTTTTTACCTTTACTTCCGGAAAAAGAAGTGATAAGGCAGATTAGGGCAAACGAAAAAATATTAAAAAATATTTTTGGTGATAATTTCAAGCCAGCTGGATTTTTTCTACCTGAAATGGCCTATTCTGCCTCCTTAGCTAAAATTATAAAAAAACTGGGGTATCAATGGATTATTTTAGATGAAATCGCTTTTAGTAAAGATCTAAAAAATAAGCCAGATATTAATACTTTATACGTTGATGAGGCAAGTGGGCTAAAAGTTGTTTTTCGTCACCGAGAAGCTTCTAGTTGTTATCCGCCAGACAATTTACAAGAGCTTTTAAAATTAGAGAAAAAAGAAAAAAAAGAAGAAGTTATTTTAACAGCAACTGACGCAGAGCTTTATGGTTTGCGGCACGAAGATCCAACAGCTGAATTAGAAAAAGTAGTAAAAATAGAAAGTCTTAAAACAAAAACAATTTCTAGTTATTTAGCAAGTCTTCCTAAGAAAGCAAAAAAAACGAAATTATTCCCATCTTCTTGGGAGTCAACTCCTAGAGAACTTAAAGCTTCTCGTCCTTATGCTCTGTGGCAGGATAAAAACAATAAAATTCAGGAGGGCTTATGGAAAGTGGCTAATTTAGCCCTGTCTTTAGATGATGTCTACCGTAAAGATAAAAATTATTATTGGTATCGTTGGCATTTATCTCGCGGTTTAGCTAGTTGTACTTTTTGGTGGGCCAGTGCTCGTGATTTTTCTAAGATTTTTGGTCCCTATGCCTGGAGTCCTGATGATATTGAACGAGGTCTTGATGATATGGTAAGAAGTATTAGGTCTTTAAATAATAAAAAAACTAGAAGCAAAAAATTAGCAGTTGAACGTTATAGTTTAAAAATTAAAAAATTAATTTGGGAAAAACATTGGAAGCACCACTGGGCTAAATAATATGAATAAAATTCTACATCTTCTTGACGAAGAGTTTGTTATTGCTTATTTACGTAGAAAAGCCTTGCCTTTTTATCCGCAGTATAAAGATATTGCGCGAGTAAAGATAAAGCCTTATAAAAAATTAATTTGGGAAACTACTTATCATGTAGTCATTGGATTTGACGTTTATTTTGTGTCTTTAAGTGGCGAACAAGAGATTGTCCCCTTAGTTTGTTCAGCTCATAGTACTGAAATGAGAGATAATGTTTATCGCGCTCTTCAGTATTTATGGATGAAAAAATTTAATAATTCTCAAATCTTCTTGCCTCGTCCCTTATTTTTTTCTCATGGTTTTAATGGAACTTTTTATGAGGCAATTACAGGTGAAAGTTTGTTGTACTATATTAAAGAAAAAAATATTCCAGAAATTGAAAAAATAGTTGTTTTAGCTGCTCAATTATTTGCCAAATTACATTCTTTAGATGCAAATGATAACGCTAATTTTAATCCATTAAACGGGGAGATAAAAACAGTTTTGCCAGGCGTTAATAATATCTTCAAAGAGATGGATTTGCGATATGGCGGAAAATATACTGAAGATTTGAAAGAGATTTATGGAAAATTAATTAGTGCTGAAGAAAGTTTTTTTACTAAAAAGATAAAGTTAAGCTTAATCCACGGCGATGCTCATCCTGAAAATATAATTAGAACTGGCGAAGATTCAATTGGCTTAATAGATTTTACCGATTTGTGCTTGGGGGATTTTGCTCGTGATTTAGGGACTTTCATGCAGCAACTTGAGTATAAAATTATGATAAAAATTGGCGATCAAGAAATATCTGATAATATTGCCAATCTTTTCCTTAGCTCTTATTGTCGCTTTGCTAAAATTGACGATAATCAAGATCTTCGCTTTCGCATAAAACTTTATTATGAATGGACGGCTATGCGTACCGCTACTTATCTTTTTCTAAAATATGATGCTAATGAAGAGCAGGCAAAAATATTGCTTCAAGTGGTAAAGAATAATTTAAAATTATGGAAAAATTAGAAAATAAAAAAAGAAAAATTACTATTGCTCATTTGCATGTTTGGGATAAAAAAAATAAAGGCGACTTGGCTATAGTTTTAGCTGTTCAAGAGCTTTTACATTCTTTCTTTCCTGCCTGTCGTATTGTAGATTATCCAGTTTCTCTTTTAAAAGAAGGAACGCTTGATGATGCTAAAAAAATAAATAAAGCAGATTTTATAGTTATTGGTGGCGGTGGTATTTTCTATTCTTATTTTTTACCATATAATCATGAATTTATTTCAGCCCTAACCTCACCTTTATTTATTTTTGGTGCTGGTTATATTAAAGAAGTTGATGCCCCAGCTCTTTCTAAAAAAGCAGCTGAAAGCGTTGCTTTTTTAGCTAATTTGGCAAAAGCAGTGGGGGTAAGAGATAATAATACAAAAAAATTTTTAGTAGCAAATGGGGTTAAGGCTGCAAAGATAAAAGTAATAGGCGATCCCGCGGCATTTTTAAAAGAGAAAAAACTAAACAATGTATTTTTACAAAAATTGAAACTTTCTACTTTAGATAAAAATAATAATCCTATCAGAATAGGGCTTAATCTTAATTATTCTGGCTGGCTCGGTTTTGGTAAGTGGCATGATGATATTTTAAAATCATATAGAGAGGTGATCAGTTTTTTTCAAGAATTTGCTATTTTAAAAAATAGACAACTTGAAATTTATTATTTAAAACATCATCCTGGAGAAGAAAATATTTATAAAGAACTGGGGGTAAAAGATATTCGTTTAGTTGATTTGTCTCCATCTGAGCATAAGTATATCTATGGGCAATTGGATTTAATAATTGGCATGATGCTTCATGTTGGTGTTATGGCTTTTGGTGCTAAAACAGCTGAAATTTCAGTTGCTTATGATTTGCGCAATTACAGTTTTGCTGAATTTATAAAGTGTCCAGAGCTGGTGATAGATTTGAATAAATTAAAGAAAGGAATTTTACTTAATAGAGCGAAAGAAGTTTTTAACAAAAAGGAGAAATATGAAAAACTTTTTGAAAAAACTAAACTTACTATATTAAAAAAACAAGAGGATTTTTTAAGTGAGATAAAAAAGTTTTTATAAAAAACAAAGTTAATAAAAACCCTCCTGTTTTTTCTATTTCCTTAGTTCTGCTATACTTATATAGTATTAGTTAGTAATAAATCGTTGTTTTAATTAATTTGATATGGGAAGAAAAAAGAAAAATAATAATAACCCTTTAGATTATATAAGCTTACCCAGGCTTGATTTAGACGAAAGAGCTAAAAGAAGCATTGTAATTGTTTTTTTAATAGTTTTTGGGCTTATCAGTCTTTTGGGTCTATTTAATCTTTCTGGCCATTTTGGTAGCTTTATTTCCAAATGGTTAACTTTAATTTTTGGCTTTGGTCGCTTTTTGGTACCATTTTTATTTTTATATTGGGCTTTAATGTTGATAAGGCAAGCCAAGCGCCCTTTACGATTTACTGACTATTTAGGATTAATATTATTTTTTATTTCCTATCAAACTCTTTTTCACTTTTTCTATGACAATGAAATTTGGCGCAATTTAATTGAAACTGGCGTTGGCGGTGGTTATGTAGGTTATAATCTAAGCCGTCTTTTTTATTACTTATTTGGTTTTTGGGGTGGCGTTTTGGTTTTGATTGCTTTATTTTTAGTTTCTCTTGTTTTAATGTTTAACACTTCTTTATCTAAAATAATTGGAGAAGAAAGTTTTTTTGCCAAATTTTTTCGTCCTTTCAAAATCTTTTTTCAGAATCTTTTTTCTCGAGATTATGAGGAAGACGAGAAAAATGATGGGTTAGAAGAAGGCCGCAAATTTGTATCTGATGCCAGAGAAGAGGTTTTAAGCGCTTGGCAGAAAAAAGAAGTTGGCCTGGAAAATGAAGAAGAAGCAGAAGACGCTGTTTTGCCTCCAACCTTATCAAAGGCTAAACAAAAAGAAACAAAACCTTTGATTCAAGAAAAAATTACTTGGCCGAAAAAAACGATAAAGATAGATTTACCAATTGAATTATTAAATAATAAGTTTTCTAAGGCAATTGGTGGCGATACAGAGGCTAATTCTTTGAAAATACAAAAAACTTTAGAAAAATTTGGCATTGAAGTTGAAATGGGTGAAACAAAGGTTGGTCCAACTGTGACCCAATATACTTTTAGGCCAGCTGAGGGTGTAAAACTTTCTCGAATAACAACTTTAAACAATGATCTATCCTTATCTTTAGCTGCTCACCCAATTAGAATAGAAGCACCTATTCCTGGAAAGTCTTTAGTGGGAGTTGAAGTGCCAAATAGAGCTAAGGCGATTGTTGGCTTAAGGGAAATTTTAGAAGATCAGGCTTTTAAAGATAGAAAGAATAATTTATTTGTTGTTTTAGGGAAAGACGTGGCTGGTACGGCTTGGCTTTATGATTTAACTAAGATGCCTCATTTATTAGTGGCTGGTGCAACTAATTCCGGCAAATCAGTTTGTTTAAATGCTATTATTGTTAGCTTGCTTTATCAAAATAATCCAGAGGATTTGCGGTTTATAATGGTTGATCCTAAAAGAGTAGAGCTACCAACCTATAACGGTATTCCTCATTTATTAACTCCAGTTATTACTGATGTTAATAAAACTATTAATGCTTTGAAATGGTGCTTAAACGAAATGGAAAGACGTTATGATCTTTTAAATAAAGCTGGTAAAAGAAACATACAATCATATAACCAAACTACTAAAGAGCGCTTGCCGTATATTGTTTTTGTAATTGATGAGTTGGCCGATTTTATGATGACTAGCGGCAAGGAAATGGAAGCAGCTATTATTCGTTTAGCGCAAATGTCTCGAGCGATTGGAATCCATCTTATCTTAGCCACACAAAGACCAAGTGTTGATGTTATTACTGGACTTATCAAAGCAAATGTACCAACAAGAATCGCTTTTTCAGTTGCTTCTCTAGTTGATTCTAAAACCATTTTAGATTCTTCAGGAGCAGAAAAACTTTTAGGTCAAGGTGATATGCTGTTTTCAAGTGCTGAATTTTCTAAGCCAAAAAGAATTCAGGGCGCCTATCTAAGTGATGGCGAAATAAATGATGTTGTTAATTATATAAAGGATAAATGCGGTCCAGCTGAATATTTAGAAGGAGTAACTGATAGACAAAAGGTCGGTGGTAATGCTGGGGTTGGTTTAGATGGAACACACGGAGATGAAGACGAATTATTTGAAGCAGCTAAGGAATTAATTGTTAAGGCTGGCAAAGCTTCAACCTCTATGTTGCAAAGACGTTTGTCAATTGGTTATGGTAGAGCTGCTAAGATATTAGACATGCTTGAAGAAGCAAGAATTATTGGACCGTCAAATGGTGCTAAACCACGAGAAGTTCTAATTAGCCAAGAAGAATATGAAGCAGAAAGTGGTGAGATGATTTCCGGTATTCCTATTCATGACAGAAAAAACTCTAGTCGCCCAGATAATTATTTAGCTGGCGATGAGGGTAATGATGATACTTTAGTTTTTACATCTGAGAAAGAAGAAGAGGAAGAAGAAATTGATGAAAATTTATCTGAAGATGAAGATAATAACGAAGAAGAAATTGCTGAGGAGCTAGAATTAACTCCGGATGAAGTTGAGGAGGCGATAGATGATGAAAATGAAATTTTGGAGGAGATAAGAGAAGAAAAGAAAGAAGAAAAGAACTCTTCAAACAAGCCGAAGATGTTAGACGATGACGACGAAATGTTTTTTGCTAGATAAATCTTTGCAAAATAATTTAGCTTGTTGTATAATAAATAGTAAAGATACGCTGTAACAATTTCTTTGTTATTACGTATTATTAGTTATATAGCTTTCAGTTGCTTTTTCTAAAGCTTCTTAAAGCACACCGTTTAAAAGTAAAAATTTACAAAGCCGCTCGTCGGAATCCGAGCGGTTTTTGTTATAATTGTTTACTTTTATTATAATCTGTTATAATACGGATATATGTTAGAAAAAATAAAAAAACTTTTACCACACAAATTATTTAAGGCT
>CAZFUP010000006.1:0-10437 GCA_964522055.1 uncultured Gammaproteobacteria bacterium
AGTTTTAAATTCTTTTCTCTTTAAAGGCGTAGTTATTATCATAAAGAAGCTGCTTTTTCTATAACAAAAGACCCTCCCGAAGGAGGGTCTTTGTCGTTTGTCTTGTCAGACAAGTGAACTCAACTGAGTACTATTTTGACAGAACTTGAGTTGTGGTGGTTAAACCAGAAACTCTGTGTCCGTTAGAATAAGTATCAACAGTTAAAGAAGCACCATCAGACCAAACAAAGCTTCCGTCAGTACCATAAGAAGTATCTTCAGAAATCTTGGTAGTAACTGATTCAGAACCTGAACCAGAAACACCTAAAGTAGCTAAGATTTCGAAAGTCTTTTCAGTACCAGCAGAAACGATTTCCCCGTTAGATCCAAGTTCAATAATCAAAGTGCTAGAAGCTGTATCAAGTGTAGTTGTAGCAACAGTTCTATAAGAACCATTAACCTTAAGAGAAGAAGCAGTTCCTAACTTAGTAATAGTTGAACTAGCTGAAGTAGCAACGTTTAAGACAATCTTGTTGATTTCAACATCGCCATTAGCATCAGCTGTAACCTTAAACTTGGAAACGACTTGGTCTCCAGCAGTTAACAAGGTTGTTGGTAGAGGTAACAAAGCAATAGTAGGAACAGTCTTGCGGATACGGAAGTTGTTAGCCAAGGTTGAAACATCCTTAGTAATCTCAGTGCCGTTTGAAGATTCAAACTTCACAGTAGTAATAGCTAAGTGAATGTCCTTGTCAGTAGAAGAAGCATCATTATTAATGTCGTTTAGAACAACTTTAATAGATAATGTCTTGTTAGCATTGGCAGGAACAGTGATCTTACCCTTAGTAACAAACTTACCCTCACCACTAACTGGAACGAAGCTGTCGATTAAAGTCGCACCATCATATAATCTGATAGAAGCGATTCTTGAATCAGCAGTGTCAACGCCGTCAGAAGTTGAAGCGATAGTAGTAGAAGCTAAAGGAGTGTTAATGATGTTGATTTCATTTAATTTAGCATCATCATTAGTTGCAGTAAATCTGAATTGAGCAACTTCTTGTTCGTTTGCATGAGAAGCCAACATTCCAGCAACTGGAGCGTCACCGCCCAAAGCAACTGCTAATGATCCTTCTCCCTTGATTTGGAACTGAGTAGTTGTAGCTACGTTACCACTAGTGATAGAAGTACCACGAGAATCTTGAGAGTAAATAGTCATTGTAGTCTTGAAGTAGCTGTCATCAACTGCTGCAGAATCAAATGAACCAAATAATTCAATATTCTTGGTAGAATCTTTAGCGATAGTGAAGTTTAAGCCAGAGAAAGTAGCTCCAGTAGAACCGAAGTCTACAGTACTTCCAACTTGAACGCCATCAACATAAAGCTTCATGTCGCTGATAGAAGTATCTAAAGTCCTTGTAGCAGTGCCATTATTAGCGCTCAAAGAAACAGAAGTTACCTTAGCAGCATCATTTGAAGCTTTAACAACGAATTTGCCTAAAGAAACATCGGTGCTTCCTTTGACAATCGCTTTATCAGTAGCATAACCATCATTCTTTACAGTTTCAAGCAAAGCTCCTTCAACAGTGAATTCAGCTCCAGAAGCAGAGCCTCCAGGAGTAACTGTAACTCTGTTTCCAGAAATTACATATTCAGGATTCATGTTGGTAGAAGTAGCGAACATATTTGCACCGGAAAGAGTAAAGCTAATCTTAGAACTTGAAGTAGCTGTGCTCTTTGCTTTAGCCCAAATAGTAAGTTCGTTATCACCTTTGTTCAAAGTGAAAGTGCTTTCAATTGCCTTGCTAGCTGAAGAAGTAGCTGGGTCAAAAGAATCTAACAAAAGACCATTAATAGAAACTCTGACGTTTTCAAATTGGTCAGCACTAGTAGTGGCATAAGTTAAATTCAAACCATCAGCAGAAATAGCTTCGTCAACTCTAATGTTAGCAACTAACATTAAATTGTCAGAGCCTTTGATAATTGAAGTAGCAGCTGGAGATGAAGCTTTCTTGGAAACTGAAATAGCTCCAGAAGAAATTTCAACATTAGCAACTGTATAATTATCAGCAGCCGCGGCTGGTGATCCAGTTAAAACATTAGCAGCAAATCCAGTAGCCTTTTCTTCAGCTACTAAGTCTGTGCTCTTGTTTAAAACAAAAACAAAACTAGTGGTAGCAGTGTTTTCTTTAGCAATAACATCGCCTTTTAGGTAGAAGTTCTTAGAAGAATCATCTTTTAATAAATCTAAACCATTAGCGAATTGGAAAGTAACATAGCGACCATCAATAGAATAACCGGTAGAAACTTTTTCTCCAGCTTGTTCTAAGTAAAGATTCATGGTTGTCTTAGATAAATCTTCAACACCATTGTTCTTCAAAGTAATAGATTTGATAGAAGAATCTTTTCCAGTACCATCAAAACCTAAAGTAAATCTTCCTAATTCAATCTTTTCATCACCAACCTTAACTTGTTGAGTGGTAGTAACACTGCCATCAATCATTAAATTAACAACGCTGTAATTAGTAGGAGACATGATGTTTCCGTTAATTGGAAATGATCCAGTAACAGAAGCAGCAGTAGCGCTAACTGCAGAAGCAGAAGCGATGCTCAAACCAATGTTTCCAACGTTAGAATTAGAAGATGGGAAAGAAGCTAAGATGTCTAAAGCAACAGTCTGACCAGCATTAATAGTTAAAGCTGGAGAGAAAACTAAGATAGATTCATCATTAGAATTCATTGATTTCTTAGAAGCAACAATGTTGCCATTCTGTTCTACCCAAACTTTATCAATGTTAGAGTAAGAGGATAAACCAATTCTCTTTACAGTAATAGAGTTAACGGTAACAGCACCATCATTAGCTGCAGTTAAATTAACTTTAGCCATTGGGATGCGAGAACCATTTTGAGGAACAGAAGCAGAAATTGGAGTAGCTGCATTTAATGAAACCATTAAACCAGAACCAGTTACAACTGGACCAGTTGGGGTTCCACCCTGAGCTACGTTTACTAACTCAGCGGTTGCAATAGCAGTTCCGCCGGCAGTAATAGCATTGCTAACAGTCAAAACATTGCTGAATTGGAAGCGGTTAGCATGGAAAGCTGCTTCGCTGGCAATAGAACGGTAGTTAGTACCGTCATAGTAGTAAACATCAGCTGAATCAGCAGATTTTACTAAAGAACCAGCTGGTACTTGACCAACGGTCAAAGGAGCAGCGATTGTGTAGTTGGTAAAGAAAGCATCTGGAACGTCAACGATTCTCTTGTTCCAATTAGTTCCGTATAATGCGATTGCATTAGCTTCACTAACGATAGAACGTAGAGTTCCGTTTGGTTCAACTGCATAAACAGTTGGATCAGTTGTGATCTTAACCAACTTTGTTCCTGGTCTCATTGTTACATTGCCACCTAAAGGATAGCTTTGTAATTCTGATGCAGGGATGGTAACAACGCCTGAAAAGTCGCTGTACCAAGACATGTAAGTTTCCGTATTAGGGAATACATATCTTTTGCCATCGGCACCTAAGTAATAAACAGAAGAAAGACCGTCCATCTTAATTAAGTCACCTGCAGATGCAGCTGCCTCAACAGAAGGAGCAACCATGCCCATAGTGGCAAATACTGTCATTACCATTACGCCGATAACTAAAAATTTGCGTAATTTGTTCATAATAATAGGTTAATTTCCTTTTAAATGTCTAAACAATAGTAGTTTAAACTATTTGAAAGAAATAGTTGTTCAATTCGCCGCTTACTTTGAAATACTTTTATGTTTTCCTGTAAATCAGTCGGAATCCCGCTCCGCCAGCCGGTTTAAGGCTTAAGGCGCTACTGACTGATCTTATTCAAAGTTCTGCCAGAGGCGCGTGTTGCTTGCCTGCTGGAGAAAAGCTTAACCGATTTACATTTAAACGAAAATAAATCATTTGAGCTTTGAATTGAAGAATGTTTTTTAAGGACAGACCGCCTCTTTTTACAGAGACTCGACCTTGATTAGGCCTATCAATCCGCTTAAATGCGGATTTGTTAGCATATCTCCGAGACTTGTCCGTGATAAGATGACCGAATTAGATACCGATCTTCCAGCCAGGAGTAATCGTAACGGGAGATAAACTAACAAACGCGCACTATGGCTTATTCTCTTTTTCCTGCTTCCCTTTTTAAGGTTCGCTCAGAAAAAGATTTAAATATTTTAGTAAAAAAACTTAACTTATTTAAACGACAATATATTTTATCAATTATCTTCATTAAAGGATTGTTTTCTTTAGTAGCTAAGGCTAAAGGGTTAAGAGAAGCTAGCGAAGAAAGTTCATTTGCAAGTTCTTTGTCACTAGCTAAAGCTAAATAATATTTAGCTTGGAAAACAGAAGAAATTCTAAAATGAGATTCTTGAGAGCCTTTTATAAAAGTGGCGATAGCACTTCCCTGTTCATAAATTCTAGAATAAAGAAATTTTTCCTTTAACAAACTCTTTAACTCTTCTTTATTCAACTCTTTCAAATGCCAAGGATTTTTTTCTCGACTGGCAAGTGAGTTTGGAGTAGAAATAATTAAAGTTCCATCTGCTTTTAAAACTCTTTTAAATTCTTGCAAAAGAACACTTTGTTTATCAGCTGAGAAATGCTCTATTGTCTCTAAAGAGACAATTAAATCAAATTTGTCGTTTTCAAAGGGCAGTTTTAAAGCATCAGCCGCTTGGAATTTTAAATTAGGCGCTTGATAACAAAATTGGCTTTTAGTAATACTGTTTTTATCAATATCGCAACCAATGATTTCCTTTGCGCCATTTTTTGCCAAGTAGTCCGTTCCATATCCAGAACCACAGGCAATATCTAAAACAATCTTTCCTTTTACCAGCGGAGCGACTGCCTCATATCTTAACCAATGTTCGTTGCTTAAGATATCAGCCATTCCCTCTTCTTTAAGGTTTAAACGTTCAACTGCCATTTTTTTATTTTATTAATTCGCTAGCCTCTCTTAATTTCTCTGAAGCCTTTTGATAATCTTTGTTCTCTGAAAATTGTTTAGCCTCTTCTAAAATAGAACCAGTTAAATCACTAGAAGTGGCCGCTTCTTCTTCAACTTCAATGCTTGTTGTTTCAACTAAAGGAGTTACTATAGGCTCATTGGCTTCAAAAAGTTGCAAACCTTGTTCATCTTTTTCATTGCCAGCTATTTGAAATACATCTTCACTTGCTTCTGTAGAACTAGCTTCACTAACTGGAGAAACCTTCTTCTCAGAAGACAAATAACTAATCATACTTCTGGCACTATCAATTTCTCTGTTAAAACTTTCATTAAGTCTAGCTACCTGATCTTGATTAGCTTCGGTGTTAAAATTAGGATCAGCTAGAACACTAGAGATATCTTGAGCATGCTCTAAAGCAAACCTTACCGCTAATTTATTTCTATCACTTGGATCCATTACCGTATTTAAACGTGCCTTCTCAGAAACAATGCGAGCAATGTATAAGGAGTCATTTGGTTTTGCACCGCTAAATATCTGATGACTGAATAAACTGCCAGATAAAATAACAAACAAAAAGATTCCCAAGGCATAGGCTGGCTGAGAAATAGCTTTCATGAAACTTGTAAAGTTGATAGAAAATGACTGCCAAGAAGACAAGTCGCGTGCCCCTGAATTAGATATCTGAGATAACAAAATATCCCGATTGCTCTTTTTAAAGCTATCATCGGGTTTTAAACTTTTTAAGCTATTTAGTTTTTTAATTAAATCCTTGTCTGTCATACACCTTAATATACGAAGAAAACTAGAAAGTGTTACAGCCTATCATCTTCTTTTACTAGTTCCTTTAAAGCGCTCAAAGCTCTATGCAGAAGAACGCGAACAGTCCCCTTTTTCTTGCCACTTATGTCTGCTATTTCTTCTAAAGTTAAATCGTTAATAAATCTCATGATAATCACTTCTCTGTACTCTTCTTTTAAAAGAGGCAATTTACCTTTTATCAAAGCGATATCTGAAGCTTCATCCATTTTCTCATTAAAATCAAAAGATGATTCATCAGCTATATCTATTTTATTTTCTTCATCATCTAAAGAAGCGGTAATCTTACGACCACTTTCTCGGTAATAATCAATAATAGTTGTCCTGGCAACTTTATATAATAAAGCCCTTAAAGTCTTACTGCTTTCCAGACTATTGGTCTGAATATGGCTCCAGGTTTTAAGAAAGACGGTAGAAGTTAGATCATTAGCTTCTTCACGGCTACCAATTTTAAAATAAACAAAACGATAAATATCGTCTATGTTATCATCATAAGCTTTAGTAAAAGCGTCACGATCTTGATTTTTTAGACGCTTTAACGACTGACTATTCTTAAATTTTTTTATTAGATTACCGGCCATTTAAATTTACAAATAAACAAAAACTGTTAAACCAAGTTCAACAGAAAATAATCATATAAATGTTGTTTCAGCTTAGCATAGAAAAACCTGTAAAGCAAGCTCAAAGCTGGGCATAAATAGCTCTTTTAAACTATTAAAACAAAAGATAAAAGAGAAGAAAAATTCTTTCTCTGTCACCTCTTTAAATACGCCTAAATGTTATTTATTCTTTTTCTTTTGTCTTGACTTTTTTTAAATAAGAGTTACAATAATATGATTTAAGTCCATAAAGACCTGGACTTAAATCATACTACAAGGTTGGTAAAAAAGACTTTTATCTTTTAATTAAACCTGCTATACTAAACTTAAGTCTAATATATTGTGGACTTAAATATAAAAAATGGCTCAAAGTACTGATTTTAAAACTCAAGAAATCGCTTGTCCCATTTGGCTGTCTGTATCAGAGGCGGCTGCTTTGGGTGGGGTTCAAGGGAAAACAATACGGCGCGCCATTAAGTCTGACCCTAATTTAAAATACAAGATAGTTAAAAATCGTTATCAAATAGATTTAGGTTCTCTGCTTATTTTTTTAAATAAAAATACTAAACTAAAAAATAAGTTAAAAGATTTTGGCTTAGGACAATATGTAAGTGAGTGGAAATTATAAAACCCATTTGGGAAAATTTAATATAAGTTAGTGGAAAGCAACTTTTGAAATAAAATTATTATATTTCAAAAACAAGAAGTGTTAATCAAAAAAACTAATCCTAAAAGGATTGGTTTTTTTGATTTGTAAGATAATAAAAAAACCTTGAGTTATTTAAACAACTCAAGGTTAAAATCACAAGTGGTAAGCCTACTCAATGAAAACAAATCCACTGATTCCTTCCACTATACATTCAAATCCGCCATAGATAGTATCTAGGCAGGAAGCATAATTTTCAATGCTAAACAATCGGAAGTCTCCGCCTGACTCCCTGATCATCTTATGCATTACAACAACCCTTTCAAGCCCCATCCTTTTAAAATCCTCATCAGAAAATTTGTCTAGGATAAGACAGGCCACCTCAGCATTTGGCGATGACAACTTTCTTTTGCCTGCCTCTTTGAAAACGCCTCTTACATTTAGGCCATGCTTCCCAAAACCCGTTCTTTTCAAAATAACAACGTTATAGGTAACCCCATTCGTTGCTTTGAACTTATTTGAACGAAGCAGATCCTGGGAAAACCGATTAACAAAAACCCCCTTACTCTTCAAACGAGCAATCCACTCTCTTCCGGTGGTGTCATCAGAGGTCACTGAAAAACGGACGATGTCCTCTTTGGTTTGCTTTGGTTTTATTACCGAGATTTTAACCTCTCCGGCATTCACCATTCTGACGGCTTCATTGGGATCATCTGTTTCAACTTGCTTCATGATGTTTTTTACCATAGCATTAAGCTTCCCTGGTAAAACATCAGAGATTACAAAATAGTCTTTGTTCATTTTGTCCTCCTTGCGCTTATTTGCGCTGTTTAATTGCTCTTATCCGAAGCAGGAGCTATGGCTATTGTAGTCACAGCCAGAAAATGGCTAAATTATTAACCATCTTTTGGCTGCGACTAATTTTATATTTAATTTTTAAAGACCCGTTTTTATAAATCATTTTTATCACGATTAATATATTTTGTCAATACAAATAAAAACCGCCCCGGATTCCGACGGGACGGCTCTTATTATGAGTATTAGCGAAAAACCGCTAAATATTATAGAACAGTATCTTTTACAACCTTAGCTAAACGGAATTTAACAACAGTTTTAGCTGGGATTTTGATGGTTTCACCAGTAGCTGGATTGCGGCCCTCACGTGCCTTTCTCTTTACTTTCACTAATTTACCAAATCCAGGAACAATACATTCTCCACCCTTCTTTACTTCCTTGTAAACGATTTCTGCTAAGTTATCCATGAAAGCAGAAGTGTCTTTCTTGCTTAAACCGCTTACTTCAGACAAAGCAGCGATCATTTGTGATTTAGTCATTTTTGACATAATTTTTGCATGGGGCTCTGCCAATAAACCTAAATTGATTTAATCGCAAGATCCAATGTTAAATGATTGTTATTTAAATTAATTAACAATTTTTTAAAAGCGTTTTTTAGTTACCTGCTTAAGTTTTAAACAGGCTAATTTTTAAACGCTAATGTTTACAAGCTTATTATAGCACACTTAAAAAAATATGCCAATAAACAAGGGATTAAAACAAGATGTTAAACTAAAAATTTTTCCTAGTTAGCTTCATCTTCTAAAATTTCTTTTTTAACGTCTCTTATCATTTTATCAGCTACCAGCGCATCGGGATTAATACCAAGCATTTTAGCTTCTTGAGCTATTTTAGAAAGTACTTTATAGAAAGAATTGCCCATGGCCATTTTTTCTTGAATATTTTCTAAACTATAAATGAGTTTTGTATATTCAATAGTTAGATTATCAGGTAAAGCGCCTTCTTCTTTTTTAAATCTTTCAAAAAGATGACACTTTTCAGAAAGAGATAAATCCTCAATTATTTCTCTGGCTTTACCTAGAGCATAGTTTTTATTATTTAAAACTATCTCCCTGAACTCATTAAAAAGTTTTTCGCTCGCTAATTTTTCTCACTTAAAAAAGAACCTTCCTCATATTTGTTCATATTTTTAAAATTATTTTTTTAAAAAATATTGCCTATCTTTTTGTGAAAAATGTTCAAGAGCATAACGTAGGGATACTCGCGGCATGCCACTTATATTTTTAATTAAAAAATTTTCAAGCTTCTCTTTGCTAATTCTTTTTCCAACTTCCCTAAGCATCCATCCTATTGCTTTATGTATCAGGTCGTGATCATCTTTCATTAATTTCTTTGAGATTAAAAAAGTTTCTTGATATCGACCAGATTTAATAAAAGCATAGGTAGAAACAATCGCCATTCGCCTTTCCCATAGATAAGAAGAGCTAGCTAAACGATTTAAAATATCATCCTTATCTTCGCTGGTTAATAAATAATTGCCAAGTATTTTATAAACCGATAAATCAACTAAATCCCAATTATTAATCCAGAAAGAATGATTAAGATAAAAATCAACTATTTCTTTTTTTGTTTTTAAATCAGTCGCTTTTTCGTATTTTAAAACTAGTATTAATAAGGCTGTTAAACGAAATTCATGAAACTTGCTTTTTAAAAGCAAAGAAACTTCTGATAATTTAAGATTGCTATATTTTTTAGCTACTTGCCTTACCAAAGGAACCGTAACTCCTAAAAAAACATCACCAGCTCCATATTGTCCCGGCTTTGTTTTAAAAAAATATTGCAGAATTTTAGCTTTATCTAAACTACCTAAAGTTTTTAATTCCCTTTTTAAAAGCCCTAAACTATTCATAATTAATAATGATAGTTTTTATTTTGTAAAATACTAGCGGCTCTATATATTTGCTCAAGAACAATAACACGAGCCAGCTCATGAGGGAAGGTTAATAGGGATAATGATAAGGATGGATATTTCTCTTTTATAATTGAAGTAAATCCTAAACTACCGCCCAAAACTAAAAGCAACGGTTTTGTATCTCTTAAAAAAGCAGCAAAGTCAATTGAATTATACTCCTTGCCATTTTCAGAAAGAAGATATATTAACCTATCTTCTTTTTGTTTTTCTAAAAAATTCTCTATTCTTTCGTTTTCAAATTCCTTAGCTTTTTCCTTAGTCTTTTCAGAAAAAGAAACTGCTTCTAACTCAACTACTTTAAGACGAGCATAAGGCTTTATCCTTTTTATATACTCTTTAGCTAAATCAGAGTAATTTTTGTCCTTTATCTTTCCTATACTTAATAAAATTATATCAAGCATAAAGTTACCATGAACCAGAAGCGCCGCCGCCGCCGCTACTGCCTCCACTAAAACCACCAAAACCGCCACCACCAAAACCACCACTTCCTCCTCCGCCTCCATCTAAAAACCAAAAACCTCCGCCCTTTCTATTAATCTCTTTTGGTTTAGGTAAAACTCGTGATAAAAGATAATCAGAAATCAAGCCAAAAATAGCCAAAGCTAAAGGAATGATGATGAAAAAAACTAAGGTGACAGAAAAGATTAAAGAAATTATAATTCCT
>CAZFUP010000006.1:10447-17489 GCA_964522055.1 uncultured Gammaproteobacteria bacterium
GAAGAATTTTTAATTGTATATTATTCAAAAGTTGCCGACATAATACTTGAAATTGCCTTGTCTATCCCGCCATAATAATCATTTTGTCTAAAAGCTGGCTTTAATATATTATTTATAATTTGATAGCTATAGGCATCGGGCAAAGCGCCTTCTAGACCATACCCTACTTCTATACGCATCATTCTGTCATTTAAAGAAATGAGCAATAAGATACCATTATCAACATCCGCTTGGCCTATTTGCCATTCTTCAAATAATTTAACAGCATAATTTTCAATCGTATCGCCATTTAAATCAGAGATAATCGCTACCGCAATTTCATTACTTGTTTCTTCTTTAAACGCCTCTATTTTCTGATTTAAATTAGCTATCTGATCAGAAGACAAAGTGTTTGTATAATCATTTACAAAAGCAGTTGCTTTCCCCAAACTAGAATAAGCTAGCACGGGTAAAACAACTGCTAAAGATATAGCTACTAAAGATAAAACAAAGAAAAACCGTTTCATGATGTTTTACTCTCCTAAATTAAAATCAACTTTTGGAGCTTCAGCGGCTATTTCTGAAACTTCAAAATAAGCTTTTTCAAAATAAGAAAATGATGAAGCAATAAGCTTCATAGGAAAACGCTTGATAACAATATTATAATTTCTTACCCCATCATTAAAGCGACTTCTTTCCACGCTTACTCTGTTTTCTGTTCCTTCAAGTTGTGCCATTAAAGTTTGAACGCTTTCAATTGATTTAAGTTCTGGATAATTTTCCATAATAACAAGCAATCTCCCTAAAGCACCTTCAAGCTGACTAGCTGCTTCTGCCTTGGCGTTTACAGTATTAGCACCAGCATAATTCTGACGAGCAGCTGCTAAATCGCCAAAAATACTTTCCTCTTGACTCATTGCTCCCTTTACTGCTTCTACTAAATTAGGGATAAGATCAAATCTTCTCTGATACTGAACTTCAACTTGTGCCCATTGCCCATCAACTTGTTCACTCATTGTTACCAAACGATTATAAGAAGTCCAAACCCAGGCAACAAGAAGGACAATAACGCCAATAATAATCCAAATAATAGTTTTCTTTTTCATAGTTTTATTACTTTTTTAATAAATAAAAAATTAATTATTATTAATATAACAACCATATTATATCTTTTTTTAAACAAAAAAACAAATAAAAAAGGCTTGATAGTAAATACCAAGCCTATAAGCTTACAAAGCTTTCTCTGCCAAAGAGGCAATACGACTACGCAGGGTTTGTTTTAAAGTAACAACCCCGACATTGTAATATCCGCCCATCTTTTTAATGGCATGAGCCAATCCAGATGACGTCTCATCAAGATATGGACTGTCTATCTGAGCCAGATCACCGGTAAAGACAACCTTTGATCCCTCGCCAACACGGGTAATCAATGTCTTAATTTCATGACGGCTCAAGTTTTGAGCATCATCAACGATAATTAAAGCCTCATCCAGATTTTCCCCGCGGACATATTCCAAAACAGCAATTTCAAAGCCATTTTGTTCAAAGATATCATCCACATGGACTTCCAGGTTGGAAACTTTCTTGCCGTTACCATTTCCGTTTCCGTTTGTTACCGGAACAACGCCCTTGGTCTTTTTCTTCCCAATTTCCTTAACCGTGTCATCATTTTTTTTGTAATTTAAATGATTTTCACTTTGTCTTAGAAGACGGGTTAAAGCTTGCTGTATAGGCCTAAGGTATAAGCCAATTTTAGCACCAGCATCACCGGGCAAAAGACCTAAGGTTTTTTTTCTATCCACCGGTTCAGGCACCCGGAAAATGGTTATCTTGGAATATAAACCTTTACGCTGTTGTTCCAAGGCGGCTGCTATGGCTATTAGGGTTTTTCCTGATCCAGCTGGGCCCTGCAGAAAGACGCAATCAAATTCTGGATTCAAGCAGTAATACATAGCAAGCGCTTGTTCCCAATTTGGCAAACAAACACCTTCATGTTTTTTCGGCTTGATTCCACATGATTCAATTTGCGGATTTATAATTTCAAAGAAATTGTTACGTCTCACTGCTACAAATTCCCCTTTTTTGGAATTTTTTCGATTGCTGTAACCAATAAAAGCTGAGCCTTCAGGAATCTTTTTGCTCAAGCTGCTTATTGGAAAAGTAAATCTTCTAGACCAATCACCAGCTACTTTCTCTGAACTAACAAAGACTAAGGGAACCTCTAGGTCTTTTTTGGTTATTTTAGTCCTAGATTTTTTATACTGCTCAACTGAAATTTGATATTTCTTGTTCAAATTTCGAGACAGTATATTCATCCCAAAATCGTTGGTAATCATCTTGACCTTATCATAGCCCTGATAAGGTTCATGTCCCTTCACAAACCTCAAATAAACATAGTTAAGGCAGGCAACAATTTGGTGATCGCCTTTGTTCTGGTCCAAGTTCAAACGGGAAAAATTCATCCCCGATTCAACAATCAAACTAGGATCGCCTGTTTCCTGCAGGTTAAAAATCAACTTAATAACTCTTTGAGCATCGTGATCAAGTCGCCTGTCGGTTTTTAAATTATCAAGTTCATTAATAACCGTCAGAGGGACAACTAGAAGGTTCCCACCCTTCCTCAACTCGTTGATAGCATTGTGGTCATCAATGAGCACACTGGTATCAACTACTAAAATGTTTTTTCCGGTCAAACTTAGCTGCGTTTGTGCCGGAAGACTTTTTGGATTTCCCATGTTATCTTTTTTTTGTTGTGAAATAACTTTTTTGTTTTATATTAAATCATAAGACTTTTTTTTAAAAAAATCAAGAGCAAAAAATACCTTATTTTATCTAAAATAACCAAAATAACAAAAACCCCATTTTTCAGGGGTTTTTGTTTTATTATCTTGAAAATTTTTATTTAATTTCGTAGGTGACAGTAACCTCTACTCTTATTTCATTTTGTCCGGCCTGAATACTAGGAGCAATTAAAGATTCCTCTGCTGCTCCCATTGCCATATCCATCTTGGCGTTGCTATAGGAAACTACAGGTCGATAATCATTATAACTTTCATACACTCCCTTTATCTTTCCTAGTTTCATACCTGATTGCTCGGCAATTAAAACTGCTTTTTCTTTAGCTTTTTCAATCGCTAACTCTCTAGCTTGATTCTTCAGTTCATATTCATCATCAATGGTAAAATTAATGTTGCCAATTTGATTAGCTCCTTTCTCAGTTGTTTTAGCAATGACATCACCAATTTTGCTTAAATCACGAATTTTTAAGTCAACATTTTGAGAAACTTCATATCCTTTAAGCTCCTGTCCTCTGTCATTGGTATAATCATAAACTGGATAAAGATTGTAATTTGAAGTTTTGATATCCTTTTCTTCAATTCCTAAATTAACAAGTTCTGTCATAATTTCATTCATCTTCTTGGTACTTTCGGCAGTTGCCTCAGCAGCTGTCTTTTTAGCACCGGTTTTTAAACCAACTTGCAAATTAGCAATGTCGGCTTTAGCGTAGACAATCCCAGACCCAGAAACAGAAAATCTGTCTTGATTATTAATGCGATTAGCCATAATAAGGGCAACGATAACGATGGCTGCCACCGCTAAAATGCCTAAACTGGCTAAAAAAATACTTCCTTTTTTCATATTTTTTTAAAATTAATAAATTAACCTAACAACTACTTTAAATTATAGCACAAAAAGAAAAAGAAGCTAAAAGCTAACGGCAATCAAAAGGAAAAGAAGCATAAGAAGCTTTTTCTCCAAGTTCTGCTTCTATTACCATTAATCTATTGTATTTAGCTGTTCTTTCGCTACGAGCTGGTGCGCCAGTTTTTATTTGTCCAGTGCCTAAAGCTACTACTAAATCGGCAATAAAAGCATCCTCAGTTTCACCACTTCTATGAGAAATGACAGCTGTTAATCCATTTTCATGAGCTTTATTAACCGCTGCTATCGTTTCAGTCAGGGTCCCTATTTGGTTAAGTTTAATTAAAATTGAATTACTAGCCTTAGTCTCAATTCCTTTTTCTAAACGCTTGGTATTGGTAACATACAAGTCATCGCCAACTACTTGAACCGCGGGATCAAAAGAAGCGGTAAATTCTTTAAAACCACCCCAATCATCCTCAGATAAAACATCTTCAAAAGAAACAATAGGATAGCGGGTTGCAAGATCTTGATAGAAGGAGATAAGTTCAGCACTATTCATTTGCTTCCCTTCTTTCTTTAAATCATAAGTTTGACCGTTAAAAAATTCTGTAGCAGCCGCATCAATTCCATAAACAATATCCTCTCCTAATTTGTAACCAGCTTTTAAAACTGCTTCGTTTAACAATGAAAATGTTTCTTCGTTACTAGAAACAGCTGGTGCAAAACCACCCTCATCACCAACACTGATACTATAGTTTTTTTCCTTTAAAACCTTCTTTAGATTTTGATAAATTTCAGCTCCCATTCTAACAGCCTCAGCAATTGATTTAGCGCCTACAGGCAATATCATGTACTCCTGGATATCAGTTGCCCAATTAGCATGCTTGCCGCCATTTAAAACGTTCATCATTGGAATAGGCATCTGGTATATTCCAGAAAAAAGTGGATTAAAACGACTTAGATATTCATATAACGGCTGATTCAAACTTAAGGCAGCTACTCTAGCTATTGCCATAGAAACACCTAAAATAGCGTTAGCGCCAAGTTTACCTTTATTTTCCGTCCCATCTAAATTTATCATCATTTCATCTAGCTTTTTCTGCTCGGTAACATCTTGGCCAATTAAAGCCGGAGCAATAATATTTTCAATATTTGAAACAGCTTGCCTTACCCCAGATCCGCCATACAAAGATTTATCACCATCACGCAACTCAACCGCCTCATAGCTGCCCGTTGAGGCGCCACTTGGAACCGAAGCGGAAGCACTAAGACCATTTTGCAAGATAACCGTTGCCATAACAGTTGGGTTACCTCTTGAGTCTAAAATTTCTAAAGCTTTAATGTTTTGTATTTTCATATTTTTAAATTAATTTGTGATGTAGTTTTTATGAAAGTATTCAGCTGTTTTTTTAATTATCTTATTCATAATTTTTACCGCCTCAATTGGATGTTCACCAACAGCAGTTTCATCTGAAAGCATAATCATATCAGCTCTATCAAAAACAGCATTGGCAATATCACTTACCTCAGCTCTGGTTGGATGTGGATTCTTAATCATAGAAGTCATAACTTGTGTTGCTAGTATCGCTGGTTTTTCATGCCAATGAGCATGTCTTATTAGATTTTTTTGAATAACTGGCAATTCTTCAATTGGAACCTCAATACCCAAGTCACCACGAGCGACCATAATTGCATCTGAGGCTTGAATTATGCCATCGATGTTTTTTAAAGCTATACCTCTTTCTATTTTGGAGATTATCTTTACCTTACTTTTAGCTCCCAAAAGGCGACGCAATTCTTTTACATCTTCAGCCGTTTGAACAAAGGAAAGAGCAATATAATCCATACCTGCCTTTAGACCAAATTTTATATCTTTTTTATCCTTAACTGTTATCCCACCTTTTTTTATATTAGTATTGGGAACATTAATTCCCTTATTAGAACTTAGAACACCATTGTTTATAACTTTAGCAGTTATTACTTCATCTTTTACATCCAAAACAACAAGTTCAATAGCGCCATTACATAAGAATAAAGGTTCGCCCTTTTTAATATATTTATGTAAATCACAATTATCAATTGGGATAATACCGCCGGATTGATAAGTTGCTTTAGAATAGACAAAACGATGGACTTCATCAACGTGCAACATAATACCGTTTCCGGGTATTTTACCAACACGAATACGTGGTCCCTGAAGATCAAGCATTAAAGCGACCTTATCCTCTTTGCGCTTTTTATTGCAATCATCAATTATTTTTTTAATTCTTTCATACTGCTCATAGGTAGCATGAGAAAAGTTAACCCTGATCATATCTGCTCCTGCTTCGATTAAAGACAAAAGCTCTTTTTTTCCTTCTGTTCTGGGTCCAACAGTTACAACTATTTTTGTTTTCATAATTTTTGTAGAAATATTTTTAAATTTTAAATAAATAAAGCCTTTATATTATAGAGAAAAAAGTTATATCTGCCAATATCTTAGAGTCCTTTTGATAGACGATATGTTTCTTTAGCTATTTCTGCCATTTCATCGGTTTTTACCACTAAAATTTTAACTGGAGAGTTTTCTGTTTCTAAAGAAACCTCCACTCCTTCTGATTTATTATTTAATTCCTTGTTAAGATTCAAACCTAAAAACTCTAAACCAGCACAAATTCTCTCCCTCATAATAAAAGAGCGTTCACCAACGGTACCAGCTAAAATTAAAAGATCAAGTCCTCCCAAAACAGCTGCCATTTGCCCTATGTACTGCTTAATTCTACTAACATATGTCTTTAGGGCTAAAGTCGCTTCCCTATCTCCTTCTTTTTCTAATTTTAAAAGCTCACGAATATCGGCACTTTTACCTGATAACCCCAGTAAACCACATTCATTATTAAAATAAGCACCAAGTTCTTTTTCATCTTTCTGTAATTTTTCCATTAAATACAGAACTGCTCCCGGATCAATATCGCCTACTCTAGTGGCCATAATTAAACCTTCAAGCGGAGTAAACCCCATAGTAGTATTTATACTTTTGCCGTCTTTTACCGCAGTAATACTAGCTCCGCCTCCTAAATGACAAACTATGGTTTTTTCTGGCAAATGACCAATAATTTTTTCAGCCTGAGAAACAACTGATTGAACGGAAATACCATGATAGCCAAAACGATATAGACCTAAAGCTAAACTATCTTTTTTTGGTATACCATAAAATTTATACTCATCTGAAATAGTGGCATGAAAAGCGCTATCAGAAACGCCAATAACTTTATGATTATCGCCTAAAAACCTATATAAACAGTTAACCTCTTCAAGAGCTGGCGCTAAATGCAAAGGAACTTTTTCCAAAGCTTTTTTAGCCATCTCTAAATAGTCTTTATTAATTACTCTGTTTTCTAAAAAATATTCTCCAGGAGCAACTATTCTAATACCTGAT
>CAZFUP010000006.1:17589-27476 GCA_964522055.1 uncultured Gammaproteobacteria bacterium
AATTACTCTGTTTTCTAAAAAATATTCTCCAGGAGCAACTATTCTAATACCTGATAAATCAATTTCTTCACGCTGTTTTATAATCTTATTTGAAATCAAGGAGTCGACCACGAAACCAATTGCTAAGCGATATTCTTCTGCACTGATATTTGTTTTAATGGAATCATCATTTATCTTCTCGGTAACTACAAACCCCATCCCCTCTTCTTCAAAATGAGCTGTATAAATCTTAGTCTCACCTTCATAAAAAGAATATTTTTTACTGGTACTGCCAGTATTAATAATCAGGTATTTTTTATTCATATTTTTTATTTTATCTTATTCTTAATTATTCTACCCTTAAAGCTTCAACTGGATCAAGGCGAGCTGCTTGTTTGGCTGGACGATATCCAAATAGAAGACCGCAAGCAATTGAAAAAAGCAAGGAAAAACCTATTCCCTGCCAAGGAAAAGAAAATTGCCAAGCTATATTTAAATATTTAGCTAAAATAGTTAAAAGATATGAAGCAGCTATGCCAATGACAACACCTAAAAACCAACCCCAAAAAGTAATGAGCATTGCTTCAATTAAAAATTGATAAACAACATCATGTCTAGTTGCACCCAAAGCCTTGCGCAAACCTATCTCTGGTGTTCTTTCACTAACGCTTACATACATAATATTCATAATGCCAACGCCGCCCACTAAAAGCGAAATTAGAACTATAGCTAAAAGCAAGGCGGTAACTGCGCCTGTTACCGTTCCTAGTATCTCCATCATTTCCTCCATAGTAGAAACACGAAAATCATCTTTATCTGGATCGCTAATATCATGCCTTTCTCTAAGTAGTACTTTTATTTCCTCGGCTGTTTCTGCGGCTCTATTTACATCTTTTAACTGATGCATAAAATACATAGCATAATCTATGCCCATAATTCTTTTATGCAGAGTATTAATGGGGATATAAGCCATATCATTAAAATCAATAAAACTCTGTAAACCACCCTGTTCTTCTAACACTCCTATTACTTTAAATTTACGAGAACCAAGTTTTATCATCTGTCCTAAAGCTTCTTGATCACCAAATAAATACTCCTTTATCCCTGCTCCTAAAACAGCCACCGAAGCTTGGCTTTTATTATCTGTTTCATCAAAATAATTTCCACTGGCTAACTTAGTCTTAGAATCAATACTTATATAAGATGGGCTGGTGCCGAAAATTAAAATCTTTTTACTATCAGCACCATAGGAGGCCCTGAGTTGTGTTAAAGAAACTCCATAACCGTCGCTAATGTTTTCCAGCTTACTAATCGCCTCTAAATCATCTAATTTTAGAGATGTTAACTCGCTGGAAGCAGAAACTTCTTTTCCTGGCGCCTTGGGCTCAGTTTGAATAGTATTGGTACCATATGATTCTAATTCGCCATAGACAAGGTTGTTTAACATGTCACCAGCTGAAAAAACTATAATAATAGCCGCTACACCAATAACCACGCCTAAAACCGTCAGACTAGTTCTGAGTAAATTAAGCCTTAAAGAATTAAAGGCCAGTTTAAAAGCAGTTTTAAAACGTTTATTATTCATAACGCAAAGCTTCTATTGGATTAAGACGGCTAGCTCGTTTCGCTGGGTAATAACCAAAAACTAAACCAATTAAAGTAGAAAGTCCCAAAGCAGCAACAACAGAAACAATAGAAATGGCAAAATCCCAATCATAACCCATATAAACAACCACAACTGATACTAAATAAGCCAGCAAAGCACCAATTAAAAGACCAATTAAGCCACCAAATAAAGTTAAAATTATTGATTCAAATAAAAATTGATTTAAAACCTGCTTATTAGTCGCTCCTAAAGATTTACGCAAACCAATTTCTCTAGTTCTTTCAGTGACACTTACCAGCATTATATTCATAATGCCAATACCACCAACTAGTAGAGACAAGCTGGCCATAGCAGCTAAGAAATAACGAATAGCATCAGTGATAGTATTAACTAATTCTAAGGCATCTCTAAAACTACGCACTGAAAAATCATCATCATCTGGATTATTTATTTCATGGCGCTCTCTTAAAGTTAAACGAATATTCTCCATCACCTCGTCAATGTTATCTGAATTATCAACTTTAACCCGAGCTGAACTTATATAATTAACGCCGCCTAGTTCTTTTTGAGCAAAGGCTAAAGGAACAATTACCAAATCATCATAGCTTTGAAAACCAACTTGTCCGCGCTCTTTCATAACACCAATCACTGTTGCCATTTGATTCTTAATCTTTATTTTTTGTCCTACAGGATTATTATCTCCAAATAGTTCAGTCGCTGCCGTACTTCCTAAAACAGCTAAACGCATATTAGTTGCTAGCTCATCTGCCGAAAAAAAGCGACCATTTAGTACCTCACCGCCATCAACTTCTAAATAATCACCTAAAACACCTTTTATACTAGCGTCATAACTTTGATCGCGCCAATAAACAGGGGCACTTATTTCATAATAAGAAACTGTAGAGGTAATATGCGGCACATTAGCACTCTTTTTAAAAGATTCAATATCAGATAATTTTAAACTAGTTACCTTTACTCCATAAACTGAAGCTGGTGGACCTTTTTCATCTGATTGCCCTGGTAAAATAGCAATTAAATCACCGCCAAAACCAGATAATTGGCCAAGGATAAGAGATTTAGCACCAGCGCCTAAAGACATAATTAAAACAACGGCGCTAACACCGATAATTATTCCCAACATAGTCAAAAAGCTCCTCGTCTTATTAGACAGAAGAGCCGTCATGACTATCTTTAGTAGTTGTTTTAAGCTAAATAACATAACTATTTCAAGATTTGATCATCAGTAGCAAAACGTCTTCTTTTTACTTCTTCATCGCTTATAATCTCACCATCTTTTACCCGAATAATTCTTTTAGCATGCTCGGCGGTAAAAGTTTCATGCGTTACTAAAATAATAGTATTACCCGCTTCATTCAAATCTTGGAGTATCTTCATCACTTGAGTGCCAGATTTTGAATCAAGGTTTCCAGTCGGCTCATCAGCAAAAATAACAGCTGGAGAATTAACTAAGGCTCTGGCTATCGCCACCCTTTGTTTTTCCCCACCAGAGATTTGATTGGTAAAATAATTAAGGCGATGACCAAGCCCAACACTTTCCAAAACTTTTCTTGCCTTTTTATCTAAACCGGTTTTATGATCAGAATAAATAAGCGGGAGTTTAACATTTTCTAAAACACTGGTTCTGGCTAATAAATTAAAGGCTTGAAAAACAAAGCCAATTTCACGATTGCGTAAATGTGCTAATTCTTCGTCACTTAATTTACCAACTTCCCTGCCAGCAAAAAAATATTTACCATCACTTGGCCTATCTAAAAGTCCAAGGATATGCATTAAAGTTGATTTTCCACTGCCAGATGGCCCCATTATAGAAACAAACTCTCCTTGATTAACCTTAAAATTTATATTCTTTAAAACCGGCGTTTTTAAACCGCCGCTTTCATATGTCTTGGAAATATTTTCAAGTTCTAAAAGAATTTTTTCTGCCATAATTTTTTATTTATCTCCATTGCGAATAAAAGTGACTACTTCTTCACCGGGTAATAAGCCATTTTTTATTTCTATAAAACCTTCATCACCTTGCAAACCAACCGAAACTGGTTTTTCTATCATTTCTCCGGCGCTTAAAACACGAACTATCTTTTGACCATCTTTTTCTATTACCGCTCTAGCTGGTACCTGAATAACTTTATCAAGTTTTTCAGTCATAATAATCACATTAGCAGTCATGCCAGATTTAATAGTTAAATTACGAGCTGATAACATTTCCAAAATATCTTCTAATTCAGAAAATTCTATTTTTACTTTATAATAAACAACATCTTGAATTACTGTTTGCGCTGGTTCTATAAAACTGACTCTTCCCTTTAAAACAAGGTCTTCTGGAAAAGCGTCTAAAGTTATTTCTGTTTCATCGCCTACTTTTATCTTACTTATATTTGATTCCGAAATATCAACTTCAATGTTAAAGCTATTATCAACCAAAAGAGAAAGCATGGCTTTCCCGCCTAAGCCAAATTGTTCACCAACTTCATAGTTTACCTGATTAACAACTCCATCAACCGGTGAAATTAATAAAGTATCTTTAATTTGTTGATTAATTCCTTCTAAAGCAGACTCTGCTTGCTTAACTTGAGCTTCGCTAACTGCGATATCTTGCGAGCGAGCTGGAGCAACTGTGTTTTCATATTGTGCTTCGCTGACAGATAAACTGTTTAAAGCGCTATCTAGTCTAGATTGAGCAGCAGAAATTTGTTGACTGCCGCTTAACTTCACACTATTTAAAGCATTGCTGGCAGAAATTTTAGCATTTCCTAAATTAACCCTAGCCTGATTTAAATTATCCTCAGCGCTGGCTAAAGAGGTTTCATAATTTAAAATAGAATTGTGCAAGCCTTGAATGACTGATTCTAAAGAGCTAAGAGCGGCATTTATCTGATTTATTTGTGCGCTTACCGTTGCTTTAAAAGAATCAAGTTTTGTTTGACTAAAATCATAACTTACAATACTGGCTTCTAGTAAAGTATAAGTTTGATCAAGTGTTTGACCAGTTAAAGTAAGTAATTCTTTTACCTCTTCCCCAGCTAATATCACACTATCTTCATCTGAGACTATCTTAGCCTGAGCAACTTTTTCTTCGGCTGATTTAATTAAATTAAGAGCAGATAGACGAGAGCTTTTAACCTGAACAATTACGGTAGAATTTTTTACACCTAAAACATTTTTAGCATCTTCATCTTCTAAGATAGTATTTATATTATCAAGCGCAATTTGAGCTGTTATTATCTTATCACTCAAAATAAGTAAGGCGGAGCTGCGAGAATTGGCAATATTTTTTAAACCATTTTTCTTAGCATTGTCATAAGAAGTTTCCGCTAAAGAAACTGCTTGTTCTTGTGGAGTAATGTCAGTAGATAAATTAGACTGTAAATCAAACAAAGTTTTCTCTGCTTGTTTAATATTTTCCGCTACCGTCTTTTTTATTTGCTCTAAGTCAATTTTAGCAGAAGACACGGCTGTTTGTGCTTGATTTAAACTTCTTAAACTAACATTTATTGTAGTATTAGAAGCACCGGCTAAAAGTTTAGACAAAGAAGCCTCAGCCACGCTCAAAGCAGCCTCAGCTTCAGCTTTTCTAACTTGTAAAGACGTATCTTCCAAAGCTGCTAAAACCTGCCCCTCTTCCACCTTATCGCCAGTCTTTACTTTTATTTCCTTTAAACGGCCAGAAGATAGAAAATTTAAAGATAATTCTTTAACTGGCTTAACTGTACCCGATTCACTAACTGTTTGCAAAAGCTGACCTTCTTTAGCAAAAACAGTTGAATATTCAACTTTTGGCTTTCTGTTAGAAAAAACTAAGCTTGCCAGAATTATAAGTAATAAAACAGACCCTGAAATTATCCAAAATTTCTTTTTTTTCATAAAAATAAATTTATTGTTGTGGCAAGCCAATAAAAGGAGTCGCCCCACCCCAATACATTGGCGTTTTTCCGTCCCATTTCTCAATCCAACGAAGTTCAACTACCTTTGGATTAGAATTTAAAGCTTCAGCTTCAGTTTTAATAGCCTTGGCCTTACCATCAGCTTCAGCCACCCTTTGCTCAGCTTCAATCTTTACTCTTTCTAAATCTCTTTCTGATTTAAGCTTTAACTGCTCAGCCGTTACCTTAGCCTCAATTGCCTCATTAAAAGCTTTGGAAAAATCAAATGAAGTTATATTTAATTCAACAACATTAATATGATGCTTAGATAAACGCTCTGTTAAATTGTTTTTTATATCCTCTTTTACTAATTCACGTTTAATAATCAATTCTTCGGCGGTAAATTTTGCAGTAATTGCCTTTACTGCTTCTTGTATAGCTGGGGCAATTATTCTCTGGTTATAATCTTTACCAACTTCTTGCCAAATACGATTAGCTGCTGAGGGATCAATGTTGTAGTTAATAGCAATCGCTGAAGTAACTATTTGCAAATCCTTAGAAGAAGCACTGGCTGGCACCTCATCTTTTTGAATTTTAACATCCATTTTCTGAACTTGTTGAATAAAAGGAATCTTAAAATACAAACCCTCTCCCAACACCTTGTCTTGAACGGCACCAAATTGCAAAAGAACACCGCGCTCACCAGCACCGACGGTGCCAACAGAATTAAAAACAAGAATCAGGACGAAAAAAACCAAAACTAAAATTGGCACATTTTTTTTAATTTTTTGCATGTTTTCCACCTTATCAACATCAATAAATTGACTCATATTATTTTTATTATTTATTAATATATTTAAAAATTATATCACCTTTTTCTCAGAAAATAAAGGAATGCGGAAAAATATTAAATTAAAGGAAATTAAAGCTCCTATTAATAAAATTGCTGTGTTAATAGAAAAAATATCAGCCACATAACCAATTAAAGGCAAGAACCAGAGCTTATTAACTGACTCAAAAAGTTCTAAGATCGATCCCATGGTTGCTCTATTTTCAGAGCCTACCTGTTCATGAAAAAGATTGTTAGCAACAGGAGAACGAAGATTATCTATCATTAAGACAAGGAAGAAAAGAGCAACTGACCAAAAAGATGCTTTAGTAGAAACTAAAAGCAAAAGCGGTGCTAAAGCAAAGAAATTTGAATAATTCATTATTCTTTCTCCGCCTATCTTTTCTTCTAACTTAGCGCCAAACTTAACTAAAAAAGCAACAATTATTAAAAAAGCTGAATAGATAAGACCAAAATGTTGTAGTTCTATTCCCGCCCCTTTCATATAAGGCTGGATAAATTTATCTAAAGCAGCAAAAGCTGCTCCAAATAAACTAATGTTTACAATTATCTTCACTACCACCTTATTTCCATGCAATTGTTTAATAGATTTTTTCAAAAAAGACAAGTTGCTGGATAAATTTATCTTTGTCTTAATTATTTTTTTCTCAAGCTCTAATTTCTCCCAGCTAAGAGTTTGTAGCCAATTAATTAAAGCTGGCAAGGCGGCCACAAAAAAGACTAAACTAAAACCAAAACGATAAGCAATAAAACCACCGGCAATTGCCGCTAAGCTTTCAGAAACTCTGGCATAAAACTTCTGATTAATTTTTATCTTCGTATAAGTTGGTAATTTAGAAGTTTGATTGCCAGTTAATTTATATTCTTCACTCTTTTCGCCTAAATAATTAAAAACATAGGCCGTTTCAGTACCAGAACGAAAGCTTTTGCCTAGCTCATATATCAAATTAGCAATCAAAAGCATGATAAAATCCTGGGCAAAGCCGAAGAAAATAAAACTAATAAAAATCAAAAACTTAGAAATAATAATGCTTTTTCTTTGCCCATATAAATCAGCAAATATGCCGGTTGGAATTTCAATTAGAAAAGAAAAAGCTGCGCCAATTGTAAATATCCAAAATATCTGAGAATAATTCAAACCTAAATCTTGGAAAAACAAAACAATAACCGGAACAAAATAAATCTGGTTTTTTAAAAAGGAAGCTAAATAAAATTTTCTAACCTGATTCATAAAAATTAATCTTCTTTTTCAAGCTCTAATTTTAAGTCTTTAATTGCTTCAAAAAATAAAACTTTATAATCTTCAGATAATGATTTTCCTGGAGGAAGAACTTCGGTTAAAGGATTTATTTTTACTCCATTTTTTACCATTTCATAATGAAGATGAGGACCAGTAGAAAAACCAGTAGAACCAACATAACCAATAATATCACCCTGTTTCACTTTCGCCCCTTTTTTAACAGCCATTTTAGATAAATGAGCGTAATTGGTAGAATAAGTACCATTATGTCTAACACTCATCATATAACCATAAGAACCATTCCAACCGGCAAAAGTAATAACACCATCACCGACTGAGCGAATTGGCGTACCAATAGGTGCTGCGTAATCAATTGCCCTATGACCAGTATAAGTATCAAAAGCTTGAACATAACGAAGTCCAGTGGTAAACCCAGAAGAAATATATTTAAAAGCTACTGGTGCTTTTAGAAATAATTTTTGGACGGAATTCCCTTCTTCGTCAAAATAACCAGTATTATCAGCTTCGCCGTCAAAATAATAGACTCTATTTTCTTTACCTTCATTTACATAAAGCCCAGCTAAAATCTTTCCCGGCCTTATATACTGACCGTTTAAATATCTTTCTTCATAAATAAAGCGAAAAACGTCTCCCACTCTTGGATCCATGGCAAAATCAATAGTCCATTGAAAAGTATCAGCTAAAGCAATAATAGCCCTCTCATCAATGCCTTGATTTAAAGCAGCTTCATAAAGAGAACTTATCACCTCTCCTCCTTTTTTGACAATTTTTATCTCATAAGGAATATCTTCTAATGTCGCCTTTAACCCTTCTTCACTAATTTCTACACTTAACTCTTTTTCTGTATCTATTTTATAAACAAATTTCTGCAGTTTATTATCTTGATAACCATAAATAAATTCTAACTTATAATCAGCTCTAATCTGGGCTAAATCATAGACATCTTTTGCTGCTTCATAAATATCATTGATTAATTTCTGATTCAGGCCGCTTCTAGCCATAGCAGCTCCATAAGTGTCACCAGAAACTATTAAGACTTCTTCTGTTTTTGTTTCTGGTAAAACATTAACCTCTTCTTTTCCTAAATTATTATCAACACCTCCCTTTTCTCTACTTAAACCATCAAGGATAAAATAAAAAAAGACAAAAAGAATAATAATTAATCCACCTATAAATATTTTTTTGTTATTTTTTCTTGTTTTGTTTTTTCTAAAAATTTGTTTTATTCTTCTTGCCAACTGAAACATATTTTAATTTTATTTTAAATTATTAAGTTTAAACCAATTATTTATCAACTTTTTTATATCTTTATTAAAACCATTAAAGCCATGTGAAGCGCCAGGAATTATTTCCACTTCTGATTTATTGCTATCTATCACCGACTTAAACCAGGCGGCAATTTTTGAAATTGGCCTATCTTTACATTCTTCTTTCCCGGCTAAAATAACAAGCAGCGGTTTCTTTACTTTTTGCAAAATAATAGGTTTTTTTGAAGAAGCATAAGAAAAAATCTCTTCTTCACTACTTGGATCGTAAAGACTTAAAAATCTTTGGGCATCAACTGGCGCAGGCCAAAGATGACTAGGCATTAATTCTTTCCCTTTTTTAGTAAGCACCATTTTTGAAGCTACGGTAATTAATTTTTTATATAAAGTGTCTTTAGTGTTAAAAAACATACTAGCATAATCGCTCATCGGCGCTAAAAGAATTGCTCCTTGTACTGGGCTCTTTTGTTTTTTAGCTAGATAATAAACGGTTTTTTGGCAACCAGTAGAATGCCCAATTAAAAAAATACTTTTAGTTTTAGTTTTAAGAGCAAAATTAACAGCTCCTTCCAAATCATCAACACAGTCAGAAAATATTTCATGAGAAAACCCCATGGTATGATTTACATAACCCCTAGCAGTTCTTTTATCCTCTCGACTAATACGATTTATAGCACCATGACCTCTATTGTTAAAAGCCAGCACAGCTGTTTTTTTATCTACTAAAGATTCAAATAAATCAATTTTAGAAAAAAGGTTGCCACCTAAACCATGGATAAAAATAAAAAGCCTATCGGCTTTTAAAGGACCAAAATACAAAGCATCTAATAAATACTTCTTTGGTGTTTTGATTTTAATAACTTGGCAATTCATTATTTAAATATTATTATTTTTATCAATTTTATCTTAATTTCTATTATACCCCAAATTTTGATAATTAAAAAACCCCAAGCTTTTATTTTGCTGGGGGTTTTGTTTGTCGCTATTTCAAGTTACTTCTGAGTAAACGACTGTTTACTCTGTACTCAACATGATTGTCGTAGTA
>CAZFUP010000007.1:0-25650 GCA_964522055.1 uncultured Gammaproteobacteria bacterium
GCAACTTGTTTCATTGCCAGCCGGATTTTCTAAAATGCCTTTTTCCAAATTTATCTTTTTTACCACTCTAGGTTCCTTTATCTGGGTTTCTATTTTAGCTGCTTTAGGTTATTTTATAGGAGCTAACCAAGAACTTCTGAATCTATATTATCAGGAAATAAAATGGGGCTTATTATTTTTGCTTGGCCTTTGGCTTCTTCGTAGGATCTTTAAGGCGGTCAATAAAAAGAATACCGTCTAAATGGTCAACTTCGTGCTGAATAACTCTGGCTAACATTTTTTCAGCGTTTATCTTTTGTTTTTTACCCTGCCTGTCGTAATAGAGGCAGTTTATTTTTTTATGTCGTTCTACTGGAGCATAGACAATTTCTCCATGTTCATCAAGAACTGACAAACAACCTTCTTCTTCAGTTTCACGCGCCCAAGATTTTTTAGTAATTTCCGGGTTGATAAGAAAGATATTTTTATTCTCGTAGTTTATAACTATAACTCTAATATTGTTTCCTGTTTGCGGAGCAGCTAGGCCAGCGCCGTCTTTTTTTATCATTGTTTCTTCTAAATCTTCAAGAAAATCTTGGAATTTTTTATCTTTTAAGCGCATTAAATCAATCGCTATAGATTTTTTTCTAAGCAGAGGGTGAGGATTTATTAAAATGTCTAATTGTTTTTTCATCCTATTTTTTAGTATCTATTATTTTGAAAAAATATTTCCAGCTAGCACCACTTTTGCAAAGCTCTTTAGTGTCATTTAGGGCTAGTTTTATTTTATGTTCTGGCAGATCACGGCAGACTTTAAAAACAGCTGCTCTTTTAAAGTTAGGAATACCTAATTCTTTTATAACCACAAGGGCTAACTCTTGCCAGGGATAGGCTGGCGGTTTGACTGTCGTTTTCTTTTTAAATATCTCTGCTAAAGAGGAAAAATTTTTATCAGATTGACTATTTATCATAAGCATTAATTAATTTAAAATCAAGGCTAAGATAACCAACACCGAAATCTGTTTGATAGGACAATACTTTGCTTTCAGAACACAGGCCATCTATTATTCCCAGAAGCATGATTATTGGTTTTAATCCGCACTCAGCTGCATCCTCAATTAGATTTTGATCAATGTTCATTATTTTCTCAGCTGCACTTATTGGTTCGTTTAAATATTCAATTAATTTATTATCAAACTTGGCTCCTTTTGGTGAATATCCTCCAGGAGATTTCTTCTTTAAACGATGTGACAGATCACTTGAAGAGATAACGGCAATCTTTTGTTCACTTTCTAAAATTATTGCTTGAAGCATTTTCCCAAAAGCATATTGAGCGCTGAGATCCGATTTTTCAGCTGGTATAATAATTATGATTTTAAACTTTGCTCCAGATTTTTTAAGGAGATAGGCGGGAATGGCACTGCCATAATCAATTATTTCCTCAGAGGTCATTTCTAGTGAAAATTTATCACGCAAAGCATCTTTTATTCTATCAGCTAACAAAAAATCTCCACGCAATATTTCCTTTTCAGGAATAAAGCCAAAATCTTGAAGATTGATTATCATTTCGGGGGCAACATTAATAGTAAAAGAACTTTCTGAGCCTGAGCCATGTGGGCTAATGATAATTAAAGTATCAATTTCAAGTTCATTAAGCTCAGCGCCTATTTGCAGGTAAGCCTGACTAGTTTTTTCTAAAAAAGCATAGTTAGTTTTTCCAATTTCTGGGATGAGCAGGGGAGAATGGGGAAGGATGAAGGCTTTATTAAGAGGCATATATTATTTTGTTTATATTTCTCCGCTTATTACTTCGCCTAAATTGTAGTTATAGAGAAATTGTGAAGAAGCGGTAATAACATTTTTCATATTATAACCTAAGCGATTAAAAGCTTCTTCGCTAGCAAAAGGACGTTTTAGTCCGTTAGAGATAAGATAAATTGTTGGGAAGTTATTTGTTTTTATTAGCGTTCCTTCTGGTAATAAAATCGGATCAATTTTAGTATATTTTTCTAGTTTTTCTGGAGAGGTTGGTGTTATTTTTTTCCCTTTGAACCTAGTTTCTAAAAGGATTTTATCTATTAAAGGAGATTTGGTGTCGTCAACAACATAATAAATACCACCTGTTTTAGTATCTTGCATTAAGACCCCGGTTAAATTACTAGAAGTAGCGGTAATAGTTTTGCCTATTTTATACATAGCGATTTCTTCCAAAGAAGCATTCTCTATTTCTGCTTGGTTAAAGCCGATGTTTTTAAATACATCTAAATTAGCAAATGGTCTTTTTTCCTTATCAACCAAAAGATATATCTGTTTGTCGGGAGTTTGGACAATTGAATAATTGGCAAACTTTATATTAGGACCAACTTCATACTTGTTAAATTCAATTTCAGAAACGGTTACCACTTGTTCTGGCTTGAAACGAGAGATAAAAGCAGAATAATTTAAGAAAGGTCTTTTTTGCCCTTTTTCAATAAGCCAAATTCCTGGATCGCCAGCTAGCTGAATAAGAGATCCATCGGGATAAGCTTTGGTTATTTTTATCACTGTATCTTCTGAAGAAGCATATCTTTTAAGGAGTCTGTAGATATTATAATTTCCATCAAAGACATGGGGAGTATAGTTATATAAAGCAGCGGTAGCTTTATTTTCTAAGTAAACAGTCATTGTTTCTTTTAGTATAGTTCCGTATCTGTTTTGGAAGGTGTAAGTCTGTCCTGCTTTATAAGTAAATTGTCCCGGTTCTTTTAGATAATACAGAAACTGCAAAGCGGCACTATTTACTTGTTTGCCAAAACCTTTATAACGCCAGCATTTATCATAGGGACTGCAAGTTAACATGCCATCAAAAATCATATAACCGGTTGCCCAATCAAGATGGTTTTGAGTAGGGTTTGGATTTTCTATTAAACTGGTCTCTTTTTGTAGAAGAATTAAGAGGAAGCGGGGGTTAACAGTGGTAATTTGTTGGCATTTTTGTTTAATGTCCGATTCAATTAAAGTTGTTCCTAAAATAGTGCCATTATCACATTCATATTGGTTTGTTTTGGAATTATAGCTGATGTCGTAATTTCGTCGGGCAGCATCATAGATTATTTCTGCGGCTGATTTTATAGTTCCGTAAGCATTTTCAGTCCGGTAATTAGCTAGATAACTATTTTTGCTTTCTAAAAAAGCCTGGATCTCGCTTAGGCTCATCGAATTGCAATCCAACATTTCGCTGTCTTCTATTATTTTTCCGGGGTTAAAGTCAGTGTCTACAAGAGGAGTCTGAGCTTGACTATTTTGGGTAAATAATAGTGAAAACAAAAAAAGAATAAGGATTTTTTTAAGATTCATGTTGATGTTTAATTTAAGTTTTAAGGCGCTATAAATTATAACAAATCCGTAATAAATCTACAAATTGAGATTAAATTTATCTTTAACGCTTTAATAAGCTAATAGTTACTTCTTCTTCTTGTCCAAGATCAATTTTTACCTTGTCGCCATCTTTTATTTTACTATTTATTATCTCCATAGCTAGCTCATCTAAAATCATGGTTTGAATTATGCGTTTTAGTGGTCTAGCGCCATAGGTTATATCATAACCCTTTTCTGTTAATAGTTTCTTTACTCTTGGGCTAATGCGCAAACTGATATTTTTATTATGTAAACGACGAGAAACTTTTTCTAATTCTAAATCTACTATTTTTTCTAAAGCAGCTGGACTTAGACTATGGAAGAGAACTATTTCATCTATTCTGTTTAAAAATTCTAATTTAAAATGATTTTTTAGAATTTTATCTATTTTCTCTTTCATTTCTGTGTTGCGATTAACACTGGCTGTTTTTTTGTCGCTTTCATCACTAAAGCCGATAGAGTATTGTTTTATTATTTCATTGCCCAGATTAGAGGTCATGATAATAATAGTATTTTTAAAATTGACTGTTCGTCCTTTAGAGTCAGTTAGGCGGCCGTCATCTAAAATTTGTAGTAGCATGTTGAACATATCAGGATGAGCTTTTTCAATTTCGTCAAATAAAACAACGCTATAGGGGTGACGTCTAACGCGATCGGTTAATTGTCCACCATCATCATGGCCGATATAGCCAGGAGGAGAACCAATTAACTTAGCGACTGAATGTTTTTCCATAAATTCACTCATATCTAAGCGGATTAAAGATCTTTCATCGTCAAACATGAATTTTGCCAATGTTTTAGCGAGTTCAGTTTTACCAACTCCACTTGGTCCGACAAAAAGAAAAGATCCGATGGGTTTTTTTTCTTCATTTATGCCAGCTCGTGAACGACGAATAGCACTAGCAACTGCTTTAATTGCTTCTTCTTGGCCAACAACTTCTTTACCCAATTCTTCCTCCGCTTCGCTTAGTTTAGAAATTTCATCTTGTAGCATTTTATTAACCGGGATGCCGGTCCAACGAGCAACAACTTTAGCAATATCTTCTTCATCAACTTCTTCTTTTAATATTCTTTGGCCCTTTTTCTGAATTTTTGTTAATTCATTTTGCAGGGTGTTAATTTTATTTTCTAGTTCTGGAATTAGGCCGTATTTTATTTTTGCTACTTCAGTTAAATCAGAGCCTTGTCTTTGTATTATTTCTGCTTGGATTTTTAAATCTTCAATTTGTTTTTTAGAAGATCTAATTTGAGAGATAATATTTTTTTCATTATTCCAGTGAAGTTCTAATTGATTGGCTTTTTCTTTCAGTTCTGCCAGTTGCTGATTAACCGCCTTTAGCTTACTAGATTTTTTATCCGTAGCCATGATGCCGACTTTATTTAATTCTAATTGGTTTATTTTTCGCTTTAACTGATCTAGTTCATCAGGCATAGAGTCAATTTCCATTCGTAAAGATGAAGTAGCCTCATCTATTAAATCAACTGCTTTATCTGGCAAGAATCTGTCGCTAATATAACGACTGGATAATTTAGCGGCAGCGATAACAGCATTATCTGTTATTCTAACTCCATGATGAACTTCATATTTTTCTTTTAAGCCACGTAACATGGAAACAGTATCTTCTATACTTGGTTCATTGACCATAATAGGTTGGAAACGTCTTTCAAGAGCAGCGTCTTTTTCAATATATTTTTGGTATTCTTTAGTAGTGGTAGCGCCAATAGTGCGCAGTTCACCTCGGGCTAAGGCTGGTTTTAACATGTTGGAAGCATCCATTGATCCTTCAGAAGCACCAGCGCCTATTAAGGTATGAAGTTCGTCGATAAAAAGAATAATGCGACCATTTTGTGATTTAACTTCTTTTAAAACAGCCTTTAAGCGGTCTTCAAATTCTCCTCTAAATTTTGCACCAGCTACCAAAGCGCCTAAGTCTAAAGTAACAACTTCTTTGTTTTTTAAATTCTCCGGAACATCACCAGCAATAATTCTTTGTGCTAAGCCTTCAACAATAGCCGTTTTTCCAGTTCCAGCTTCACCGATTAAAACTGGATTATTTTTTGTACGTCTTAGAAGAACTTGCATGATGCGTCTTATCTCTAAATCACGTCCTATCACTGGATCAAGTTTTTCTTGGCGAGCCAGTTCGGTTAGATTGCTAGTATATTTTTCTAAAATATTATATTTACTTTCCGGGAAAGGATCATTTATTTTTTGATTACCACGTATTTCTTTTAGTATTTTTTTAATGTTTTCATATTCTACTTTAAAAGAAAAAAGAATAGATTGAGCAGGAGACTTTATTCCTATTAAAGCTAAAAGAATGTGTTCCGTAGAGATAAAATCATCGCTCATGCCGTCTGCTTCTTTTTTGGCTCTTTCTAAAATAAGAGCAGTTTCGGCTGTGCCAGAAACAGCTTGGACTGGACCATGATTGCTTTCTATTTTAATAGCAGGTAGTTTTTGTAGTTCTTTTATAACAACTTCTTCCATCATTTCTGGATCAATTTTCATCTTTTCTAAGATGGGTTTTATTAAACTTTCATTCTGCTGCAAAAGAGACAAAAGGATGTGTAAAGCTTCAATGTTAGCCTGTCCGTAACCCGAAGCAATTATTTGAGCATTAATTATCGCTTCCTGTGATTTATCAGTAAATTTATTGAACATATTATTATATTATTTAATTAGCAGTCTTTAACTTAGAGTGCTAATATCATCTTAATATAAGCAATTTATATTGTCAAATAAATTTGTTTCTTGCTAGTTTTGTGCTAATATATAAATAGACATTAGTTGAAAATAAAATTTTTTATGTTAAGGCATAATTTTTTAAGTTATAGCGGAAAAATCATTATTTCGCTGGTTTTGGAAGTAATATATTTTCCAATCTGGTGGTATGGTGCTGGTTTTGTACGTTTGATAAAAAACGTCTGGCATTTTTTCTGTGCCAGGGAACGCGGTTTAGGATTTTTGATATGGTTAAAAAACATTTTAGTGCCTATGTATGGTCAATATGATTTTATGGGCAGGGTAATTAGCTTTATTATTCGTTTATTCCAAATTATTGTTCGTGGATTGGTTTTGCTTTTTTGGGGAGCAGTTTGTCTTTTTGGTTTACTTGTCTGGGCAATTTTCCCAGTTTTTCTTTTTTTAGCTTTAGTTTTTCAAATTTTGTAATATATGGATAGTCAACCGGAAAAATTATCTTTTGATTATGAGGAAAAAATAAAATCTCCTAGTGCTTGGTTTTTAGGGCGACTACTTGTTTGGTCCTATGATTTAAAGCGTTCTATTATTTTTTTAGAAAGAACTAAAGAACGTTTTAAAAAAATAATTGAATTTTTTGTTTGGATTTTGATTTTTGCTGGTCTGGCTGCCTTTGTTTTTTGGCTTTTTATTAATCAGGATTATTGGATATCTGATTCTAAGAAATTGTTATTATTCTTTACAGAAAAAGACCCGCTTATTGTTTTCTTTCTCCTTACCCTATGGTTAGATCTTTTTATGATTTATCAGAAAACTGAAGCCAGAGATGATAAGCAGAAGATTAATTATAAGAAATTTTCTTTTGCCGAGAAAAAGGAAGGGAAGGAAAAAGTTGGCAAGAAGTATAATGTTAGCAAGGCTTGTAGTTTAGAAGTAAAAAAAATAATAGAAGATGCTTTCTTGTTGGCAATAAAGCTTGGTCATCATCAGGCAACCTGTCTTCATGTTTTTCGCACCCTTCTTTACAACAAAGAAGTACAAGCATTGTTTATTCGTTTAAATGCAGATGCTAAAAGATTAGTGGAAATGGTGGACAATAATTTAACCAAGATTGCTTCTGATAAAGATAAAAGACATGATTTATCTTCAGAGATGAAGAAGGTTATGATTTTAGCTTTTATTGATGCTTATGAATCTGAACAGAAAAGTATTGGAGTTTTAAATCTTTTAGCTTTCTGTTGCCAAGAAGATTCTCTTTTAGCTGATATTTTATATGAGTTAGAAATAGACGAGAATAAGCTTAAAAATGGTGTTGCTTGGTTTAAGGTAAACAGAAAGATGTTAGATAACTATAATTCTTATCGTCGTTTAGCTCTTTTAAAACCAGATACAAGTATGAATCGTGCCTATACCGCAATTGCCACTCCAACACTTGATCATTTTTCTCACGATTTAACTATCAAGGCAAAATATGGAATGCATGATATTTGCGTTGGACGTGACAGAGAAATAAAAGAAATTTTTGAAGCTTTCACTGGTGGTCATAATGGCGTTATTTTAGTGGGAGCAACTGGTGTTGGTAAATCTTCAATTATAAATGGTTTAGCAAAATTAATGGTAGAAGAAAAAGTGCCTAAATTTCTAAAAGATAAGCGCTTAGTTGAACTTGATGTCTCTCGTTTGGTAAGTGGAGCTGAGGCTTCTTCAGCACAAGAGCGCTTGCTGACAATAATTAATGAGGTGAATCGCTCTGGAAACATTATTTTATATATCGATAATGTTGAAAATTTAATTGGAATAAGTGCTGGTAGCCAAGAAAGTTTAGATTTATCTGAAGTTTTATCCGAGGCTTTAAGCCGTCAGCATATTATTTGTTTAGCGGCGGCAACGACGGAAAATTATAGTCGTTATATAGAAAATAGAGCTTTGGGTAATTTACTAACAACAATAGGTATTAAAGAGCCATCTTTTAATGACACTATAAAAATTCTAGAAAGCAAGGCTGGATCTTTGGAGGCAAAATATGATGTCTTTATTGTCTATAGTGCTTTAGAGCAGGCGGTAAAGATGGCCGAACGTTATTTACATGATAAATTCTTGCCGCTTAAGGCAATTGAGCTTTTAGAAAAAGCCGCTTTAGTGACTGCTAAAAATGCTCAAAATGATCCTAGTAAATCTTTCTGTACTCAAGAGGAAGTCGCTCTTGCTATCGGTGAAATGACAGGTATTCCGGTTAACCAAATCACTATTGATGAAAGTGAGAAATTGCTTAACTTGGAGAAAGAAATCCATAAGCGTTTAATTGGACAAGAAGAGGCGGTTAAAGCTGTTTCGGCTAGTTTGCGCCGAGCTCGCGTTCAACTCAAAGATTCTAAGAGACCTATTGCTAGTTTTCTATTTCTTGGTCCGACTGGTGTTGGGAAAACTGAATTAGCTAAAGCAGTCTCTGAAGCTTATTTTGGTGATGAAGATTATCTGACACGTATTGATATGAGTGAATATCAGAATCAAGACAGTGTAAAAAAGATGATAGGTGATAGTGACGGCACTTTAGGGTATTTAACCGAAGCGGTTCGCAAAAAACCATTTTCCCTTATTTTACTAGATGAAGTTGAAAAAGCTCATCCTGATATTTTAAATTTGTTTTTACAGTTACTTGATGATGGGCGTTTAACTGACGGGCAGGGAAGAACTATTAGTTTTTCGGAATCTATTATTATTGCTACTTCCAATATCGGTGCGCTATATATCCAAGAACAGATAAAGTTAAAAACATCTTTAGTTTTAATACGGCAAGAATTAATTGATAATCAGTTAAATAAGCACATGCGCCCGGAACTTATTAATCGTTTTGATGGCATTATCGTTTTTAAACCTCTTAGTATGGAAAATGTTTTAGCGATAGCCACTTTAATGCTTAAAAAAATAAAGAAGACTTTAGAGAAGAAGGGCGTTGGTTTAAAAGCTGATAAAGACGGAGTAGTTATTTTGGCTAAAGAAGGATATGACCCTAAATTCGGTGCCCGTCCTTTACGTCGTTTATTGCAAGAAAGAGTTGAAGATGATATTGCTAATAAATTTCTAAAAGGAGAGCTAAAAAGACGTGATACTATAATTATTAATTCTCAAGCAAATTTAGAAATTGAAAAAGCTCCTCAGCTATAATTTATGTTTTATCTTTTTCTTTTTATAATCAGTTTGTTTTTAACCGCGCTCGCTACTTTAGGGGTAAAGAAGTTAGCGATTTTTTTAAAGGTAATTGATTGGCCTGATAAAACAGGAGAAGGCCGTAAAATTCATAAACAAGGCATCCCTCTTTTAGGTGGCCTGGGAATTTTTGTTATCTATTTCACTTTATTATTCATCTTTTCTGATCGTTTTTTAGCTGGTGATTTAAATTTTTCTCACTTACTGGCCTTTTCTCTCGGCGCTTTAGTAATAGTTATAGGGGGAGCAATAGATGATAAATATAATTTAGCACCGCAACAACAGATTATTTTTCCGCTTTTAGCGATTGCTCTTCTTATTTTTGGTGGCGTTGGCATAGAAAGAATTAGTAATCCTTTCGGTGGGCAAATAGATTTAGGCTCTTTTGCTTTCATTAGCCAGGGACTGTTAATAGTTTGGTTGCTTGGCATGATGTATACAACCAAGTTGCTTGACGGAGTTGATGGCTTGGTAAGTGGAGTTGGCGCGATTGGCGCTTTAGTTATTTTTTTATTTACTCTAACGACCCGTTATTTTCAGCCGGACATTGCTTTAGCGGCTGTTTTATTGCTAGGGTCTCTATCTGGTTTTTTAATTTTTAATTGGCATCCAGCAAAGATATTTTTAGGAGAAGGCGGTTCGCTTTTGATTGGTTACATATTGGGAGTATTAGCGATTATCTCCGGGGGAAAAATTGCCATTGCTCTTCTGGTAATGGGTATCCCAGTTTTAGATGTTTTGTGGACTATTTTCAGACGTATTTTACAGGGAAAAAATCCTTGGCGCTTTGCTGATAAAAAACACTTACATCATCGTTTGCTTAATTTAGGGTTAACGCAAAGGCAGACCGTTTTAGTCTTTTTTGCTTTTTCATCAATCTTTGGTATTAGCGGTTTGTTTTTACAGAGCCGTGGAAAATTTTTTGCCCTACTTGTATTAGCGTTGATAATGATAATTATCGTTATAGTTTTTAATTATTTAGATAGACGCTTTGTTTCTGAAAAACCGAAACTTTTGCTTCATGTCTGTTGTGCTCCTTGTAGTTCTTATATCACACGTGATGTTTTAAGTTCGCGCTATCAAGTTATTTGGTATTTTTATAATTCTAATCTGAATACTTTACAGGAGTACAAGAAAAGATTAGCGGCGGTAAAGATGGTAGCTAGTAGGTTTAATATCTCCTTGATTGTAGAGCCATATAAACATCCAGCTTGGCTTGAGAAAGTTAAGGGCAGAGAAGCTGATTTAGAATGTGGTCCACGTTGTCAAATTTGTTATTTTGATCGTTTGTTTCAAACCGCCAAGATGGCTAAGAAAAAAAAGATTAAAATTTTTAGTACTAGCCTTTTGGTTAGTCCTTATAAAAACACTGAGCTTATCGGGGAAATTGGTAAAAAATTAGCCTTAGAATATGAGCTGGAATTTTTAGCTGAAAATTTTCAGGCAAATGATGGTTATCGTTTGTCCCAAAACTTAGCGAAAGAACTTGGTTTGTATCGTCAGAAGTTTTGTGGCTGCGAATTTTCTTTTAGACCAGAAAAAAAAGCGATTTAAAAAAGATTTTTTAAAATGACTAATCGCTTTAAAGATGATATAATAAAAAAGAGCTTTAAAAAGCAATTATTTTTTTGTTTATGTTTAAAAAAGTATTAAAATTTTCTTTTGTTTTAGCTATTTTGGTGCTAGTTTTAAGCGCCTGTAGTCTGCCGAGTTTTAAAAAGTCTTTTTCGGAGAATCCAGTAAAAGATGTTTTAGAAAATGAATTTTTAGAAGAAGATGGTGATAATAATCTTGAATCTGCAAATACAAAACGTTTAATGAAATTTTCTAGCTATGATGATTTGAAAAAATTTTTACAAGATAATAGTTTTAGTCAAAACATGGCGCCAGTAGCAGATAGCCAGAATTCTTTAACAAAGATTGAAACTGATATTTATTTAAATAATGTTGACGAAGGTGATATTTTTCGGGTTGACTCTAAATATGCCTATACCCTGGTTCGTGATGAGTTAAAAATTTCTGATGCAAATTTTTCTGATTCAGGGGAAATTTTAAGTTCTATTAAATTTTCTTCACGTCCGCAAGGATTTTTTATAAGTGGTGCAAAGCTTATTGTTTTTGGATTAGATCAAGAAATAACAGAGAATACAGATTATAAATTATTCCGTCGTCGTGGCCCTTATACTTTTTTACAAGTTTTTGACCTTACAGATATTTCTAAGCCGGAATTGATAAATAACTTAAGTGTGGAGGGCAACTATTCTGCCTTGCGTCTTATTGGTGACTTTGTTTATCTTTTAACTACTTTAGACAGTACTTATGTTGAGGGCGAAATTTTAACACCACGTCTTTTTAAAGAAGGAAAGCTATTAGCTAATACTTGTTCTGAAAATACAGATTGCTTTGCTCCTGATGTTTATTATTTTGATGTCCCTTATAATAATTTAAAATTTGCAAATATAACTGTTTTAAATATAAAAGATGATAACCAAACGCTTAAAGGGCAAAGCTATCTGTTAGATAGTTCTCAGGTTCTTTATTTTTCGCCGTCTAACTTTTATATCACTTATACTGAGCAGATAGATGAGAGCATTTTAGAGCAAGATGTAAAAAGTGAAATAATTTTGCCGAAATTATCTTCAGAAGAGAAAGCGAAAGCTTTAGCTATTTCAAAGGCACCTTCTTATGTTTTAACTTCAGGTGAAAAAAAGATAAAAACAGCAACCCTACTTGATGTTTATCTTAATTCTTTAACAGCAGAACAATATCAGGCAGTAGAAGTAGAGATTGAAACTGCTTTAAAAGAAAAAATGTCCTTACAGGCGGCGGCATTAGAAAAAACTTTTATCTATAAGATTGGTATTAGGGGAGAAAAATTAGAGTATAGAGGAATAGGCGAAGTGGGTGGTCGAATTTTAGGAGAACATTCTTTAAATGAAAGTGATTCATATTTACGAGTTGCCACAAAAAGAAGTGACCTCTGGGCAAGACTGAGCGGACATGACAAAAAGTCATATAGTAATGTTTATATTTTAAATAATGAATTAAAGTTAATTAGTCGTTTGGAAAACTTAGGAGTTGATGAAATTGTGAGTGCTGCTAGATTTATTGGTAATCGTCTTTATCTTTTAACCGCTAAAGCCGGTGATCCTTTATATGTAGTTGATTTAGCCGATCCTTTAAAGCCGACTATTTTAGGGGCGATAAAAGTGCCAGCTTATGTTAAAAATCTTTATCCAGCAGATGTAAATGGTACTAGGTTGTTTAGTTTAGGCAGAGATAGCGAAACAAAAGATGGCAGTAAAGGTTTAAAATTAGCTTTTTTTGATTTTAATGATTTAAAGACACCAAAAGAGTTAGACTCTTATATAATAGGAGATGCTTCAAGCGATTCAATTGCCTTGACTGATAATAAGGCCTTATTTTATTCTCCATCTAAAAATATTTTATCTGTTCCTGCTGTTTTAAGGAATAACGGTGAAATTGTTTTTGCTGGCGCTTTATTGTTTCAAATAAATAGCGATCGCTTAGTTCTAAAAGGTCAGGTTGATCATGCTATAAAGGACCATTCTGCAAATCTTGATTTTTGGAATTCTTATAATTATTATGACAATACCGTTAAGCGGGGGTTTTTCTTCGGTAATAATTTTTATACTTTTTCTAATTTATTTTTAAAGATAAATAATTTGACCGATTTTACATCCCTTGGTAGTCTGACTTTAATGCCGGAAATAGTTGATAGTCTAATTAAAAATGAAGAAGCGGCCGATACTGTTTTTGAAGGAGATTTTTTAGGAGAAATTTCAACTGAGCCTAGCTTAGAAGAGAGTTTATTAGGTGAGGAAAATAATAATTTAGAAAATGAATCTGAATTTTCAGGTGGTGACATTTCTAATACTTTAGAAGAAACAAGGTCTGAAGAAAATAATATTTTATCTGAGGAACCTGTTTTAGAAACAGAATAAAAAATTAAACAATCATGCAGAAAAAAATTTGGCAATTTGGTTTTTTAGCTTTCCTTATCTGGCTGCTTAGTCAGTCATTTTTGCGTTGGCCTGATTTTTTCTTTGTGGCTGTTAGTTTGTCAGTTTTGTTAATAATTTTAGCTGTCATTAAAACAATTAGTCGTTATGGCAAGGCTTTTTGGCCGCGACTGGCTTTAAGTCCCATCCTTTTTTATTTATCAGCTGTTTTTTTCAGTTCAATTTTAATTAATAATTTTTGGATACAATTTATTTTTGCTACCTGTTCTTTGTTTATCTTTGTTTATTTTAAAAACATTTATTATCATTTAGCCTTTGGAGCTCCAGAAAGAGAGATAAAATTGCGCAAATTAATTTTAAGCGCTTCTTTTTTGTCTTTTTTTGCCTCAGCGTCTGCTCTTTATGCTTTGCCAATTTTTCTTAACTTATCTTTTTGGTTGATTTTTATTTTCTTTATTTTATTATCGTTTTTATTCTTTTTTCAGATACTTACCTTTATTGGTGACAGAAAAAATAAGGAAGAGATCTTGTTTTTAACAATAAATAGTCTGGTTTTATCGGAAGCAGCTGGCGCTTTGCTGCTTCTTCCTTTAAGTTTTAATGTTAGAGGTTTGTTGCTTTCACTTGTTTTTTATAGTTTAGTATTGTTTAATAATTGGCGTCGTGAAAAACGACTTAATATAAAAAATTTAAAATGGTCACTTGCAATAGGGATGTTTTTAATCTTATTAATTCTCTTATCAGCCCGTTGGCTTTAATTATAATTTTATGATAAAAAAGATCAAAGATAATTTTCTTTTACTAATTGTTTTTTTCACAATCTGTGGTTTAATCGCTGGAATACTAGGAACCCTTTTAACTCGTCTTTATTTTTTAGAAGACTCTTCTTCTTATTTTAGTCAGGAGCTTAATCTAAATCAGCTTAACAATACTCGTTCCAGTTTAATAATTCGTGATCCTAAAAAAGTTGTTGTTAATCAAGATGTAAAAGTAGAAGAAACGCTTGGTTCAATAGAAAGATCTTTGGTTAGTGTTTTTAAAGAAATACCTGAAGAAGCGGATGGTTACTATCCTTTAGAAGATCCCTTGTTTGTTGGTTTAATAATTACCGATGACGGCTGGGTTATTGCCTCTTTACCTAAGAATATAAGAGATAATTTTAATACTAAATTATATACCGTTATTACTTCTGATAGAAAAACCTATCAGGTTGATAAGATAAATATCTTGAAAGATTATGCAGGTGATGTTGTCTTTTTTCATTTAGAGGGAGCTACTAATTTGCCAGTTAGAAAAATAGTACCTCGTTCTGAGCTTTCTTTGGGGCAATCTCTTTTAGTGGTTGATAGCAAGAAGAATACTTGGCCGACAAACCTTTCTTCTTTAAAACGCTCAGCGGATGTTTTAAGTAGTGATAGTTTAAATGCTTTTTTAGAGCTAGCTAATAATCTTGAAAAAGATCAAGAAAATTCTTTTGTTTTTAATTTAGCCGGAGACTTAGTTGCTGTTATTGGGAGTGATAAAGAAATTGTTCCAGCTTTTACCTATATTAATTATTGGCAAGATTTTGCTAAACCAGAAGCATCTAGTCGACCATTTTTAGGCGTTAACTATTTAAATCTGTCAGCTGTTAAAATTAGTGGACTTGATTCGACAAAGGGGGCTTTAATTTATAAAAAAAACGGACAAGCGGCTTTAGTTAAAAATAGTCCAGCGGCTTTGGCTGGGTTGCAAGAAGGGGATATAATTACTTGGGTTAATAATCAAGAAGTTAATCAAGAGAATGATTTAGGCGATTTATTAGCTAGGTACAAAGCGGGCGATGTTGTTACTATAAGTTATTTACGTGATAATTTAGAAAAACAAATAGATATAACATTGGGAGAATTAGAATAGTATGTTTATGGAAATAAAGACGATAAAAAAAATAAAAAATTTAAAAGGGAAGACAATTTTTTTACGAGTTGATTTTAATGTCTCTTTAGACAAGGGGAAGATAAAAGATGATTATCGTATTAAAGCAGCCCTTAAAACAATTAATTTTTTAGCAGATAAGGGCGCACGTATTATTTTAGCTAGCCATTTAGGTGATCCAAAGGGAAAAGTATTAAAAGAATATTCTCTATACCCAGTTGCTTTGCGCTTACGTCGCCTTTTAAAAAGACCGCTTAAATTCCCCGGAGAACTTAATGGGCTTAAAGTTAAAAAGGCTCTTTTAAAATTATTACCAGGCGAGATTTTGTTACTAGAAAATTTACGCTTTGATAAGAGGGAATTAGAAGATGACAAGGAGTTTGCCAGGGAGTTAGCTTCTTTGGCGGACATTTATGTAAATGAAGCTTTTTCTGTTTCTCATCGCCAACAGGCCTCTGTTTCGGCGATTAAAAATTATCTGCCTGCATATGCCGGTTTGTTATTAGAAGAGGAAATAAAAGCTTTAAATAAAATAAAAGAACCGAAAAAACCTTTAGTGGTTATTATGGGTGGGGCAAAAATAAAAACAAAAGCACCGCTTATTAAAAAATTAGAAAAAAAAGCAACTAAAGTTCTTTTAGGAGGAGCTTTAGCTAATAATTTTTGGAAATATCAAAAAATGGAAATTGGTTCATCTTTGTATGACGCTGATAGTTTAGATGAGGTAGAAAACTTTTTTACAAATGGAAAAATAAAAACAAAAATAGTTTTGCCAATTGATGTCGTGGTTTTAAATACAAAAAAGCAGTTAAGACTTTGTCGCCCTCAAGAAGTAAAGAAAGACGAGGCTATTTTTGATATTGGGCCAGAAACTATTAGTCTTTATGCAAAATACATAAAAGATGCTCAGACTTTAGTTTGGAATGGGCCACTTGGTAAGTTTGAAGATAATCATTTTAAGCAAGGAACTCTCTCTATCGCTCGTTTAGTGGCTGCTCGCTCACAAGGCAAGGCTTATGGTTTAGTTGGTGGTGGCGAAACCGTAGCTGCTCTTAATTTAAGTAAAATGGGTGAATACGTTGATTTTATCTCCACTGCCGGCGGAGCTATGCTTTCTTATCTTGGTGGAGAAAAAATGCCTGGTCTTGAAAAAATAATTATTACCGCAAAGAAGAGATAAATTTTAAAATTATTTAAATTATCTTAAGTATATGGGAAAAATAAAAAATATTAATGCTCGAGAAATTCTAAATTCTCAGGGTTGGCCAACAATAGAAGTAGAAGTTTTTTTAGATGACAACACGAGTGCTTTGGCAAGTGTTCCAACTGGTAATTCGCTTGGTTCATATGAAGCTAACGAAATAGGAGACGGTGATTTTAAGCGCTATAATGGCCGGGGAGTATTACAGGCCGTTTCTAAGATAAATGAAATAATAAAGCCACGGTTAATAGGTTTAGAAATAAGAGAACAGGAAAAAATAGATCAAACCCTTATTGAATTAGATGGACTTTCAGAAAAGAAAAATTTAGGAACAAATATCATGATAGGGGTTTCTTTAGCCTGTGCTCGCGCTGGAGCAATCAGTGCTAAACAAGATATTTTTGTTTATTTAAAAGAAATATTTTCTTTAGATAATGAGGCTTCTTTGCCGGTTCCTTTGTTTAATGTTTTCAGCGGTGGTCAATATGCCGATACTAATTTAGATTTTCAAGAATTTCTCTTAATACCAAAAAAGAGTTCAGTTTCAAAAATGATAGAGACAGGTGCTAGCGTTTTTCATGAGCTAGGTAATGTTTTAAAAGAAGCGGGCTATGATACTGACACTGGGCTTGAAGGTGGTTATGCGCCTGACCTTGATTCTAGTATTGAGGCAATAGAGTTTATCTTAGCAGCTGCTTTGCGTAGCAATTTAAAACCAGGCAGTGATATTTTTTTAGGAATTGATGTCGGTTCAACTTTGTTATATGAAGAAGCTAGTGGTCATTATGTTTTTCCTTTAGATAATAATCATTTTACCGCAGCTAATTTAATTGGTTTATATAATGAATGGTTAAGTAAATATCCACTTATTTATTTAGAAGATGCTCTGTCAGAGGATGATTGGTCTAATTGGCGTGATTTAACTGCTGAGTTAGGCGGGAAACTAATAATCGCTGGTGATGATTTATTTGCGACCAGAACAGAGCGCTTGCGTCGAGGGTTGCAAGAAAAAGCGGCTAATGCCATTATTATCAAGCCCAATCAAGCAGGCACTTTATCAGAAACTATAAATTGTATTAAAGTAGCAAAGCGCCATGGCTTGAAAGTAATTATTTCCCATAGAAGTGCTGAAACTAATGATGATTTTATCGTTGATTTATCTGTAGCTGTTGGAGCTGATTATCTGAAAGCTGGTTCAATAACGCGTGGTGAAAGAATAGCTAAATATAATCGCTTGTTAAAAATTGCTTCTTTATTGGAGAATAAATAGATTATTTATGAAAAACAGTAAAACAATAAGCTCAGAAGAACCTGGGCCGGAAGAAATTAAACCCATAGTCCTTTTGCTTTTAGACGGTTTAGGAATAGCGCCAGCTAGCGAAGCTAACGCTATCAGTTTGAGCCAGATGCCTGTTTTTAGTAGGCTGGTAAATGATTATCCAGTGGCTCTTTTAAATGTAAAAAAGAAAAGTTTAAATGCTCGTTATCTAAGTATTGGTGCTGGTTGTCATTTAATTAATGAGAATTATAAGCCGAGTACAGATTTAAGTAAATTAGTATCTGAAGCTGGATATAGTCAAATAAAGATAAGTGAGACTGAACGCTTAGCTGCCTTAACCTATTTTTTTAATGCGGGCAGAGAAGAGAAACTAAGTGGTGAAGATTGGGAAGTTTTTTCTTCAAGAAAAGAAAAAGAAGTTGCTTTTTCTGCTCTTAATAAGATAAGCTTATCTTTAAAAAAGGCTTTGAAAACTGAAAAATATAAACTATTAGTAGTTTCTATCCCTAGTCTTGATATTGCCGCTCAAACTGAAGATCTTGAAGGGATAATAAAAACCGCTGAATCTTTAGATAAAAAGTTGGCGGCAGTAGTAGAAAATATTTTAGATAGTGGCGCTGTTTTACTCATCAGTGCAGCTTGTGGGAATGCCGAGAATATAAAAAACATGGCGACAGATTTAAGTGATAGGAAAATGACAGATAACCCAGTTCCATTAATTATTATTGGAGAGGGTTTGTCGGGGAAAACCTTTGGTTTAAGTGAACCTTTAAATGGTGACTTAAGTTTGCTTGCTCCTTCGGGCGGCTTAGAAGATATAACTCCGACTATTTTAGAGCTTTTAGATATTTCTATACCAGCTGATATAAAAGGAGTTTCTTTGTGGAATAAAAACTTAAAATAGAAAGTAGCTAATTAAACTAGTACTTGCCCCTATTAAGGCGCCAATTAAAACTTGCAGAGGGGTGTGGCCAACTTTTTCTATTTGTTTAGGATAACGACGATCTAAAAAATCGTCTTCTTTTAAATCATTAACTAAAACGTTAAGGGTTTTACCGTGTGAGCCAAGATAATTTCTTAGCCCCATAGCGTCAGTTATAACTATTAAAGCATAAACAAAGGCACAAGCAAAAATAGGTGAATCTAAACCTTGTTTTAGGGCTAAAATTGAAACTAAAGAAATAACCGTTGAAGTGTGTCCGCTTGGCATATCTGAATATGAAAAAATGTCATGCCAAGTTATTTTTTGCTTTCTAGAGCGTAGAAATATTTTTAATCCTTGAGCAATACAGAAAGCAACTATTGGGGTAAAAAGATATATATACATATTTTTAAATATCTAAATTTTGAACTTTTTTAGCATGGGTTTGGATAAACTTTTTACGTGGAGCAACATTGTCACCCATTAACATATCAAAGATAACATCAGCCTTAGCTGCATCCTCAATTGTTACTTGTTTAACAATACGGCTTGTTGGATTCATAGTTGTTTCCCAAAGTTGATCAGGGTTCATTTCCCCTAAACCTTTATAGCGCTGTATGCTTATTTTACTTGTTTTCTTTATTTCTTCTTCTTTTTTATCTTCCACTTCTACTTCAGTATTTTCACCTTCGTCATTTTCTTCACTTATCTCTACACTTTCTTGGACGGTTCCGCCTAGTTCAATAATAATTGCCTCTTTTTCTTCATCGCTATAGGCATAACGGACAGTGCTTCCTTTTTTAAGTTGATATAATGGCGGCTGAGCAATATAAATATATCCGCCGTTTATAAGAGGGGTAAAATGACGGAAAAAAAGAGTTAAAAGCAAGGTACGAATATGAGCGCCGTCAACATCGGCATCAGTCATAATAATAATTCGGTGATATCTTAACTTCTCTAAATCAAGTTGGTCATCTATATTAGTGCCAAGAGCAATTACTAGATTTTTGATTTCGATATTAGCTAACATTTTATCAAGGCGAGCTCTTTCAACGTTTAAGATTTTGCCACGTAAAGGCAAAATAGCTTGAAATTTACGGTTTCTACCTTGTTTAGCACTGCCGCCAGCCGAGTCGCCCTCAACGATATAAAGTTCGCATTCTTCTGGGTGACGACTAGAACAATCAGCTAGTTTTCCTGGCAGAGTCATTCCTTCTAAGGCTCCTTTTCTTAGTATTGTTGCGCGGGCTGTTCTGGCAGCTAAACGCGCTTGAGCTGATAGAACGCATTTGCCAATAATGGCCTCAGCTTCTTTAGGATGTTCTTCTAAATAGGTGTTAAAAGATTCATTAAAGACTGTTTCAACATAACCCTTCATTTCTGCATTACCCAATTTTCCTTTAGTTTGGCCCTCAAATTGCGGATCAGTTAATTTAACACTGATAATTGCAGTTAATCCTTCACGGACATCATCGCCGGTTAAATTATCCTGTTTTTCTTTTAATAAATTTTTTGACCTAGCATAGTTGTTTAAAGTTCTAGTTAAAGCAGAGCGGAATCCAGCAACATGAGTGCCACCTTCAGGATTATGGATGTTATTGGCAAAAGCTAAAAGAGTTTCGTTATATTCGTCATTATACTGTAAGGCAATTTCAACTTTGCCGTCTTTGACATCTTTTTCAACGTAAAAAACAGTATCGTTTTTTATATTTTTATTGCGATGCAAGGATTTTATATAAGATTTAATACCGCCTTCAAAATGAAATCTGTAATTTTTAGCTCTGTGATCAGGGCGTCTGTCAAAGACGTTTAAGGTTATGCCTTTAGTTAGATATGATTGTTGACGCAGACGATCTAAAATTTTACCCCAATTAAATTCTAATTCTGTAAAAATAGTAGGGTCTGGTTTAAAAGTTATAATTGTTCCGTTGTCTTTACAAGTTCCTACGGGTTTAGCTGTTTTTACCGGTTTGCCGGCTTTAAATTCTTGTGTCCATATTTTACCATCACGATGTATTTCGGCTTTTAAGTATTCACTTAAGGCATTAACAACTGAAACACCAACGCCATGAAGTCCGCCAGAAACTTTATATCCACCACCGCCGAACTTTCCACCAGCGTGCAGTTTGGTTAAAACTGTTTCCAGAGCGCTAACCCCAGTTACTTTGTGTTTTTCTACCGGAATACCACGGCCATTATCTTTAACAGAAACCATGCCATCTTCAAGAAGGGAAACGCTTACTTCATTAGCATAGCCAGCCATAGCCTCATCAATTGAGTTGTCAACAACTTCCCAGATAAGATGATGTAAGCCAGCGGCTGAAGTTGAACCGATATACATACCTGGTCTTTTTCTGACTGGGTCTAATCCTTCTAAAACGGTAATTTGATCGGCGCCGTAACTATTATTGTTTTTTGGTTCTTTAGACATATTATCACTGAGTTAAAAACAAAAAATTCCCTTATTTTATCGGGTATTTTCAGGTCTTTTGATACTTATAAATTCTTATTGTTAATTAAATTTCTACCATTATTTTAGCAAAAAAAAGTGAAAGACGCAAGGGCAAAAATAAGCTTGTTTTAACTTCTATTCTTCATTTTATAAGCGAATAATGTTATTATAAAAAGGCAAATAAAATAAAAAATATATGTCAAAAATTCTAGTTACTGGTGGAGCCGGCTTTATCGGCTCAACCTTAGTTGATAGTTTAATAAACTTAGGTCACGATGTTACCATTATTGATGATTTATCATCTGGGCGACGTGATTATGTTAATAAAAAAGCACATTTTTTTCCTCTTGATATTTGTTCTTTAGAAATTGAGAATGTTTTTAAGGATAGTAGTTTTGATTTTGTCTATCATTTAGCTGCGCAAATAGATGTTCGCCACTCTGTATCTGACCCAGAGTTTGATAATAGAATAAATGTTTTAGGCGGATTAAATGTTTTAGAAAATTGTCGGAAGTATAAGGTGAAGAAAATAATCATGGCTTCAACTGGTGGCGCTATTTATGGTGAGACAGAAGAAATCCCTACCACCGAAAATAGCCCAACTTATCCGCTTTCTCCTTATGGCATTCACAAACTTACTCTGGAAAAATATTTAAATTATTATTACCAAGTCTACGGTCTAAATTATACCGTTCTTCGTTTTGCTAATGTTTATGGGCCACGTCAATTTAAGGGCGGAGAAGCTGGAGTAATTGCTATTTTTATTGACAATGCGATTAAAAATATAAGTAGTCGACAATTTGGTGATGGCAAACAGACTAGGGATTTTGTTTATGTAGACGATGTTGCAAGAGCACTTGTTTTGACTATGGAAATTGATTGTACTAGTGAAATAAATATCTCATCTGGAAAAGAAAGTAGTCTTCTTGATGTTAGAAGAGAAATTTCCAAATCTTTAGGGAGGGAAATAGAAATAATAGAAGAAGAGGGTAAAGAAGGGGAACAGAGAAGAAGTTGTCTAAGTTATGCTCGTGCTCAAGCAGTTTTAAATTGGATTCCGGAGATTGAATTAGCCGAAGGAATAAAAAGAACTATTGTCTGGACGCAAAGTTTAGAAAATAACTAAAAATTTATGAAAAAAATTATCATGGCTAACTGGAAGATGAATTTAAGTATTTTAGAAAGCCTAGAGTTAACTAAAGAATTGCAAAAAAAGATAAAGACTAAAAAGAAAACAGTTGTTCTGTTTCCAGATTTTTCAACCCTCGCTTTTATTGGGCCAATAATTAAAGATAGCCAACTTCTTTTAGGAGCCCAGGATAGCGCTGCTTTTGAAAAAGGAGCTCATACTGGGGAGGTCCAGCCAGGGAATTTAAAAATGCTGGGAGTAAGTTATGTTCTAATTGGTCATAGTGAAAGAAGAAAAGAATTAAATGAAAACATTTCTTTGTTAAATAAAAAGATAAAGACCGCTTTAAGTGTTGGGCTTATTCCAGTCCTTTGTTTAGGAGAAGATTTAAATAAGAAAAAAGCAGGTTTAACTAAAAAGTATTTAAAAACAGAATTGAGTAGAGTTTTAAAAGATGTTAAGATAAAAAAAGCTTCTGATTTAATTCTTGCCTATGAACCAGCTTGGGCGATTAGTACTAGTATAAAAGCCAAACCGCTTGATTCAAAAACGGCTGATAGTATTCATGAATTTTTAAAGAAGGAAGTTAAAAAAATAACTGGCTTTGAGCTTAAAGTTATTTATGGTGGTAGCGTTAATTCTTCTAATTCTATTTCCTTTTTAAATCAAAATAATATCGATGGTTTGTTAATAGGCAGCGCCAGCTTAAAAGCTGATAGTTTCATGTCGATTGCTAATTAATCCATTTTTAAATTATGACCACTATTGCTTGGATATTAATAATTGCCTCTATCTTACTTATTCTTTTTGTTGTGTTAAAAAAGTTTCCCGCTTTAGCTCTTTTAGATGTGGATAGCTTGCCAGGAGAAAAAGAAGCACGTTTTAAGAATCAAATTATCAAGCAGAAAGTGGAGCGCGATTTAAGTCGTATCAGCGGTTTTTTTGGGCGTTTTTATCTTTCTTTAAGTAGATCTATATCCCGTTTTTTTGAAAGTACTCAAGCGCAGCTTAAAAAAAGACGTATAAATTATAAAAGCACGGAAAATATCTCTCAAGAAGATAGGGAAAAAATGATAAATTCTTTATTTATTAGTAGTGATGAATTAATAAAGAAGGAAGATTTTTCAGGAGCAGAAGAGAAATTACTTGAAGCCATTAGCTTGGATCAGAAAAATTGTTTGGCTTTTTTCAAGTTGGCTGCTATCTATGAAGAGCAGAAGAAATGGCCAGAAGCTAGGCAAACCTATGAGCATTCTTTAAAGATTGCCAAACAAACAATGAAAAATGAAGAGGAATTAAAAGAGGTGAGTATCTCAGAAATATATTTTTCCCTGTCTTTTGTAGAAAAAGAAGCTGGGTATTTAGAGGCAGCTTTAGAAAATATTCATGAAGCTTTAGAGCATGAACCCAATAATCCTCGTTATCTTGATTTAATCTTGGATTTAAGTATAATAAAAAAAGATAAAGAATTAGCTCTTGTTTTTCTAGAAAAACTAGCTTCAGTTAATCCAGAAAACAATAAGCTTAGTGAGTGGCAAGAGAAAATATTAAATCTATAAATTAAGGCCGTTGTAGCTCAGCTGGTAGAGCATCTCCATGGTAAGGAGAAGGTCACCGGTTCAATCCCGGTCAACGGCTCAGAAGAAAACGAACAAAACACCTCCTATTAGGAGGTGTTTTTGTAAAACTATTGACAAAGTTTACTATTAATGATATAATATCTTGAAAATGAGCAACGGCTGTTTTGGCAAAAAGCTCTTTAAAAACAGAATAAATTCAAAACCATATAAAACCAAGAGACATGAAAGAGTCAGTAAACAAAACAGCCGGTCATATCTTAGAAGGTGTGATTGAAGAATTGCTTATGAGTTTTATTTCTGGTGCTAAAAAAACAGCCCAGGATAAGGCCGACAGAGGCACAAATGATGAATATCTTTTTGCTTCTGCCTGTGTTTCGGCAACGACAAATGGTTTGATTTCTAAAAAAAATCTTATCAGAGTTTGCCGAGTAATTGACAGTTATCCTCCTGGGCAACGAGCCAGAATTGTCGGCATAATCGGAAAAAGGGAGAAATCCTCTACTGAATTTAAGGAAAAACTTGATGGCAGTGGAAATGTTATCAAAGACAAAAAAGGAAATCCCAGGAAAGAAAAAATTGTCACCGTTTCAAATGCCAGTGGAGCCGAATTACTTGGTTTGCTTGGTAAAATGAATGATGGCGAAATTAGGATTTTCTTTTCCTCTTCCGGTTTTTCCGTTACGGCTTCTTCTGAGTTTCTTCAACAAGTGAAAAACTTGTCAGAAAAAGTACAAAACAGTCAATTCAAAAGAGATTTTGATTCCTCTGCAAGAGGAAAGGGATTCTTTGAAAGACTGTGCGATGATTTAGGTGTTCAATACTAAAACAATTTGCCATGAACTTAATTTCTATTATTTTTCTCATTATGGTCATAATTGTTTTATTATTGACCATATTTTCTGCCAGTTTTCGTGATCGGATGGACCGCCAGCTTCGTGCCATAGGAGCTTTGTTGAGACATTTTTTCCCAATTGTCTTTAACGGCATTGCATCTTTTTTGGGGTTTGTAATTAGGATGGTCGGTATTTATATCACTATCATCTTTATTACCGTCTTTATAGCCATTGCTTTAATGACGACTGCTGTTTTAATAGGTTCTCCTGGATTAACCCTTACCGCTTTCGTTTTCTCTTTATCAATAATTGTTTTAGCTTGGTTGCCAACTGGTTTGGTAGTTAAGTTATTCAAGTTGAGAAGAAGAGGAGAGAAAGTAGTGCCTATTTGGTTGAAAAATTGGATTGCATCCCTTGCCTTTATTGGTTTTGTGGCCGCAATTTTTCCAGAAGTGATTACCTTTAAGGTGCTTATGGGAGCTTTCTTGGTTGGTTTCATCTTCGCTGCCGGGACTAGCAAAATTAATGTGGTTGATAAGATTATTATCCCTTTAACCACCTTGATGATTGCTATTCTTATTTGGAATGATGTTAACCACGAAGGGTTCAGATCTTCCGTTCGTTATGTTTCTTCCTGGACTAAAGTGTTTAACACCACTAAAGACAGGGGAAGCTTGAAAAACGAAAGCGAAGCAGCTACCACCTATGCCATCACAGTGAAAGATGTTGAAGTTCTTTACGATATTAACGAAGAAACCACGGAAATGGAATTAGTTGACATTGCCTTAGAGAAAGGTTCTGTCACTCGTCTGGTTAGCCATAAGGACGAAGTTGTAATTATGGATGGACAAGGTTTTGTTCAAATTCAACTTCGAAATGAAAAGGGCACATTTGTTAAGGGTAAAAAGTTTTGGATTGAAGCAGAATTCGTTGAAGTCTGTTCGCCTAAAATAGCCCTGACTAATGATACGGCTCTAAAGGTTCCAAAAAATCTAGCGTCAGAGAAGGGATCAATCAGAAACCTTCTTCAAGAATTTAAAGACTATGACACCCTTGAAGAAGGGAAAACAG
>CAZFUP010000008.1:0-4021 GCA_964522055.1 uncultured Gammaproteobacteria bacterium
CGTAAGTTAAATGTTAATGGCGAGGAAATAGCCTCTTTTAAACATTTGGATTTTCAAGGCTTTGATGTTAAGGCCAGTAAATATACTAGTAACGTTTATTTTACCAATGGAGTCGGCGTAGTTAAACTTGATAAAGACTTATCTCTTAAAGATTACGCCTGGATTAGTAACGTTGGTAGCCCTCTTAGTTGGGCTATGGGGTTAAAATTAGTTTATAATGATGGTGATTATTTAGTTATTTTCAATAACTCTAACATTTTAATTCTTGACGATGATTTAAATAAAGTAGCTGTTGCTGATGCTAGCAAAGAAGCTAAAGAGTACGCTTTAGAGAATTTATTTTTAGAGTTAGACAAGCATAAGGCAGCTATTAATTCTGATTTAGCTTTGTCTGGTGGCGGATTTTTACCAAAAGAAAATTTAAAAATTTATTTCAATGGCAAGCTAATATCTGAAGATGTCGTAACTGATAATCGTGGTCGCTTTTCTTCTGTTATCAAAGTACCTGATTTAAAAGCTGGTATTTATGATATAAAGGTTTTTGGATTAAAGTCTAATTACAACTATAGTATTTCCTTTCAAGTTGAATAATAAAATAATAATTCAAAATATAAAAAAATCCTGGATAATTCCAGGATTTTTTATTTTAACTTATATTCTATTTTTCTAGACATTTTTGATATATTTCTATTACGGATCGTGTGTTATTTTCTAAACTTAGGTTGGATACGCTTTTAATAGCCTCCCTGCTAAAAGATTCTTGATCTATTTTTTCTAAACTTCTTATTTTTTCTTTTAAACTTTCTTCATTGCCTGGTTCGAAAAGTAGGCCATTTATACCATCCTTTATAATCTCTGGGATTCCGCCTATTTTAGAAGCAATTACTATCTTGCCCAAGTGTAAGGCATCAAGAAGACTCAGGGGCATATTGTCGTAACAAATAGAAGGAATAACTATTGCTTTAGCTGATAATATTAAATTTTTTAAATCAGCTCCACTTTTAAAACCGGTAAATTCAATTAAAGAATTTTTATCTTGGTCCGCTATTTCTCTCAATTTTACTTCTTCTGGTCCGCTACCAGTAACTTTTAATTTATAATTTAAAGAGATAGCGGCTTTAATTAGGGTGGCTATATCTTTCTCGGCTGATAATCGACCAAAATACAATAGATAATCTTTTTCTTTTTCAGAGTTATTTTCCTTTTTTGTTTCTGTAAATGAAGAATATGGATTAACAACCACTTTTATCTTTTTTTCTTCCCAGCCAAATTTAATTATTTTTTCTTTCATAAATTGGCTAGGAGCAATAAAGGTATTAATGTTTTTACGATATATCTTTAGAATTTTGTGATGGATAGACATTTCCAAAAAAGCAATAAAGCTTTGTCTAAAGGAGTTTTTAAAACATCTTTTTTTCAGACATTGATAGTATTTATCAGGGAAACAAGCTTCACAAGGGTGGCCATCGGCAAATAATTGATAGTTAGGGCAAATTAACTTGTAGTCATGTAAATGCATGACAACAGGAATTTTAAATTTGTAAGCAACGCTTAATATCGATGGTGATATTTGGTGATAGATATTATGGATATGGATTATGTCAGGTTTGAAACTTTTTACTAATTTTTTAAATTTTCTTTTTGCCTCTTGACTATAGATAATTCTACCTGGCACTTTTATTACTTGCCACCACTTTAAATTATTAAAATCAATATTAGATACGAAATAAGAAGAAAATGGACTAGTAAGATTGTTTTTATGTTTCATGGAAAAAACAGCCACCTGATGGCCAACTTTTTCAAGAGCAGAGCTTAAATCAAGAAAATATTTATCTGCTCCTCCTTTGGGGTAATAAAATTTGTTAACTTGTAATATTTTCATAATTTTTTGGCAAACGAAAGATAAAGATTTATATAATCAGACGCCATCTTTGATGCTGAAAAATTTTCTTCTATATTTTTGTAGTTTGCTTCTATTTTTTCATTAATAATTTCCTTGTCCCAATTTTCGAATATATTATCAATTTGATGAGCAAGTTCCAGAGGTGATTCACTTTTAAAAGACCAGCCGGTTTTTTCGGTTATTATTTCCGCTAATCCGTCAATTTTACTAGCAATTATTGGTTTTTTTAAAGCACCAGCTTCAATAGCTGCTAAGCCAAAGCCTTCCCAATAAGAGCTGATAATAAAAACATCTAAAGAGTTTAAAAAAGAGATTGGTTCAACTTGTCCAAGTAGCGAAACTCTATTTTGGAGTTTTAAATCTTTTATCATTTTTTCTAAGATATTTTTGTCTTTACCTGCCCCGCCTATTTTTAACAAATAATCTCGTCTTTTTGTAAGAGGAATTGCTTTTAATAAAACATCAAAACCTTTTTGTGGGACCAGTCTTCCTAAGGAACCAAAAACTAAGGGTTGTTCTTTTTCCTTTTTTGTTTCTGGTTTAAATTTTTCTAAATCTATTCCGTTATATATTATTTTTACCTTATTATCTTTTAAGCCATATCTTTTTATGGCATCTTTTTTTACCGCCAGAGAAACAGCAACTATTATATCAGCGAATCTTGCGCTTATTGTTTTGAGAATTCTGGCACCAATTTTTTCTTGCTTATTTAAATTATGTTCAGTGGATATTATAATCGGAATTTTGGCAAATTTAGCCGCTAAACGACCATATATATCTCCGCCTAAATGAGTATGAACTATATCTGGTTGCCATTTTTTAATGTTTTTGAAAAGTTGATAGAAGTTTCTAAAATCAAATAAAAATCTCTTTCTTTGGCTTATTATAGTTATTCCTTCATTTTTTAAATCATTAATTAAGGGGTTTTCATTAAAATTTATGTCTTCATCTTTAAAAAGAATCACTCCGCCTGTAAATTTATCTTTAGGTAGATTTTTTAATAACTCGTAGCAGATATTTTCTGCTCCGCCAGTTTTTAAATTTGGTATAATGTGAAGAATTCTAATTTTCTGGGGCATATTTTTTTTCTTGTTTTTTCTCAGAAATTTCTATGGCAATAATAAATAATATCAGTGGCAACCAAACCTTCCCTTTATAATAAGAAGTATTGAAGAGTTGGAAAAAAATTCCCCCGCCAACAGCAAGGGCAAACGGCAACACCCACTTAGCTTTTGGATAATATTTTTTTACCGCAAAAAAGGCAAAACGGGCAAGATAAATTAAAATAAAGAACCAGGATAAGAGTCCGAACAAGCCATTTTCAGCTGCTATTTTTTGAATAAAGCCATGTGAGTCCATCGGTGCTCCATGATTAGCGGTAAACCGTATATCTTCAGCTACTAAATTAATGAATTCCCCGCTGCCATGTCCAAATAAAGGTTTTTCTTGCCAAGCTTTCAGAGCAATCTCGCTTAAAAGAACTCTACTGGCGGTTGATCCAGAGTTATTAGCTTGCAAAATACTCATGCGCCAAGTAAGAGGAATAGCAATAATAATCCCTATTAAAACTAAAATAATAATGTTGCGTTTTTCTTTTTGTTTCTTTTTTAAATTATAGAAGAAATAAATACTCAATTGGATTACAAGAGTTATCCAGGCAGTACGAGAAAAAGTTAGGATAATTGCTAAGGCAGTTAAGACAAAAATTAGGTTTATAAAACGTCGTTTGCGTTGTTCTTTAACAAACTCTTTTATTATCAAAATGAAAAAAATTCCGACATTTAAAAATTCAGCAATTAAATTATGATTATTTCCGAAAGGAAAAATTCCCTTAAAAGACCAAGCATTAAGACGAAAGAATTCGTTATTTATATCTTGCCCAATTAAAGACAGGTAACTGAAAAAAAGAACAGTTGCCGCTCCAATAAAAATAAATATTATTGTTTTCTTTAATGTCTTGACACTGTCTATAATGTTGGCTGGTAGAAAAATATAAGCAAAATACAAGAAAAGCGGCCAACGAACAAAATAATATAAAGATGCACCCGGGTTTAAAGATAGTAAGGAAGAAATTATATTAGCTAGGAAAAAAAAGGCAAAGGGCCAAATTAATGGCCA
>CAZFUP010000008.1:4031-20145 GCA_964522055.1 uncultured Gammaproteobacteria bacterium
GTTATTTTATAGGTGTTAATTTTATTTTTTTGCTTTGTGATATAAAAAAACGATTGAAAACAAAAGCCAGTAAAGTGATAAGAGCAATAAGGTCAATAAATGGAAAAATAAAACCCCTAATATAAAAGTCTATTCCTAAAACAGGTAAAAACAAGGCCATTAAGTAAAGACCATTCTTGGGATTTAAAGAAATAATTATAAATAGAACAATAGATAGAAAAATAGTTAAAACTTCCATATATTATGGTTTAAAAAGTTTGTCACTTAGAAGAGCTCCAGACCATTTTATAATTTCTTCTCCTTGAAGGTTAAAATCAATATTTAGTTTTTCTGTTCTTCGGCCGGATTGTTTTTGGACTAAAAGACGATAGGAGCCATCAGCTAATTGATTTTTAATCCTTTCTGGTAGTTGATATTTTATATTAAAACTGCGATTATCTCCTGGTTCTAGCGAAAAGAAAAAAGAAAAAACAGTTTTATTTAATTCATTATCATCTTCTATTAACCAGTCATCAGTGTTTTTCTCAAAACCATTTTTAGAAATAAGGCGAGAGCCAAGCGGCAGGTAAATGCGAGTATAACTGCGGTAACGAGTTGTTCGCCAATCAAAACCACCTTCATGATTATAGAAAAGCGTTAGGTCTACTTCTGGTTTTGAGCTAGTGTTTTTAAGTTGATAGGAAATTTCTTTTTTTACAACAGAGTCGCTTTTAAAAGCAGCTAAATTAGCATCGACAACCATTAGAAAATCACTATCTGTTTTTTTTACTTCCCCGCTTGCGCCAAGATTATCGCTTAAAAATTTTAGATTTTCATTATTGAAATATATTTGGATATTTTTTTCAGCAATATCTTTATTAAATATAGCAATTAATTTTGGCCAATCCTTTAAGTCGAGATTGAATAATCGAGTTTTTAATTCTTCCAGTAAGTCGTTGATTACATCTTTTCTGTCCCAAGAAGAAATACCTTTATCCTTATAAGCGACTTCTACATTGTATTGAAGTAATTCTTGAAAATTGTCTGCTGTGTAAATTTCATTATCTATTTCAATAGGTCCGATTAAGGTTAATAAATTGGCTATTAAGTCAGGATTAATGGCAATAATGGCAGAAAAATTAGGTGGATTTTGGCCAATTGCCAAGCTTTCTCCAGTAAATATCTCCTGAATTTGCTTGGCTGAAGTTGGCCAATCCGGAGACCAGTTAGCATCTCTTAAATACCAATTTTCAACATCCAAATATTTTTTTATTGGTTCTGGCGGTTCTTTTTGCCATTTGCCAATAGCTGGCATATCAAGATGATAGCTATCGCTAGTTGTTAAATTTAATATCTCCCCGTTTTTTATAGTCGCTAAACCAAAAGTACCAATGAAGCCGCCGCTAGGTCTTAGTTCATCATTATTTTGCAGGATTATTAAAAGATTGCTTTCTTCTGGGTAGCCGCCAAGAGATAGCATAACCTTGGAAAGAGGTCCAAGATTTTCTAGTAAAGAAATACCCTCTTCAAGCTGTAACTTATATTCACTTATTTCTTCATAAATTGGCCATAAAATTCCGATGCGGTGTATTTTATCCATGTTTAAAAGAGCTATTTGTAAATTAGCTTTTAATCCATTAAGTTCTGGTTCTGATTCGTAAGCTAGTTTTAAAATTTTTGCTTTTTCTGCTTGGCTTAAGGCAGTAAAAGAATCTCTAGTATTTATTTCCGCAAAGGATTTAGCAAGTAAAGATGCTCTACTAAGAGAGCGACTTAAAATTTCAGTTGTTTTTAAAAGATATTCTAAGTCGTCTATTTGTCTTGAGAAAAAGGGTATTTTTTTAATTAAGAAACTTTCTTTTATTAAAGAAACATTATTAAGTGCTTCGTTAAAATTATTCCCAGCAGACTCTGCTCTAGATATTGATTCTTCCCAGTTTTTTTCTTGAAGACTGTAAATAGCATTTGTGATATCACTTTTTCCCGCTAAACCTAATTGATAGGCAGTTTGCAGATTCTTATAACTACTAGCAAGTAGTATTAAACTTAAAATAAAAAGGCCTAAGCCTAAAATTAATAAATATTTTATTAGTTTCCACAAAAAACTTAAGAGATATAAAAAGGTATTTTTCATATTAAGTTTCTGACAAATTATCAATCAAAACTATTTTTTTACTTTCAATGATATTGTAGAGAAAAATATCCATTATTTCCTGTCTATAGTTGAATTCATTTTCATCCATGATGGTAAAGTTTATTTCTCGGCCAAGGTCTTTTTCTAATTCAGAAATTAATTTTAAAAAAGCAGTTCGTTTAATGTCTCCAACTATCAAAAGATCTGTTGGGGCTTCTTGGCAGTTGGTAAAGAAACCAGTCACTAAAAGTAGTTTTATAGAAAAAGATTTTTCTAAATTTAAAATAAAATTTTGACTAGAAAGTAGCTGAGCCTTAACAAATAAAGCTCTTATTTCTGGATATAAAAGAAAGCTCTTGTTTATTGAAAAAAACTTTATTTTTTTTGTCTCTATTTTTTTTTCTTTCTTTTTTGTCTTTTTTTTGGATTTTTCTTTTACGACTTTTTCTTCAGTTTTTTCTTCAATTAAAAATTCAGATACAAGTCCTAATTGGCAAGTATTTAGAAGTTCTTTATTTATTTGAAAGCTGGTTAGCTTTAATTCTTTAGTTAATTCTTGGCAACTATAACGGTTTTCTGGGTGTAAAATAAGGAGATTTAAAAGCCTAACACGCGTCTCGGAACCCAAGAGAAGTTTAAGCATATTTTGTTTATTTATAAATTTATAGTATAATATAAACCGTAAACAGTCAAACAGAAACAGTCTTTCTGATGATTGAAATTTAGCTTATGTATAACAAAATTTCATCTATTATTTTAAACTCTTCAAAGTCTAGCGGCTTTAGTAATGTCTTTATAGCTCAACCAGATTCTTTAAAAGAAGGTTTAGCCGGGAAAGCTTTTGTTATTGCTGAAATTGGCGCTAAAAAAACAGATGCTAAAAAAATCTTTGATTTTTTAATAAGAAGCTTGGATGAAAATTATTATGAAGATGAAAAGATATTATTGCGCGACAAAATAGAAGGATTAAAAGTTGAAAATATTTTTGAAGCAGCTGTTTCTAAGACTAATAAAGGTTTAAGCGATTTTTTATCAACTGAAAAGATTAAGGTTAACCCGGCTATGACAAACATTAGTCTGGGTGTAATTTACGAGAATAAGTTGTATTTCTCTACTTATGGACGCAATCGTGCATTTTTAGTTTATAAACATAAGGACCAATTTGAAATAATAAATGTTGAAGCTAATGCTTCTGAAGTTGATTCTGGACGTAAAGATCTTTCTGCTTCAGGGGCTTCTTTATTCTTTTCATCTGTTATCAGTGGAGAAATACCAGTAGCTTCTTATTTTATCTTTACCAGCGAAGCTTTACCTGAGTATATTTCTAATAAAGATTTAATTTCCATTATTACAAAATTACCACCAATAGTGGCCGCTGAGCAAATAAAAAATGTTTTAGGAAAGATAAATTCTTTTGTTCCCTTTCTGGGAATTATCATAAAAAACACAACCGGTCTTGATAAACAAGAACTTTATGATGAAGTGGAAGAAAATTTAAATGCTCATGGTTCAATCTCTAGTTTAAATTATACAGAAGAAAAGACAGAAAGAATGTTAGAACCAGCTGGACTTATTAACTTTTCTAAAATTTATAAAAATTTACAAAAGCAATTAAAAAAGAAATTTAAATCAGAATCTAAAATTAATAATAAAATCTACAAGTCAAATCAGGAAGAGATCGATACGCCTGTTTCGTCTGCTATTGAGGTTGGAAAAGTAAATAGCTTAAAGTCTATACGAAGTGATTCCTTCTTGGTAAAGGAAAAGATGTTTTTTAAAAAACGTCCTAATTTTTTTAATTTTAACTTGAAGAAGGTATTTTCTAGTTTTATAAAGATATTTAATGTAAGTTATTTAAAAGCTGTTTTTATTAATTTAAAGAGGCGTTTCTTTAGTTTAGAAAAAAGGAATCGTCTTCTTTTATCTGGGTTAGCGGCTGGTTTATTAATTTTAATTATCAGTATTTCCCTAACAGGCTGGCTAAAGAAGCAGGAAGCTTTGCGCGCTGAATATAATAATCTAGTTTCTGCTATTGAAGAAAAGAAAGAAAAGATAGAGTCTTCCCTTCTTTACGAAAATGAAGAAGGAGCTAAAACTAATTTAGAAGAAGCTAAAGATTTGCTTAGCTATTTGCCGCGCGATAAGAAAAACCAAGAAGAGTTGTATAAAGAATTAGCTGAAAGTTTAAATAATCAGGAAGACAAGATTAGAAAAATTATAAAAATTGATAATTTAGAAAAAGTCAATGATTTAACTGGTTTAAGCGTCGATAGTCTGGTTTTAGCTAAAGGAAATCTTTATGCAGCTAGTGAAAATAAAATATATAAAATAAAGCCACAATCATCAGAGGTGGAAATAATCGATGTTTTAGAAGCATCTAATTTAACAAAACCTTATTTTGACGGACAAAACACTATCTACTACTTTGATTTGGGTAAGTTATTTAAATTCAATATAAGCAATTCTCAAGTTTCAAGCGTGGCAATAAATAGCGAAATTCAATCTGAGGCTTTATCTTATAAAATTTATAGTAATAATTTGTATATTTTAACTAATCAAGAGATATTTAAATCACTCTTAAGTGGTGGTTCTTATAATACAAAAAACAAATGGCTTAAATCAGAAGTTGATTTATCTTTAGCTTCAGATTTCTACATTCCAAATGATGGCAATATCTATGTTTTAAACAATAATGGCCAAATTATAAAATTAAGATCTGGTAATAAAATTAATGATTACAAATCAGCAGTAATTGAACCGACTATCCAAAATGATAATAGGCTTATAATTAGCGACAACAATGTTTATAGTCTTGATTCTTTGGCTAAACGTCTATTAGTTCGTGATTTAGAAAAAGGAAGTTTACTTTCTCAGTATCAACTTGATTCATTATCTTCACTTCAAGATTTTGCTATTAATGAAGAAAGTCGTGTTGCTTATATTTTAGACGGTGAGGCAGTTTATAAAATTAATCTTCAATAAAAAATTAAATAAATACAAAAAAACCGCTGTTTTCAGCGGTTTTTTTATTCAGTAATCTTTATTTCAAAGTTACTTTTGCTCCAGCTTCTTCTAGTTTCTTTTTCATAGCTTCAGCGTCAGCTTTTTTAACACCTTCTTTTAAGATTTGAGGAGCACCATCAACTAAATCTTTAGCTTCCTTAAGTCCCATTTCGGTTAACTCACGAACAGCTTTAATAACGTTGATTTTACTAGCTCCACCATCGGTAATTTCAACATCGAAACTATCTTTTTCTTCAACGGCAGCAGCAGCGCCTCCAGCAGCTGGGGCCATCATCATAGCAGGAGCAGCGGCACTAACACCGAATTTTTCCTCTAAGATTTTGACAAGCTCTGCTAAGTCAAGAACGCTCATCTTTTCAATTTCGTCAACCAACTTTTCAAATTTAGCTGGGACAACTACTTTTTTTTCTTCTTCCATAGATTTAAAGTTAAATTATTATTAATTAATTATTTTTATTAAGCTTTCTTTTCTTCAATTGCCTTTAAGACATAAACTAAATTTCTCATATTTCCTGCTAAAGCATTAACGAACCCAGAAATAGGAGCATTTAAGCTGCCAACTAATTTGGCATATAATTCGTGCTTGCTTGGTAATTTTGATAAAGCTTCAATTTCTTCTTTGGATAAAAGTTTATTTTCTAAAATTCCACCCAAGAAAAAAATACGTTCAGCCTTCTCCTTATCTTTACGGAAATCAGCTAAAATTTTAGCTGGGGCAATTTCATCTTCATAGGAGAAAATAGCAGCAATTTTTCCGTCCATTTCACGAACATTTAAATCATTTATTTTTTCTTGAAAAGCTAAGTTTATTAAAGTCTTTTTAGCGACGTAGTATTCACTATTTTCTTTTCTAAGCTCTTGGCGTAAATTTTCATTATCTTTTACAGTCAAGGCATTGAAACCAGCAAAAACTACTGATTTTGACTTTTTAAATTTTTCTTTTAAATTGCGCAAAATTTCTTGTTTTTGCAATTTGTTTTTAGGCATATATAGTTATTTTATTATAAAAAAATCTGCTGACCGCAGATATAAAGACGCTTGTTAAGCGTTTCTTTACCTCGGCGAGACTTATAAGCTTTTTAAAGCTAGGCTTGCTTTCTGCGGTGATATAATTAAGTTATGAAAATATAGTAGCAAATAGAGAAATTTTGTCAAGACCCCTACTACTCCTCTTTTTTAAATACAAGGCAAACTTGTCCAGAAAGTGCCTTTACTTTACAGATATTTACTAAAAAATCATACAATCTGGCAAAAATTGATAAAATTGGGAAGCGATAAAGATAACCATATATAAAAGAGCGATAATAAGATTTTTTTAAAGAAAAGTTATTTTTATGGAAAATGCTTATTAGCTCTTTTATACTTTTATAAGAATAAAAAGTATCAAAAGCTTCATGGGCTTCATCGGTTTTTGTTCCACGGATAGCTTGGTGGAAGGCAAGTGGTGTTTTTTTGGCTATTTTAAATTCTAAAGCTTGAGGGTTAGGAATTGATAAAACAAAGACTCCATTTGGTTTTAAAATTCTTTTTACTTCTTTTATAGCTGAAGACAAATGTTCTAAATGTTCAAAAACATAATTAGCAAAAGCCAAGTCGTAAGAGTTATTTATAAGTTCTGGGCAATTTTCAATTGAGCATTTATAGCTTTTTCTAAAATAAGGAGCGTTTATTTGGGATTCGCGTATATCTAATCTATCAAGTTTGAAATTTCTTCCTTTTAAAACAAGAGCATCTTCTATAACCTGACTTTTCCCTGCCCCAATGTTAATAATTATTGATTCTGTTTTATTTATCAATTCTTGGTCTAAGGCTCTTATTAATTCTTTTTCAGCTGGCGTTTGCCTGCCATTACTTTTTATTAATGTTTTTAAAAATTTTTTCATATTTGTATATTTATTTTCCTCTATTTTTAAACGATCTATTTCTGCCGTAATTAGCAAAACGATGAGCCTCTTCCCTGGCTTTAAGTAGGGTTGGTTTTATGTTTTCAGCTAGTATTTTTAAATCAGGTTTTGTTTTGCTAGGAAATACTAGTTTGTCGCCAGCTAATTTAGAGATACCAATAAAAGGTGTTTTTATATTATTTTCTTGAAAAAATCTATTTAAAAAACTTATTTGTGGAGTTCCGCCATCAATTATTATCATGTTAGGGAGCGTCCAATTGCTGTGTTTAAAGCGTCTTTTTAAAACTTCTTTTAGAGCCTCTTCGTCATTTCCTGAAGCGGCTTCCTTTATTTTAAATAAACGATATTCACTATTTACAGCCAATCCATTTTCAAAGACAACCATAGAACCATAACTTTCCTGTCCGCTATGATGGGATATGTCATAGGCTTCAAGACGGCTGATGTTTTTTTCTTGAAGATTTTTTTCTTGATCTAAAAGTGAAACATCTTGAATGTGCTGAAGAGCTTTTATTTTCTCTGGATTTTCTTTAATTAGTTTTTTTATAAGACGTTTTTTTTCTCCACTGAGAAATAGAATTATATTATTGATATTTTTTTGATATTCCTTCTTGTTTATTTTCCCCAAACAAGTTCCTGGACATAGACCAATTTGATAATCAAAACAAGCCTTGCCTTGATTCGCTTTGCAGGCACTATAGGGGAAAATCCTTCTTATTATTTTTAAAGCATTTTGGAGGAGATGATAGGATTGATAGGGTCCAAATATTTTAGCCTTAGAGTCTTCTGGAAATTTATTTAAATCATTAGCCCTTACAACAATAGGTCTGGTAAAGTCTTTTTTTGGAATTACAACATAAAGAAAGGACCTATTATCCCTATCAACAATGTTATACTTAGGCCAGAATTTTTTTATTTTAGCTGCTTCTAGTATAATTGATTCTAAAATAGTATCTGTTTCTTGGTATTTTATATTATAAGCCAAAGAAACCATCTCGGCGATACGTGGTGAAATATTTTTCTGAAAATATTGGTTTAAACGATTTTTTAGATTACTTGCCCTGCCAACGTAAAGAATTTCACCTTTTTTATCAAGCCAAAAATAAACACCAGGCACCTTGGGTGCTTTTTTAGCGATTTCTTGTATTTTTTCTTTTATTTTCTTTTGCATCTTGACAAAAAATGATTATTTGTTACAATAGTAATACTTGAGAGGTTTTTTTAAGTATTTTGTTAGCAGCGGCTAACAACTTGATGCGAATCAAGGCTTAAAAATAAGTCCGTTTTCCTGGTTTTTAATAGGATTACATGAATAGCCATAATTCAACAGGACTCTTCCTCTCTCGTGCGATAGTTCTTTCTTTAAATAGCTTTTTCCTTATTTCGCTTGAAAAAAGAAGTTATTCTAAATTTTTGTATGACGATACAATATTTAGCCAATGCTTTGCTTAAGCGTTCAATAAGGAAAACTCCAAGGGGATAGTCTTTTGACTCTCCCCTTTTTATTTTATTTTTTTAACGAAACTATCTTGTAAATATTCATGTAAATACTGGCCAGTAATACTTTTTTGATTTTTAGCTATATCTTCAGGTGTCCCACTGGCAACCAAATATCCTCCTTCTTCTCCGCCATCTGGTCCTAAATCTATTATATAATCCATAGATTTTAAGACGTGCATATTATGTTCAATCACTAGAACAGAATTCCCTTTTTCTACTAGCTTATTTAAAACAGAAAGAAGCATGTCTATATCATGGTAATGCAGCCCGGTTGTGGGTTCATCTAAAAGGTATAAAGTTCTTTTTCCTAAAGTATGTGTCAATTCTTTTCCTATTTTTATTCTTTGGGCTTCACCGCCAGAAAGAGTAGTAGCGCTTTGGCCAATTTTTATATAACCAAGACCAACTGATTGTAGAACTTTTAGTTTTTCGGTAATGAAATAAAGACCATCAAAGTGATTAATTGCTTCATCAATAGTCATATCTAGTACTTGGGAAATATCTTTCCCTTTATACTTTACCTGCAGAGTTTCGCGATTAAAGCGCTTGCCCCGACAAACATCGCATTCAACTAGAACTGGCGGCAGAAAGTGCATTTCAATTAGGTTGGCACCGGCTCCCTGACAGGCCTCACAACGCCCACCAGCGCGATTAAAGGAGAAACGACCAATAGAGTATCCTCTTTCTCGAGATTCGGGCAAAGAAGCAAAAAAATCACGGATAGGGGTAAAAATACCAGTATAGGTAGCAGGATTTGAACGAGGAGTTCTTCCAATTGGCGATTGATCTATAACGGTTATTCGGTTAATATATTCAGCCCCTTTTATTTCTTTTACATTTTCCATTTTAGCTTTCCCTGGCCTTAATTTAATTTGGTTTATATTTTTATATAAAACATCATACATTAGAGATGATTTGCCACTACCTGAAACACCACTTATTCCCACTAAACGTCCAAGTGGAATTTCAACATTTATATTTTTTAGGTTATTAGCGTTGGCGCCTCTTATTTTTAAATAACCATGGTTTTGTTCCCTTCTCTTTATTGGCAAAGATATTTTTTTTCTACCACTTAGGTATTGTAGAGTTAGGGATTTTTCTAAAAATTCTTTATCAAATTTTCCTTTTAATAGATCTTTAGTTTTCCCTTTAGCAACTATTTCTCCACCCCAAACACCAGCGAGTGGTCCTAAATCTACTAAATAGTCAGAATTTTCTATAGTTTTTTCGTCATGTTCAACGATTATGACGGTATTATCCTTATCGCGCAATTTTTTCAATGTGTCTATAAGACGTTCTGTATCTCTTTCGTGTAATCCTATAGTTGGTTCATCAAGAACATAAAGAGTACGAGAAAGATTTGAGCCGATTTGTGATGATAGACGGATGCGTTGTGCTTCTCCGCCAGAAAGAGTGTGCGCTTCCCTGTCTAAAGACAAATAGTTTAAACCAACTTTTAATAAAAATTCTAGGCGGCTTATAATTTGAACAACAACATTTTCGGCAATAACTAGCTCGCGCTTTGTCATTTTTTCATAGTATTTATTAAAAAAATCCAAAGTTTTATTGAGTGATAAGCTGCAGACATCAGCTATATTCTTGCCATTAATCTTTACCGCCAGCGATTCTGTTTTTAAACGTTTGCCTTTACAAACAGAACAAGGATCGTTTTTAAAAAAATTAATTTTTCCTAAGCCCGAGCATTCTGGGCAGGCACCATGAGGAGAGTTGAAGGAGAATAGGCGTGGTTCTATTTCTGGAAAAGAAAAATTATCGTTTGGACAAGTCCAATTTGAAGAAAGAAGTAATTCTTGCTTATCATACTTAGCAATTACTAAACCCTGGCTATACTCTAAAGAGCTTTCTATTGCTTCAAATAATCTACTCTCATCGCTTAAAAGGACTTTGTCTATTATAATGTCAATGTTATGTTTTTGCTTGGGATTGAGTTTTACCTGTTCTCTCAAAGAATAGTTTTTTCCATCTATTCTTGCTTCGCTGTAACCAAGTGATAAGTAATTATAAAGAGTTTGATAGTGTTCTCCTTTTCTGTCGCGAATTATAGGCGAAAGAATAGTTACATATTCTTCTTTTAATTCTTTACTATGATTTATAATTATATCAACCATCTCTTCTAGGGATAACTTTTCTATCTTTGTTCCGCAAAGAGGACAAAAAACCTCACCCACCCTGGCATATAGTACGCGAAGATAATCATAAATGTCAGTTAAAGTGCCAACGGTTGATCGCGGATTATGAGATAGAGCTTTTTGGTCAATAGAAATAGCTGGTGCTAAACCGATAATTTCATCAACTTCGGCTGGTTTTTTTTGGCTAAGAAATTGACGCATGTATGGCGACAATGATTCTACATATTGACGTTGCCCTTCAGCAAAAATAGTATCAAAAGCTAAAGACGATTTGCCACTGCCTGAGACACCAGTAATAACTGTTAATTGATTATGTGGTATTTCTAAATTTATATTTTTTAAATTATGCATCCGTGCACCACGAATAATTAACTTGTCGTTTCTATTGATCATATCTTTTATTTTTCTTCTAAATCTAAAAACTCTTCAATTTTTTTATGGATAGAAAGAGGGGTGATATTGAATTTTTTATTATAGGCTAGTTGTTTAGTTCTTCGTCTTTTTGCCTCGTTTATTGCCCGGTGTATAGAATCGGTTTCCCTATCAGCGTATAAAATAATTTTCCCTTTGACATTTCTAGCAGCCCTGCCCATAGTTTGCATTAAAGAAGTTTGGCTTCTTAAAAAACCTTCTCTGTCAGCATCTAAAATAGCTACCAAAGTTACTTCTGGTAAATCTAAACCTTCTCTAAGCAGATTTACCCCTATTAAAACATCAAATTTTCCTTGACGGAAAGCTTTCAGAATTTCTGTTCTGGCTATGGTTTTTATATCAGAATGTAAATAATTAGCTCTTAACCCCTGATTATTTAGATAAATATTTAAATCCTCTGCTTGTTTTTTGGTCAGGGTGTTAATGATAGCTCTCTCGCCATCTTTTGCTATTTTTTTAGCTTCTTTTATAATATCATTTATCTGGCTATAGTTTTTTTCTGAATCAAAAACTGGTCTTATTTCTATTTCTGGATCAACTAATCCGGTCGGGCGAATAACTTGTTCTACAATCTGTTTCGATTTTTTATTTTCAAATTCTCCTGGCGTGGCAGTGGTAAAAATTACTTGTCCAATTTTTTTTTCAAATTCAGGAAATCTTAGCGGACGATTATCTAGTGCCGATGGTAATCGCCAGCCGTATTGAACTAAATTTTTTTTGCGGGCTTGATCGCCGTTATACATACCTCGTATTTGCGGAACGGTAATATGTGATTCATCTATTATTGTTAAAAAATCAGCCTTACCTTCTTTTGTGGGGAAATAAGAAAGCAAGGAATCTGGTGATTCTCCGGCTAATTTTCCAGTTAGATGTCGTGAATAGTTTTCAATTCCATGGCAATAACCTAAAGTACGAAGCATTTCAATGTCATATTTAGTTCTTCTTTCCAGTCTTTCTGCCTCCAAAAATAAATTTGATTTTTTAAAATAATTAAGACGATCTTTTAATTCTTCCTTTATATTTAAAATAGCGGTTTCTATTTGTGGTTTAGTGGAAATAAAATGTTTAGGTGGAAAAATTACCATCTCTTCTAAATCTTCTAGAATGTTTTTAGTGATATTATCTATAACACTTAAACTTGTTATCTTCTGTTCATCTAGTTTTAAGCGATAGATAAGATTTTCCGACATGGGCCTTATCTCAAAAACATCGCCACGAACACGAAACTGACCACGTTTAATTTCACCACTAGTTCTTTCAAACTGTATTTTAACAAGTTGTTTTATAAGATCTGCTCTAACTATAGTTTTTCCTTTTTCTAAAACTAGACGCGATTCAAGATAAGATAAAGGAATACCTAGGTTGTAGATACAAGAAACAGAAGCAACTATAATAACATCACGGCGTGTTAAAAGAGCCGTAGTCGCACTATGGCGCAAGCGATCTATTTCTTGGTTTATCATGGCTTCTTTATCTATATAGGTATCGGTAATTGGTAGATAAGCTTCGGGTTGGTAATAATCGTAATAAGAAACAAAATAGTGAACAGCATTATGGGGAAAAAAATTTTTATACTCTCTGTAAAGCTGAGCGGCTAATGATTTATTTGGAGCAATCACTAAAACCGGCTTATTAACTTTTTGGATTACATTAGCAATGGTAAAGGTTTTTCCTGATCCGGTTACTCCTAAAAGTGTTTGATAATCAAAATCAGACTCTATTCCCTTTAAGAGTCTTTTTATTGCCTCTGGCTGATCACCAGCCGGCTTAAAATCTGCTTGTAGTTTAAATAATTCCTTTATATTTTTGGTAAATTTAGCTAATACTAATACTATAGTATCATATAAAATCAGCCTTAACCAGTTGTTTTTTAAAAAAAGGCATTGATTTTACAATGCCTTATTATTATCTCCAGTTAACAGCGTTTTTTGGTATTCCGTAGAAAATATTTTCTTCAGGATCCAATAATACAGCAATTTGTCCAGGAGCTAAGCAGTCATCGGTTGGGAGTTCGTATTTCCAAACACCGATTTCATCTTTTTCCCCTACTTGTTTTTTCATGCTAAGGGGGATTAATCCGAGGGCGCTTTTTTTAATAACGCCCATTTTTTTTGTTTTTTCCATATTCTGTTAATTTTTGTTGCTTAATAGTATAACAAAAAATAAAATGAGTCAATACTAAAAAAATGTCAATCAGGAATATATTTATTTTTAATATTTATTTAATTTAGAAAAATTATATATCAACTTACTCCAAAATCAATTCCATATATTCAGCCCTATTCCCTCCCCAATTTTCTATAATTTCTTTAGTCTCAAAGCCAAATCTTTTTAAAATATTATTCACTTGTGGATTTATACCATGAAGAATAATTTTTTCATAACCACCATCCTTGGCTTGTTTTTTTAAATTTTGCAAAACTTGGTAAGGATTAACTTTGCCAGCGATTGATTCAATATATAAAACCTTATTCCCGGCATCATATTCTCTATGTCTAACAATTGGGGTAAATTTATCGGCACCTAAAGATGATAAATATCCAACAATTCTATTCCCTTCCATAAAAACAAAGCCAACGCTTTTTGGTGTAGAAAGAGTGGTTATAATTTCTTCTATTGATTGAGAAAGTCCAAAATTAGAAAAAGAGCTATTTTCTATATCTTCTAAATCTATTTGAATTTGTTCTGGGGACAGATTTCTTCTTTGAGCGAAAGACATAATTCCCGCTTCGGTATTATCAAAAGTTTCACTAGTAGCTGATTGCATATCGATTATTGTAAGAGAGCCGGAGAAATTCTTTTCTTTTTTTTCAACTCTGGTAGTTTTATCTTTTTCCTCATTATAAATTTCACCCAGCGTTTGAGAGTTATATGTTTCTAAATAATAGCGTCCAGCTCTATTTCCTTCCTTTGAAGTATAATCTTTTAAATACCCACTAACCTTATCAATTGGAGCAACCACCATTTTATTAAGTGATTGCCACTCAATGTCATTGGTGCCAACCATGCCAATGCCAACTTTTGGAATATTACATTGTTTTGCATAATCTTTAACAAAAGCAAAAAGATTGTCACGAATAGCGCTATTTACCACCACATCTTTATATTTATTATTAACCTCCACATTATCCAACACTAAAACTGGTTCACCATTACTATCTTTAGAAACAAACAACCAGGTATTAGCAATCGGGTCTTTTCTTTCTTGATCATAGACCTCGGCTACTTGTATGCCAGCATCAGCTAAAAATTGAGCGACCGTGGCTGGATCATGAGTATACAAGCCACCTTCTTGCGGAGCATCTTTAACACCAACAGCTATGCAACAGTGAGTATAATTTCCTTGGAATAAATCTCTGGCTGGATCTCTATCCCAGAGTTTCACTCTAAATCCTTGTTCTTTAGTTTCAGTGCCAGTGAGATTTTCTTTTCTAAATAATTCTACCGCTTCTTCTAAGTGGCCTAAGTGCTCAAAGACTGAACCAAAATATTCTTCTTTACCTGGTAATTCTTCTTTTATCTTAACGATTCTTTCATTTAATAATTTGTATTGTTTTCTTAACTCTTCGTAATTTGTAATGTCAGATAATCCCTTATTCTTTGCACCTTGTAAAATATGCATCAAAGGCTCATATTGACGGGGGGTTAATTCTTTTTTTATTTGTGAGAGTAAATTAATTACTATCTTAGCGCGTTCAGCTAAGGTTTCTTGAAAATGTTTAGTATTATCAACTTCTACTTCCTTGGATACTAGGAAATCCTGAACGCCTTCATAGTTATACCAAATATCCTGATTAATCCCTAAATTCTTGAAATTAGCGAAGACTTTTTTATTATGATTAGCTATATCTTCTCCAACCTCGTCGTTGCTATTTAATTCTAAAATAAATTGTTTAAAATCACCTTTAAAACCATGCTCTACTATTTTTCTGTAGAGTGTTTGAACATTTTCATAGTTATCCTCGCCGCCTTTAATTCGATCTTCAATAATTTTGTTATTAGAACCTAAGTAGGCAAGATATGGCTTATTCCAACGATTTAGAGATTCACTTGGTAAAGTTGAAATATCAATACCAACTTCTTCAGCCACAATGTCTAAAAGTATTTTATTTAATGCTTCTTGGATATTTCCACCCTTATTAACAATTGAAACAAATTGCTCAGTTTTATTTTTTTTAATAAACTGGGCGCCGGTTTCAAATATTTTTTCAATCTCATCTTGTCTGAGTGAATTGTTAGCAAAGTAATTTTTTAGTGAAGCACTTGCCTTTTGGTCAGAACATACAGGCTTAGCAATTTCTAAAAAACTTTTAGTATAGAGTAGCGTATCAGAACTAAGAGTAGTTATGAAAACGCCAAAATCTTTAGGGCTAAATAATTTAGCTAAATCAGACAGCTCTAATTGATTATCACTAAAAAACTTTTCCACTGAAGCAACTTGCTTAACGGCATCTAAATATTTATTTTTTTCTTCTAGATGATTTTTTACTTTATTAAATACTTCTAGATATTGCCAGATTTGAGCGAGCTGTTTTTCTTTTATAGCTTCAATTAATAGATTGTTAATAAAAAGGTTATTACTACTGTCTGTTTTATCAGAAATAATTGCATTTACTTTCTCATTTAATTTATTAATTTGAAATGGGTATTTCTTTAAAAACTCAGCGGTTCCGATGCGGACACCAGAGTCACTATCATTTAAGCCTTTTTCATAAAGACTGCTTGCTAGCTCAGGATTAATGGGGGCTAGAGAGCCTAAAGACTCAGCCGTTCCACGGCGGACATAAGAGTCACTATCATTTAAGCCTTTTTCATAAAGACTGCTTGCTAGCTCAGGGTTAATAGGGGCTAGAGAACCTAAAGACTGAGCGGTTGACCGGCGGACATCGGAGTAATTATCGTTTAAGCCTTTTTCATAAAGACTTATATATAGCTCAGGGTTAATAGGGGCTAGAGAACCCAAAGACTGAGCGGTTCCCCAGCGGACATAT
>CAZFUP010000008.1:20245-24492 GCA_964522055.1 uncultured Gammaproteobacteria bacterium
ATTATCGTTTAAGCCTTTTTCATAAAGATTGCTTGCTAGCTTAGGGTTAATAGGGGCTAGAGAACCCAAAGACTGAGCGGCTCCCCAGAAGATATTGGAGCCAGTATCGTTTGGACCTTTTATAAAAAGAGTGTTCCCTTTTAGATTAATTATTAATTCCTTTTCTTCTTTCTCTTTCATTTTATAAATAACGTCTAAAGAAGAGTCTAAAGAATTGTCCTTATTATATTCTTTTAATTTTTCTATAAAATATCGATCTGACGGACTTTCACTATTTCTTAAGGTATAAAGAGGATTTTTAAACTTCCATTTTGTTTTACTAAAAGAACCTTCCAGTTGTTTATCAATTGGAAGCTCTTGTTTTAATGTTTCTCTTTTTTGCTCTAGTTCTTTATAAAAATTGAGGTTATTTTTCATACATTTATTATATCCTATGTTCTATATTATACCATAATAGTGGCATTATAAAAGTATTACCTATTTAAAAAAAGAACCAAATTTTACTTGGTTCTTTTTTTATATCTTTACTTGTGTTTTATTTTTTTCCTTCTTTTCTCTTTTTAACGTTTTTAACAATGCGGCCAACTTCTTTCTTTATTTTCTTTGCATCTTTTTTAACAGTTTTTCCTATTTTTTTAACATTTTTAGTAACATCACTTTTTATCTCTTTAGCGTCTTTTATTAACTCTTTTCTTAATTCTTTACTTTCATTTTTTATTGTTTTTGCTTCTTTTTTAGCTGTTTCAACGCCTTTTTTTATTTTTTGGAAACCTTCTTTAGCCTCATCTACAATATCAAGATTTTTTACAGCGGTAATAGCTGGAGTTAATAAAGTCATTATTTTTTCTAGTTTATTATTTATCATTTCAATTTTTTCTTCTAACCTTGAATTACCCGGTCTTGACTCTGAGTTAAAACGAGGTTTATCTGAGTTAAAACGAGGTCTCTCTGAGGAAGAGTGCTCTGACTTATTATGTTGAAAACACTCCTGGCAGTAGACAGGCTTACCGCTAGTTGGTTTAAATGGTACTTCACATGGTTTGTGACAAGAAGAGCAAATAGCTTTAAACATTTGTTTATTAGCTCCACCAAATCGACTCTGACCATCCCTTTTGAATTTGTTCATATTATTGTTTATTATTATTTTATAATTTTAGTCTTTAATAAAAGAAAAGTAAATGGCAAAGGCTAATTTTTCTTACCCTCTCTTTTTATATAGTAGTTTTTAACAAGTTCTATCATTAATATGTTTATAACTGCCACTGTCATAATTATTAACCAAGCTGATCCTTCAAGTGGAGCAGTATTTAAAATATTGTTTAAAAATGGTAAATAAACAGCGGCTAGCATTAAAAAGAAACCAATAAATATAGCAACAAAAAGATAGGGGTTATGCATTTGCGATATTTTTAATATAGGCATATTTAAATTTCTAATACTAAATATTCCAGTCAGTGATTTAAAGATAAGCATGGCAAAAAATAGAGTTCTTAAATAATCTACGTTCCAGCCGAATTGTTCTAGGTTTTTGAAGAAATAGAAGAAAAGAAGAAAAATTAAAATATCGCGAATTAAACCAACTCCTAAAACAATTGCCTTCATTTCTTTATTAAAAATTGGCTCTTTCCTATTTATTGGTCGGCGTTTCATTACTGTATCATCTCCCTTTTCAAAGGCTAGAGAAAAATTAGGTAAGCCGTCATTTAGAATGTTTATCCAAAGTATTTGAGTGGGCAAAAGGGCTAATGGAGCGTGAAATATTATAGAACCAAGAATAAGGATAATTTCTGAGAAAGAATCAGAAACTAGATAGGTAATTGATTTTCTAATGTTATCAAAGATTACTCTCCCTTGCCTTATAGCATCAACAATCACACTAAAATTATCATCTAATAAAACAATGTCGGCTGTTTCTTTCGCCACTTCAGTACCTGAGCCAAGACAAATGCCAATATCAGCCGCTTTAAGGGCCGGAGAATCGTTTAGACCATCCCCTGTCATCGCCACTACGTGTCCATTCTTTTTTAAAGCATTAACAATTCTTATCTTATGCTCTGGACTGACACGTGCGTAAACTGAAAATTTCTTTACCGTCTCTCTTAATTCTCTGTCACTTAGTTTATCTAAATCTGGTCCAGTCATTACCTCAGAAAAAGAAAAACTAATTTTAAGTTCTGAGGCAATAGCGAAGGCGGTGCCTGGATGATCACCGGTAATAATTATTGGCCTAATCCCAGCTCGTCTGCATAAAGCGACGGTATTTTTTGAATCAGGACGCAATGGGTCTTTAAAGGCGGCCAAAGATATAAAGATTAAATCTTTGTCTATCAAAGACCAATCTTTTTTTTCTTCCGTTGGACTAAACGGTAGTTCTTTTAAACTCTTAAAGGCTAAGGCGATAACGCGTAAACCAGAGCTGGTCATTTTTTCATAACTTGCCTTTATTTTTTCTATATCTTTTTGAGTTATTTCTCTTATCTTTCCATCTTCTTGAATTTTTGTACATTTATCGAGAATTATTTCCCCTGCTCCTTTTTCATAAATAACAAAGTCATTATCTTCTTTATGAAGGCTTATCATGAACTTTCTGGCGCTATTAAAAGGCATTTCGTCTAAACGGGGATAATTTTTTAAATATTTTGAAGTATCTATTTGGAAATTAACAGCTGCTTTCAGGAAGGCTATTTCTAAAGCTGAACCAACATCCTTATTCCCTTCTTTTCCTAAAATAGCATTATTGCATAAAACTCCAGCTTGAAATGTTTTTATAAAATCAGCTAATTGGTAATCTTTTTTATCACTTGAAAGTGTAGAAAGAGTATAATCATTTTGTATACTTATTATTTTTTCTAGACGCATAACGCCTTCTGTCAGGGTCCCTGTTTTATCAGAACAAATAACATCAACTGATCCAAGTGTTTCAGCAGCTAATAATTTTCTAGTTAAAGCATTTTTCTTAACAGTTTCTTTCATGCCAAGAGCTAAAATAACAGTTACAGCGACTGCCATCCCTTCGGGAATAGAAGCAACCGCAATGGCTGTCGCTGAGGCAAAAACTTCCATAAAACTAAAACCATTAACCAGTCCTGTTATAATAACTATTATACAAGCGAATAAGGCCGTTATTCCTAAAAATTTAGAAATACCAATTAGTCTTTCTTGTAAAGGAGTTTTTTCATTAACAGTATTTTTAACCATTTCCGATATTTTTCCTATTTCTGTTTTAAGGCCCGTGGCGGTAACAACTGCTAATCCGTTTCCATTTAAGACGCTGGTGCCAGCATAAACCATATTTTTTCTGTCTGCTAGTGGCGTGTCTTCATTAATAGTTTCAGTTTTTTTAATAATTGCCGCCGATTCTCCGCTTAAACTAGACTCATTAGCTTCTAGCTCATTGCTTTTTAGAAGACGACCGTCGGCTAAAATAAAAGATCCGGGGCGAAGAACTAAAATATCCCCTACTACTATTTCGGCTGCTGGTATTTCTTTTTTTTGTCCATCACGAATTACCAAAGCATGACGCTCTATCATTGATTTTAATTTATTTAAAGCGCCATTAGCCCTGTCTTCTTGAAAGAAGCCGATAAAGACATTGATAAGTATAGCTGCTATTATTACATAAGCATCGGTTTTTTCTCCTGCTAAAAAAGAAAAAAAAGAAGCTACTATTAATATGTAGATTAAGGGGTTATGAAACTGTCTAATGAAAATAGATAAACGGCTATAAGGTTTTTCTTTGCTAAGAATATTTTCTCCATTTTCTATAAGGCGTTTGTGAACTTCGTTATTATTTAAACCTTCAATTGATGATTTGGTTATTTTTAAAACCTCATTTGTATCAAGAGAATGAAAATCTTTCATATTTAAAATTTAATTACTTATTTAAAATAATTTTAGCATAAATTTTTAAATTTTTCCCTATTGACAATATTTTTAATAATAGGTACAATAAAATGTTCTTTAAAATATTAAAGTTCAAATTCTTGAGTCTTTGACTAATAAGAAGCTCAGGATTTGAACCCTGGGCTGTATTAATATAAACATATGTTTAAATTAATCGACAGCCTGTTAGGCATTATTGTTTTAATCGTCTTGATTAAAATTTTTATGCCTGAAGAAATTGGTGGTTTGATAAATGAAATCTTTGTTAAAGTATTTACTTTAATTAATGATTTTTTATCAAAAACCAATCTTTAAAAAAAAAGGCGCTCTACAAAGCGCCTTTTCTTTTATAATTTTATAAACAT
>CAZFUP010000009.1:0-19511 GCA_964522055.1 uncultured Gammaproteobacteria bacterium
TTTTGCCATCACAAACATCACAAGTTAAATAGACATCAGATAAAAATTGCATCTCTACCTTTATTACACCGTCGCCAGAACAATTCTCACAACGACCGCCAGAAACATTAAAAGAAAAATGACCGGCATTTAATCCTTTGACTCTTGCCTCTGGTAAAGAAGCAAACAGGTCGCGAATATATGAAAACAATCCTGTATAAGTTGCAGGATTTGAGCGTGGAGTTCGCCCAATCGGAGATTGATCTATATTTATTACCTTATCAATATTTTCTAACCCCTTTATTTCTCTGTGGGTACCAACCTCAACTTTAGCACGATAAAATTTACGATTTAAAGCGTTGGCCAAAATATCAGTCAGTAGAGTTGATTTTCCAGAACCAGAAACTCCAGTAATTGCTACTAATTTACCCAAAGGAATTTCAACATCAATGTTTTTTAAATTATGCTCTGTTGCTCCACAAATTTTTATACTTTTTTTATTTCCTAGACGAAAATGATCAGGAATTTTTATTGATTTTTTTCCCGATAGATAAGCACCAGTCAAAGATTCTTTACAATTTTTTATATCAACCGGCAACCCGGAAAAAATAAGGTTCCCGCCATTTTCTCCAGCCCCAGGACCTATATCTATTAAATGATCAGCTGCTAACATAGTAGAAGCATCATGCTCAACAACAATAACAGTATTGCCGTTATCTCTTAAATTTTTTAAAGTCTCAATTAAGCGATCATTATCTCGTTGATGTAGGCCAACTGATGGTTCATCTAAAATATATAAAACTCCTGATAAAGTAGAGCCTACTTGTGAAGCCAATCTTATCCTCTGCGCCTCACCACCAGACAAAGTTGCGGCACTGCGATTTAAAGTTAAATAATGAAGTCCGACATTCATTAATAATTCTAAATTCTTTATTATCTCTAAAATAATAGGAGTAACAACTTCTCTTTGACCATTAAAAACTGACCCTGTTTTTAACCAAGAAATAAAAAGTTCTTTTAATTCTTTTAAACTTTTACTGGTTAATTCAAAAATAGAAAACCCTCCCACCTTAACAGCTAAAGCTTCTTGTTTTAAACGAGCCCCATGACATTCTGGACACAAAAAAACACGCATAACCTTCTCTGTTTCTTGTCTAACAAAACCAGATTTTGTTTCATTATATTTATTTCCCAAGCTTTTTAAAAGTCCAATAAAATAATCATCACCATTTAAAATTAAATTTTTTTCAACCAGACTTAAGTCTTTTATAGCTGTTCTTAAACTAAAGCTATGACGCTCAGCCAACTTATCAAGTTCGGCGAACAAAAGACTGTTAGCTGTATAAGAATGAGAAATTGGTTTTATGGCTCCTTCTAAAATACTAAGTTTTTCATTAAATAATAGTTCCGGGTCAATTTCTGATTTTACTCCTAAACCACTGCAAGAAGGACAGGCGCCATGAGCAGAATTAAAAGAAAAATCACGAGGTTGAAATTCTAAACGACGATAATTACAAGACGGACAAACAAAAAATCTTTCCATTTTTATGGATCTTATCTCTCTGTTTCTAATTTTTTTTGTTGTTTTTTTCTCGGCTGCCTCTTTTTTTAACTTTAACCCACAAGTTGGACAATATGGTTGTCCACATTTAGAATAAAGAAGGCGCAAATAATCATAAATTTCTGTAACAGTACCAACAGTAGAGCGCGGATTATGCCCAACTGTTCTTTGATCAATAGAAATCGCTGGTGACAGGCCTTCAATTAAATCAACGTCTGGCTTGTCCATCAAGCCAACAAATTGGCGAGCATAGGATGATAAAGATTCAACATAACGCCTTTGTCCTTCGGCATAAATAGTGTCAAATGCTAAAGATGATTTACCAGATCCCGATAAACCGGTTATAACCACTAATTTATTTCTAGGAACGTCAAGATTAATATTCTTTAAATTATTTGTTCTTGCTCCTTTTATTTTTATATATTCTCCTGCCATGCTAAAAAAGTAAAAAAATTAATAAGACAATTATAGGGTAATTTTAAAAAAAAAACAAGACTAGAATAATTAGGCCTGTTTTTTGTTTTTATTATTACAAAAAAAATACTATAAAATTGGATAGAATATTTTAAAGATAGCGATAAGTATTTTATCAAACACAGTTATCTTGCGGCCACCAACGTTAAATTCTAAAGATTCTTTCTTCCACTCTTCAAAAACTTTATTTAAATCACTTACCAATTTCTTTTGACGAAAAAAAACACCAACTTCCATATTAAGGCCAAAAGATAAAACATCCATATTCTGAGACCCTATTAAACATTCCTCATCATCTACTATCATTATCTTGGCATGGTTCATTCTGGGTGTTAAATAAAACTTAGTTCCAAAGTCAGACATGCGACAAGCATTTAAATAGTTAATTTTATTAAGACCCTTTACGTCAGTGTCATTAGGAATTAATATTTCTACGCTAACTCCTCTTAAACAAGCCTGATCTAAAGCGGCTAAAAGGCGGCGAGGTGGCAAAAGATAAGGAGTAACTATCTTTATAGATTTTTTAGCTCCCATTAATCTTTCTTTGTAATAATTATTTAAATTATAGGTTTTATTATTACCAACAAAAGTATCAATAATCCAAGATTTTATTTTTTTTACCAAAGATAAACGATTATACTTTAAAATACTTTCTTTTTTCCCACCAATTAAATTATAAGCATAGGCAAAAGATTGTAGCAATGGAATAACAATGCGCCCCTTTATCCTAATCTGTAAATCAAGCCAATCTCGGTTTTTTTCCTTTATATTTACTCCCCCTAAAAAAGCAACTTCGTTATCAATAATAACAATTTTACGATGTGTTCTTCTAAGCCAGTGACTAAAAAATATAAACTCAATACCAGCTGTTCGCAAATCTTCTACCTCAGAATTATGAAGATGAAAACTACCAAAGGCATCAGCAATAATAACAACCTCTACACCAGCTCGTGCCTTTTCTTTAAGCAGTTTAGAAAAATCATGAGTAGAGCGAGTATCATTTAAAAAACTATACATTTCTATATAAATAGATTTTTCCGCTTGAGTCATGGCAGTTAACATTCCGTCCCAAGCTTTACGAGAAATTGTATATAAACGATATTTCATAAAAATTATAGCTATTTCAAAAGTTTCTTTATTTCTGGAATTAATTTATCAGTAGCATCTTCTCCTATTTTTATAATCTGCTCGGCTATTTTTTTGGTAAAATACTGAGACAAAGTACTTTGTTTGGCATAAGGAGACAGATCAAGTTCAATTTTTATATCGCAAGAAAGCAAATCTACTCTAGCTAAATTATAGAGCCCTATCCTTGTACTTCTAAAAGCGATTTTTGTCATAGAAAATTTGTCTTTAATAAACTCGTTTTTATGATAAAGATTAACACCGATTACAACATCAGCTCCAATTTCTCTAAGTAACTTTCCTGGAATAGGATTACTTAATCCGCCATCTATTAATAATTTATCTCCTATGGAAAAGGGTTTAAAAACAACTGGAATAGAAGTGCTAGCTCTAACAGCTGAAGCCAAATCACCTTCACAAAAAACATAAGGAGAGCCAGAAATTAAATCGGTTGCTAGAATACGAACAGGCAACTTGGTATCAGAAAAACTTTTATTATCAAAAGTCTTTTTTAAAAAATTATAAAATTTATTACCACCGATTAATCCTCCAGAGCTGGTAAGATCAAAAAGGAGTAATAAATTATCTTTAGGATTATTAGTTAAACTCTCTTTTAACTTTTCAATTTCTCCAAAAAGTCCATAATAAGCGGCCATCCAAGCACCAATACTGGAGCCAGACAAACAATCTATACTAATTCCATGTTTCTCTAAAGATTTAATAACGCCAATATGAGCAAATCCTCTAAATCCGCCCGAACCAAGAGCTAGCCCCAGTTTTTTAGTTTGTAATTTAGTTGAAGTCATAAAGATAAAAAAGAAGAATAATAATTACCGTGAAATAATTATAGCACCAAAAACCTGATATTGACAGGCAGAACGTTTATCTATAGAATAATAATGACTATAAAAACTGGTCCCTTCGTCTAGTGGTTAGGACACCAGGTTTTCATCCTGGTAACAGGGGTTCGATTCCCCTAGGGACTACTAATTAAAAAGTGCTCAGCGTTAGCTGGGCATTTTTTATATTCAAATTCTAAAATTGCATAAGTGATATCATTTTTCCAAAATTAGCTCTCCAGTAGCTAATGCTTCTTCATGAGAAGTGCAACGTGGCCAAGGACGTTCTAAAGCATCTTCGGAATCAAAAATAAATATAAAGCAGTCCCCTGGAGGAACCTTGCCATAGTTGTTTGTTAAAATATAATCTTTTTCTTTCCAGATAATTCGAGAGTAAATTTCCCATGGTCTTTTTTCGGTCTCAACTCTATGATGTATTAAATAAAGACTAGCTTTCTTTCCGTCGCACATGTCGCCCGTATGAAATTCCTGCACGCCAGTTTCAGTTAGTAAATAAAGATTTGACTTATGATCTGTTGTATATTCAATAATGCTACCAACTGTTTCAAAAAATGAACTTAAAAAAATATGATCATTATTTGCAACAATGCCATCGGCAATAATCTTACCAGTTTCACTACGGGCAAACAAAGCGTTTCTCTTACTTTTGATGTCATTCTCATCTACTTTCAAAAAAACTTCCTTGCCACAAGCAAATATGCGATAATCAACTCTTGACAATAACCTCTTCTTTCCTAAATCTTGTCCATTGTTTTTTAATACAAAAAAGACGCTTATACAAATAAGTAAAGTCCCTAAAAGACCTAAAATTACAAATTTATAAAAATTGTTTTTTATAAACTTCATAATTAATCTGTTACTTCAAGAACTCCTACGCTTAAAAAATCTCCTTTGCGCGCTTTGATTAATTTATCATATATTTCGTTCCATCTTTCAACTTCGGTAATTGTAATGCAGCCAAGCGATACTCTGCCTGTATGTAAATATCTTTCACCTTCGTGCCCAATTCTAAACCAAGTTTTAAATCTAGATGATATGTTGACGTAATTTCCTGGATCATTATGTGGGTAATCTGGCAATTCAATATCATACCAACCCTTCTTCCAGGGCGCGTCCATATAATCCGTGGCCTTATATTCTTTATTATCAATAATTAGCCTCTTCTTAGAAATCGAATATTTAAGTCTAATTACAGGTTCGTGTTTCACATCGCTTAATAGCCGTGAATTATTATTATTTTCATTATCTAAGCTAACAGAAGCTTTTTGATTTTTATAAGAACCTTCTAGAATTGTAAAATATTCCCGCCCTCTTTCAATATATTCTAATTGCACTTTTAAAAAAGCAGGAAGATAAATTATATTGCCATCTACTATCTTAACTTTGAGCCAACCATTATCAACGTCTGGTATATATTTTATTGCTTCCGCGACCAACGCCTCAATAGTTACTTCAAATTTAGCGATTGACTTACCCCAATTTTTCCAAAAACGTTTTTCGCGGAGCTCAATTGTGTAAACAAATTTTTGAGGTTTAGGGTTTTCCGTATCAACTTTAATCGCCTTCTCATTATTGTTCGTATCGTTAAATAAAGCGTCCTTTTCAGTAATGGTAATTTTTGTCTTGGTTGTAAAAGATTTCTAATCAGTCGGAAAGATTCCTACTTCTTCCATGAATTCAACTGTACTGCCAACTTTAATTCTTTTATCAATTTGCAAAGTTTTATCAAGTATTCCAATGTTCACGCGAATATTATCACCAATTGATTTGCCGGTATATTTTATTTTTGTTAATTTAAATTGAACTTTTTTAAACATAGTGATTCTATATTTTAAATTTTTAATATGTTTTGCCTGCTTAATACTGACTGCAACTCTTTGACTTTTATCAATAAAACTCTGGCATCTATATAAGCCTGTTTTAATTCTGCTTCCGAAATTCCTATAAAATCTCCATATTCAATTCTATTTCTTTTTTTTCTCATTTGTTGAAATCTTTGAAATTCATTACTAAGCTGACCATTAAGCAAAATGGCGGCGGCATTAATTACGATATAATGATGCCCCTCCCCACTGGTTTTTGCTCTATATCCATTAATTAACAATATAGCTTCACAAATTAATCTTATAGAGTCATAGATATTATTATAAATAATATCCTCATCGCCTTTACCTAGGCCAGATAAATTTTTTCTTGCAAAGCTATACAATCTATCGGCCTTCTCAATTTTTATTTCAATTCCTTTTAGGTTCAGGGCAAAGGGTTCAATGGAATTGTTATTTAGCAATGTTTGAAGATCCTGTAAAATCATATGGATTTCCTTTTAATTTAATAATCGGAGATAAAAAAATATTAGATATAAAAACATCCTTCTCCTTAATTTTTTTAACAATTTCCTGACTACTATAAATATGATAGTTTATCTCTCGGGCAATTTTTCCCTCCACAGAGCTTAACGCTGCAACAAGGATGTCTTGGTTTATGTTTCCGATTAACATTAAATCGACATCACTATTGCTATTTTCCGTTCCCTTCGCTATTGATCCAAAAATAAAAGCACATTCAACATTATTAAGCCTATCAACTAATTCTTTTAATTCGTTTTCCAAACCGATTGTTTTTGAAACAATACTTTTTATTTCTTCATAAAGCGGGTGTTCTTTATTCAATCTAAAAAACCGCATATTTCCACGACGCTCATCTAACAATATCTCGTCTGCCACAAAATTATCTAAGTATTTTTGATAATGACTTGGTTCTTTATTTAAATTTTTAGCAATTTCTCTAAAATAATATTCTTTTTCTGGGTCCTTTAAAAATAACTTAAGAATCTCTCCTCCCCCATTTTTCAAAAAATTTAACATATAAATATTTAATAATTTTAATTTTAACTAGTCTTTAATTATATTATACACGTTTTATGTACAATTGTACATAGCTTATGCACAATATTTAATATTAGCCAATTATTAAATGCTTAAAGAGAAAACCCCAATATTTTAAATAATTTCCCTCCATCTCTCAATTTCCCCAATAATCTCATTAAAATTTTGAGAAATTTCAGACTTCAGGACTACTAATTAAAAACGCACCTAAGTGCGTTTTTATTTATCAATTTTTATTACTCCATTTTTAGGCAAACCAATTCTCTCTAAAATTTTACCCCTTTCTTCTTCATCGCTAATTATCTCTGGCTGGCCATAATCATATATTTTTATCGGGACTATTTCTATTTTCTCCCAGCCATCTCGCCAAAACATTTTAGCTAATAGCCCCTGGCGAGTTTCAAGCGACCACATCTGATCAAAAACCAAGTTCCCAAGTGAATAAATAATCGGCTTATCTTGATAAATTTCTATAATCTGTGGCCAATGAGGGTGATGGCCAATCACCGCTTCAGCACCAGCCTCAATTGCCGCATGGGCAAAATCTTTTTGTTGCCAATTAGGCTCTGTCACATATTCTATCCCCGCATGCATATTAACAATTACGATATTCCCCTCTTCTTTTAAGCGACTAACATCTTTAACCATTCTATCAATGTCCATCGTCGCAATTCCAGCGCTATCTTCTTTTGCAACACTATTATCGTTTGGATAGGCATAGGCTAAAAAGGCAAACTTTTTATTATTTATTTCAAATACTTCTGCTTGATATGCTTCAAAGTCATCTTTGCCAGCACCAATATATTTTATTCCTTTTTCTTTTAAAATTTCAACATTTTCATTAAGTCCTTCTCTTCCTTGATTAAGGGTATGATTATTAGCCAAAGAAACCAAATCAATTCCAGCTAAAACAAGACCCTCTAAAGCTTTAGGGTTAGCCTTAAACATAAACGATCCGGTTGGAACAAAATAATCATTTGCTAAAACAAATGGCGATTCTAAATTTATAATACTTAAATCAGCTGATCTTAAAAAATCAGCTATTTTAATAAATGGCCAAGTATAATCTTCATATTTAACCATACGACTATTAACTTGCCGCGACAACATTACATCACCACCAAAAATAAACTCTATTGATCTATCTTTACTCACCGCCAAAGAAGTATTGTTTTGCTCTATTTTTTCAAAACGAAGATAACCAACAAATTCATTTAAAGGAGCGGCAACAATTTTTACCAAACCAAAAATCAAGACAGAGGAAATAAGAATAATAATGATTGTTTCAAATATCTTTTTTGTCATTTTTTTTAATAAAAACTCTCTTTTTATAATACCTCTTAATAAAACCGGAGTAAACAAAAAGCGTTGAATTTTTTTTCAACGCTTTTTTTAAATCTATCTAACAAGAGGCATTATACCGATATCTCCTCCTGAATTATTATTTATTATCTCTTCTAACATCTCTTTTACTAACGGAATAGTGATATACCGAGAGCCATAATAACTAGCCGATGGATTGTTTACTGGAAAAATTAAGGCTGGAACTAGCAATTCTTCGCTAGTGTTATTTTCATAGCGCCAATAACGAACCAAGGCCTTACTAGGCGTACCTAATTCTAAAGAAACTTTTTCTATATCATCAGTATAATAAAATCTTGATCCATTTTTAAGTGCTGCTCCTATAATCTTTTCCGCGTCTGTTTCTAAAATGTATTTTGAAGTTTCAAAGCGAGCTGTATTTAAATTACTTACTCCAGACACTAACTTGTGGCGCAAATTAACATTAACACGCAGGCCCATAAAATCACCACCTTGATCATAAACTTTTTGTTCATCTATTTTAAGAGGATAAATAACACTTATCTCCTCGGGAATATAATAATTATCTTTATCCTGAGACGCTTCATAATTCAAACGCCAAAAATTATCAATCTGAGCTTCGTCATAGCTGTCATGATTTATTTTCTTATCACTTAAAAATTTATCAGCGATAGCAATTAACTCTTCATCACTTAAAACATCTTCTATTTTTAAACGATATGAATCAAAACAAGCCTGATCTCCACCACAATTATTAATCTCATGTTGCCAATATGACCAATTTTGACCTATATAAATACTTTCTTCTTTAAAATCAATACTCATGCTATAACCAAAAGGTTTGTTCTCATTAAAAGAAATTGAGTTAGTTTGCAGTCCAGAAAAGTTTTGTAAATCAAGTGGCCCAACTTTTTTTCCAGCGAATAAAGAATCAAATTGATGAGATAAACTCCCGTCTCCTTTTAGCCGTCGATAAACTAACGCCTCTTCTTCACTAAGTTCAAGCGGTTCTCCAACATATATATATTCAAAAGAATGCATTGGTAAAATCATTTTAAGATAATCTACTCCATCGCCACCCATCCCAAGAATTGGAGCGCTTGCAGAGCTCACGACCGTTTCGTTGTTTCGGTTTGTAGTCACAGTGTCACCTCCTGCTTGTAAATTACTAGCAGTTAATTCCTGACTTTCAGCCTGATTTAATTTTGCTAAACTACCAAAAGCACCTGGTTCTGCTTTAACAAACTGATCATAATTTGGAAAAGATTCTTTAGGATTCCAACTTACTTCACTACCTGGCTGTTTATTTATTAAAATAAACAGAAAAGCTACGCCACATAAAGCTACGGCTCCAAGTCCAAAATAAAGTTTTTTTCTCATATAGTTAAAATTAAATAGGTTAAATTTTTCTTCTAAACCTTCATCGTCATCAAGCAAAATACGATGGCTTAACAAATCTTTTTTTAAATCAGCCGCAAATTGCTCGTCAAACTGAGTGTCTGGACGAGAATCGGCTAAAGTTTTAATAAGACTTAACAACTCTTTTTCCTTAGAACGAAGCTTGGGGTTCCAATCGTAGAGCTCTTGAAGTATTGTTATAAATTTATCTTTTTCCATAAAAGCAAAAAAATTAATAATAAAAGAGGTTGCATTTCTTTCCTTAATCTTTCAAGAGAACGAGAAAAAGCTATTTTAGCGGCTGGTTCTTTTTTTCTTAAAATTAAGGCTATTTCCTTAAAGGGCAAGTCAGACCAAAGACGTAAAGTTAATAACTCTCTGTCAGCAGCTGATAATTTTTTCATCGCTTGATGTACTTTTTCCATTAACAACTTAATTTCAGTGTCAGCACTTAAATCTCCCCAGTCTGCCAAATCCCAACAGTCTTCTATTTGTTTATAATCTTTATTTAAACGGTAGTGATCAATAACCGTATGGCGGGCAATGGTATATAACCAAGCGGAAAAATTATCTCCTTTAAAAGAACTTATATACTTTAGAGCTTTTAGAAAAACTTGGCTGCTTAAATCTTCGGCTATTTCTTTGTTTAGAGTTTTAAAATAAACAAAATCATATATTTTGCGAATATAGATATTATAAAGAGTACCGAAAGCGGCTTGGTCGCCATTTTTAGCAGACAAAGCAAGTTTTAATTCAGAATAGTGATCTGACATAAAATTATAAGCTTATATAATATATAACGTTTCAAAGCCAAAAAGGTAACATTTAAAACAATTATTTTTATATTATATCTTATTTTATAAGGTAAGAGCCAATCTCTTTCTGGACTTTTCTTTAAAATCCCCTACAATTATATATTATGTATATCTTAGCGATTGAAACTAGTTGTGACGAAACAGCCGCTTCTGTTATAAAGGCCAACAAAGGAAGCGACCGTATTTTTGTATTATCAAATATTATTTCTTCACAAATAGAAATCCATCAAAAATATGGTGGAGTTGTCCCTGAAATAGCCGCCCGCGAACATGTTTTAAATATTCTTCCAGTTGTAGATGAGGCCCTTAAAAAAGCAGGTATTAAACCAGAAAAATTAGATTTTTTAGCAGTTACTAAAGGGCCAGGATTAATAACCTCTCTTATAAGCGGAGCTGAGACAATCAGAACCCTAGCTTATATCTGGAAAAAACCAATAATTGAAGTCAATCATATTGAGGGCCATATTTATTCTAACTTTATTAATCCAGAATCAAAAATAAATTACCCGGCCTTAATACTAACTGTTTCTGGCGGCCACACTAATTTAGTTTTAATGGATAAAAATAATAAACTGAAAATTATTGGTGAAACTTTAGATGATGCAGCCGGTGAAGCTTATGACAAAGGAGCAAAAATGATGGGACTTGGTTATCCCGGTGGACCAATAATCGACAGTTTGGCTAAAAGTTATAATAAAAATGGTGATAAAAGTTCTTTGTCTTTACCTAGACCAATGTTAAATAATCCCAATTTTAACTTTTCTTTTTCTGGATTGAAAACATCCCTATTATACCAATTACAAAAAGATAAAAACTGGAAAAAGAGAATTCCTGAATATTGCTTTGCTTATCAACAAGCAATAATTGATGTTTTAACAACTAAAACAATAAGAGCGGCTAAAAAATATAAAGTTAAAACTGTTATGCTGTCTGGAGGGGTAAGCGCTAACGAAACTTTAAGATCGTCTTTAATGGAAGCTGTTTTTAAATCTTTAAATAAAGTTAATTTTTTGGTTCCTGAAAAAATTTATACTACTGACAACGCTGCCATGATAGCGGCAGCTGCGTTTTTTAAATTAAAAAGAAAAACACAAACTAGTTTTAAGAATTTAAAAATTAATCCTAACTTACCTTTAAAATAGGTTTACAAGTTAAAAAAGATAAGTTAAAATTCAATTTCAGGGCTTGATGGCGAAGTGGTCTAACGCTGCGGTTTGCAAAACCGTCATTCGTGGGTTCGAATCCCACTCAAGCCTCAAATAAAAAAAGACCGGCTGTTTGCAACCGGTTTTTTGTTTTAAAAATTGTTTTTTTCATTAGCCAAAGCCTTCTGGTATTCTTCATACCAATCCTTGGCGCTTATCGTTTCTCCTAAACGGATAAAACGAACCCTGGGGCGAGACATGAGCTCTTTAAACTTTTTAGCCTTTACCTTCCCAGAGAAGTTCTCCAAGAATTGATGGTAATGCATAAAGCTGCAGAAAAGGATAGGCGCTTCTTCTGGGTCAAGCGCTAAAGCAATATCTAGGCCTTCAGAAAGACCAAGGAGTTTACTTTCACTGTATTCAGCACAAACCAAGAAGAATTTTCCTTCTTTTTTTGCCAGCTTTTCGGCTAACTTTTCGGCGTAATTATACTTTTGAGCGCCTAGTCCCAAACCAGGAAAATAATGTATTATTTCCATAACATAAACATATTTTTAAAGATCTCTGCTCACTACCCGAAGCTGGGTTCCTAACCATACAGTCAAGATTTTTTATTTTAAACTAATACTTAATTTTTGTCAAATGTTTGTCTATTTTTTAAATTCATCATTTAAACCACGCCTGTGCATAACTTGTGTTTTCTGTGTATAAAACTACATTTTAAGTCCAATGTAGCTTAGACTTAAAGCAAATAGAAATTTATTTTTATAAATAATTTAACTAAAATTAAACAAAATATTAAATATTCGTTTATTTCATTACTTTAAGTCCACAATATTTGACCCTTTAACTCTAAAGTGCTATAATAATTATAGGTTCTTTAACTAGCTTTAAAAAAAAGACAACGCTGACGTGTCACAATAAGCTAAGTAGAAAACAGCGGCTAATCAAAACAGACGAGAAAACAGCAACAAATAAATAACAAGTTTGCTTAATCTTATCTAAATTAGCTAAATATTTAAAAAAATAATAATCTACTAAAAGCTGGTAAAAAAACTTCTTTAAGTCAGCAAAGATGATAAAACTCCTTGATAACATATCAAGAAAAAATGCGTTATTAAGGATGAGACTCATCCGATTGCTTATTATTATATTCTTATTTATATAAAAAAAGCTCGTGATGGGTCTCTTTTTTTTATTCAAAAATGTGTTATAGTAGTTTTGTTAGTTAATTTATTATTAAACTAGTAGTAATTATGTCACTTTCTATAGGAATTGTTGGACTGCCAAATGTTGGTAAATCAACCTTGTTCAATCTATTAACAAAAAAAGGTGTAGAAGCAGCTAATTATCCTTTTTGTACCATTGATCCTAATGTTGGCGTGGTAAAGGTTCCTGATTATCGTTTGCAAAAATTAGCAGAAATATCTCATCCAAAACAAATAATTCCCACAACTATTGAATTTGTTGATATTGCCGGTCTAGTGGCTGGAGCTAGTAAAGGAGAGGGTCTTGGCAACCAATTTTTAGCTCATATTAGAGAATGTGATGCTATTTGTGAAGTAATAAGAGATTTTAAGGATAATAATATAATTCATGTAAATGGCCATATAGATCCAAAGGATGACCAGGAGACTATAAATACTGAGTTAATACTAGCTGATTTGTCTAGTATTGAAAAAAGACTAGATAAAAGTCGTCGTGAAGCAAAGAGTGGTAACAAAGAATTGATACACAATACTGAAATATTAGAGAAAATTTACGAACACTTAGCTGCTGGAAAATCAGCTCGAGAACTTGTTTTTGCAGAAGAAGATCTTTTTTTTGTAAAAAATTTGAATCTTTTAACAAATAAACCAATTTTATACTTACTTAATATAGATGAAAATTACCAAGAAAGTGATTTAAATAAAATAAGTGATTTTTTATTAAAAATTAATGTAAAATTAGAAGAAGAAATAATGAATCTTCCAGAGGATGAACAGGCTGAATATATAAAAGAATTAGGGCTAAAACAGAGTGGATTGGATAAGTTAATACAAATTTCCTATAAATTATTAGGACTTGAGACTTTTTTTACAACTGGTTCAGATGAGACCAGGGCTTGGACAGTAAAAAAGGGCTCAAAAGCCCCTCAAGCAGCCGGAGAAATCCATACTGATTTTATTAAAGGATTTATCCGTGCTGAGATAATTAACTGGGAAAAGCTAGTAGAATGCGGTAGTGAGCCTAAAGCAAGAGAGCTCGGCCTTATAAGAACCGAGGGGAAAGATTATATAGTACAAGATGGTGATGTTTGTCACTTTCTTGTTAGTAAATAAAAATAAATTAAATTTTTTCCAAAACAACAATTTCTCTATATACCTTTTGACCAGAGCGACCATAAATAATGGTCGCTCTATTGTGTTTTTTAATAAAATCATTAGCCTTTAAATTTAAAGGGAGCATGTCTACCATCTTAAATCCGCTATAATCAGGGTTTATTGGCTTCTGGCCATAAAAGAAAGGCCAAACCATAACAATTCGCCCGCCTGTTTTTAAAACTACTTTAAATTGGCTAATTGCCTCGCTATATAACGATTCTAAATTGGAAATAACTGTTTTAAAATCAATTAAACCTCTTTGCGGACCCAAGAATGGTTCGGTAACAATAGCTTCAACAAAATCAGCTTTTATAAACTTTGATAAGTTGACTACATTTTTTACAACTAATTTTACCTTAACGTCATTTATTTGATAAAGCTCTTTAATCCAAGAAATATTTTTATAGGTATCATCTACCGCCTTTTTAGATAAATCTGAACCAAATATATTTTTATAACCCATTAAAATCGCTTCACTTAAAATCGTTCCCGAACCACAAAAAGGATCAACGATAACACTTTCTAAATTACTTATCTGAGCTAGATTTAGCATAATTTGAGCTAATTTTGGTGGTATCATACCCGAAAGATCATCTCTGGCTGGCCGACCATAATCACGACGAGACAAGTCTTTAAAGGGCTGAACTGCTAAAGTTTCTCCTATTAAGACATCTTCCTGGATTTCTACAAAAACTAATTCAATACCTCTTCTTAACAATTTATTCTGCTCGACAACAACACTGGACAAAGTTCTTTCTCGACTAACAACAAAACGAGAGCTAATTTTTAATTCACTGAGTCTTTTTTTTAATTTCATGCCCAAATCTCGTTTGTTTAAAGAAAGTTTTCCGTAATCAGAAAAACCAAAATTAAATTTACCGCCATCCCCTTCTTTTTGTTTGTTTAAAACTATTTTTGCTAAAATTTCAACAATATTTTTATCATTTTTAACTGTTTTTTCTATAATTTTCCCTATTTTTATCACTCCACCTAATCGCTTCATTAAACTTTCAGGATTTATTTCTGTTTCCGTTTCCCAAAGTAAAAAATCCCCTGATATTAACCAAGTTTTTTTCAAATCCAAAACAGATGCTAACTCAGCTAACGACAAGCTGGTATTTGTCCCTAAAACAAAGAAGTATTTCATACTCTAAATTCTATCCTAATACTTTAAGTCTGGCAATCTCTAGAATAAAAACTCTTGCAATTTACAAACATATATGATAACCTAAGTAAACAAATTAATAAACAACATATCTTTCCCATGTTTTGAGCTTGTCTCAAAATAATTATGCTAACTATACTGCATGATTAAAGGTATTCTAAAACCCTCAAGGCTTTTGAATACTGGGGGATTTTATTTAATAACAGGTTTTTATTGATTATTTAATATTCACTTAAAAAATCTTTAAAGATCTTAATCTAAAATAATTATGTCAAAAACAAAAGCAAGCGGCACTAAACACTACGAAATTTTGTTTATAGTGTCGAATAAGTTTACCGATGACGAGGCTAAAAAAATAACAGAAAAAGTAAGCCAAGTTATCACTGAAAATGGTGGAGAGATAACACATTCTGAATATTGGGGCAAGAAAAAACTTGCTTATGAAATCAAACACAATGCTTATGGCTATTATGCCTTGTTTGAATTTGATCTAGAGGGGAGCTTACTAGCTAAAATCGATCAAAACTTACGATTATCAACCGAGGTTTTGCGTCATCAAATTATCGCTAAAAAACCAAAAACAGCTGAAGATTTAAAAAAAGAAGAAATAATTAGGGCTAAAATTGATTCTAAAAAAGCAGCTCAAGAAAAAGAAAAATCTGCTAAAGAAAAAGAGTTGCCTAAAGAAAAACCAGCTGTAAAATCAACTAAAGAAAAAAATGAACGAGTTGATTTAAAAGATTTAGATGAAAAATTAGAGGGCATTTTAAATGCTAATGATTTAATTTAATTAATAACCCCGTTAAAAGGGTTACCCAAAAATATGAATCTAAACAAAGCTATGATTATCGGCAACTTAACTCGCGACCCGGAATTAAGAACTACTCCATCCGGTCAGAATGTCGCTTCTTTTTCTGTTGCCACTAATTTAATTTGGACAGACCAAAGTGGACAGCAACAAAAGAAAACTGAGTTTCACAATATAATTGCTTGGCGCAAATTAGCAGAAGTTTGTTCTAAATATCTACGTAAAGGCTCAAAAGTTTTTATAGAGGGAAGATTACAGACAACTGATTGGACCGGACAAGAAGGTGTGAAAAGATATAGAACAGAAATCGTTGCAGAAAATATGATAATGTTAGATTCTAAGGGTGGTATGGCTACAGGAACAGCTTCTGTGAACAATGGCGGAAACGAAGCAACAATTGAAATCCCTGAAAGCAACCCTGAAGACGAAGAAATTCGTGTTGAAAATATTCCTTTTTAATAATAAATAATATGACAAAAAAAACAAAAGAATGCTATTTTTGCGTTAACAATCTTGATGTTGATTATAAAGATGTTCGCACCTTAAAAAAATTCGTTAATTTTTTTATGAAAATTTTACCAGGAGATAGAACTGGAGTCTGCGCTTGGCATCAAAGAAAGCTATCAACAGCAATAAAAAGGGCTCGAATTATGGCTCTGCTTGCTCCAACTCATAAATAATTATTATAAAAGCTGAAAATTTATGCTGAATTTTAATGAAATAAAAACAGGCAAAGTTATAAAGCTTAACGCCGAACCATATATCATTATAAGAACTGACCATCATAAAATGGGAAGAGGTGGCGCGGTTTTAAAGATAAAATGCCGTAATTTAATTAATGGAAATGTCCTAGAAAAAACCTACCAAGGTACAGAAAAGGCAGAAGAAGCAGAAACAGAAACCAAAAAAGCTAACTTTATGTATAAAGACAAAGAGGAAGCTTATTTCATGGATAATACCTCCTATGAACAATTCAATCTTCCTGTAGAAGAAATCGGCGAAGCAGCTGAATTTCTAAAAGATGGCACTGATGTTGATGTTTTATACTTTGAGAACAAGCCAGTATCAATAAGTTTACCAATTAAAATGGAATTCAAAGTAATCAGTGCGCCTCCTGGTGTTAAAGGAAATTCCGCTGGTAATGTTAACAAACAAGTAGAACTAGAAACCGGTGCAAAAATAAACGTTCCTATGTTTATAAACGAAGGCGATGTTATAAGAGTAAATACTGAAACAGGAGAATACGTTGAAAGAGCTAATTAAAAATTTTATTAAAGATAAAAGAAGCTGTCCCTTAGGCAGCTTCTTTTATTAACCCAAAATTAAAAATTATTAATCAATGACTTTCTTTCTAAAACAATTCCCTAATGTTATAATAATACTTATCTGATTATAAACAAATATGCCAATAGCTATCTTACTATTTTCTTCTTTTTTTACCATTCTCGCCTGGTTGCGCTTAGACTATGCTTTGTTTTTTTTAATCGCTTCTCTACCTGCTTATTTAATAAGGTTCTCTTTATTTTCCCTACCATCAACATTACTAGAGATAATGATTTTAATTACTTTTGCCGTTTGGTTTATTAAAGAATTTTGGCCAAACTTTAAAAATTCTTTAAAAAATCAACAGAAAAGAAAACCCTATCCCTTTTCTTGGGAAATTATTGCTCTTACTATTTTATCTTTCATTGCTATTTTTGTTGCTGGATTTCAAAATAGCGCTCTAGGAGCCTGGAAAGCTTATTTCTTTGAACCAATTTTGGTTTTTATTTTAATAATAAATATTTATAAAAATAAGAAAGATTGGTCTAAAATTTTATGGGGATTTCTTCTCTCAGCTGCTAGTATAATAATTTTAGCTATTTATCAAAAAATAACTGGACAATTAATTCCTAATAGTTTTTGGGCTGAAGAAGCTACCCGTCGCGTTGTTTCTTGGTTTGAATATCCAAACGCTGTTGGCTTATATCTCTCCCCTTTAATACTAATCCTGGTTGGCTGGTTATTCTCTTTGCCCAAAAAAGTATCTATTCAAAATATTATCAAAAAATCATTAATAATTGCTATTATACTTGGCTCCATTATTTCAGTTTATTTTGCTAAGTCCGAAGGAGCTCTTATTGGTATCGCTGCTGGACTATTAACCTTCGGCCTTTTTTCTGGAGGTAAAAAAAGTAGAATAACTATTATTACCAGTCTGCTAATTTTAATAACTATTTTGTCATCTACAAATATCCGAAATACTGTTTGGGAAAAAATATCTTTTCAAGATTTATCTGGACAAATACGTTTGCAACAATGGAAAGAGACAATAAACTTGTTTAAAGAAGGACATATTATTAGTGGTAATGGTTTAAGTAATTATCAAAGAGCCGTTTTGCCTTATCACCAAGAGGGAATATTTTTTAATCGTGATAAAATTGAAAATTTTGATGCTTTAACTTGGGCTAACTTAGATTTACAAAAAAAATATTGGCAACCGGTAGAAATATATCTTTACCCTCATAATATCTTTTTAAATTTTTGGACAGAAATTGGTCTTTTTGGCGCCTTAGCTTTTTTCTGGCTTTTCTTTAAAGCTTGTTTTTTAGCTTTTAAACTCTCTCGCAACAAAAATCCTGAAAATAGAAAAGAAAAATATCTGGCTCTTGGTCTTTTTAGTTCACTGATAGTAATTATGACCCATGGCTTAGTTGACGTTCCTTATTTTAAAAATGATTTAGCGGTAATGTTTTTCATAATTCTGTCTTTTATTGGCTTACTGAATTTACATCACCAAATTAAAGATAAAGAAATATGAAGATTGTACTACAAAAAGCAATTGCTTTAAGTGGTTTTTGCTCACGCCGAAAAGCAGAAGTACTTATTGAAAATAATGAGATAAAAATAAACGGCCAAATAGCCAAAAAGGGTGATAAGATTGATTTAAAAAAGGACAAAATTGAAATAAGAGGAAAGAAACTTTCTTCTCAGCCAGAAGCAATTTATTTAATGTTAAACAAACCTCGTGGATACACCTGCACTAACCGTCGCTTTCCAAATGAAAAAAATATTTTCGATCTACTTCCTAACAAAGAAAGATTATTTGCTGTTGGTCGTCTAGACAAAGATAGCCGCGGATTAGTTCTGCTGACAAATGACGGCGACTTGGCTTTTAAGCTTTCTCACCCTAGTTTTGAACATAAAAAAGAATATCAAGTTAAGTTAAAAGAAAAGATAGAAAAACCTAAGTTAATTTCAGAAAAATTTATAAAAGGAATTGATATTGGCGAAGGCGATGGATTAGTGAAAGCTGTTAAAGCAGAATATTTACAAAACAACACATTTATAATAACCTTAAGCGAAGGTAAAAAAAGACAAATTAGAAGAATGTTTAATTATTTTAAATTAACTATACTAGATTTAAAAAGAATTAGTTTGGCTGGAATATCTTTAGGAAATCTAGAAGAGGGAAAATGGCGAAATCTTAATAAAAAAGAAATTGAATATTTACTAAATAAATAAGGAGACGTGGCTGAGTGGTTGAAAGCACCGCACTCGAAATGCGGAATACTCGAAAGAGTATCAGGGGTTCAAATCCTCTCGTCTCCGCCAGATTACCAAGTTTGAA